>NZ_JAUJFI010000007.1 GCF_030849505.1 Azospirillum isscasi | reverse complement strand
GCGAGCGCCGCGGCGCTGCGCCGGTGGCTGACCGCCACGTCCGGCGCGAAGGCGTTGATGGCGGCGGCGAGGCTTTCGCCGAACAGGGACCGGTCGTCGATCAGCAGGACGGCGATCGGCCTCCGCCCGCCGGGCCGCCCGTCCGGACGCGGAGGAACGGCGCCGCCCCGCGCGCCGGGGGGCACACGGGGCATGAATTCTCGTCGGTTGCCGGCCAGCGCGTCCAAGCCAATCATGGCTGCGTCTTTCGGAATCGGGAGATCCCAGCCGGGTCCCCGCGCCGGGCCGCCACCGCCGGGGCGGGGACGGCCCGTTCAGGGCAACCGGTGCGTTGCCGGCGTCCGCGGGCGTCGGGCCCGCGTCAATCAGCCAGATCGGAAGCGGCTTCCGCAAGGCGTCCGGGGAAGGGAAGGACACAGGCGTCGCCCGCGAAGCCGTTGCTGAGCAGCATGGCCTCCGCCGCCTTGCGCCGCTTCGCCGTGTCGGGGCGCAGGCTCTCGGGCCAGACATCCCGCCGCCCGACGGAGCAGTAGTGGAAACCCGCCGCCGCCATGGCCGCCGGGTCGTAGACGTTGCGCAGATCGACCATCACCGGGCGCCGCATCAGGGCACGGACACGCCCCAGATCCAGCGCGCGGAACTCGTTCCATTCCGTCAGAATGGTCACGCAATCCGCCTCCGCCAGCGGGGCGTAGGCGTCCTCGTGCCAGACCACGCCGGGCAGCAGGTGGCGGCCCTCCTCCATGCCGGCGGGGTCGTAGGCATGGACCGTCACCCCGGCCTCCTGAAGCAGCGGGATGATCTCCAGGCTCGCCGCCTCGCGCATGTCGTTGGTGTCGGGCTTGAAGGTGATGCCCAGCACCGCGATCCTCTTGCCCGCCGCGTCGGGGCCGCAGGACTGGAGAATCCGCCCGGCCATCTGCCGCTTGCGCGCCCGGTTCACGTCCACCACCGTCTCGATCAGCCGGACCGGCGAGTCGTGCTGCCGCCCGGTGCGCACCAGCGCCTCCGTGTCCTTGGGGAAGCAGGAACCGCCGAAGCCCGGCCCGGCGTTCAGGAACGGACGCCCGATGCGCCCGTCCAGCCCCATGCCCGCCGCCACGTCCTGCACGTCGGCCCCCACCCGCTCGCACAGGTCGGCCACCTCGTTGATGAAGGTGATCTTGAAGGCCAGGAAGGCGTTCGCCGAGTATTTGGTCAGCTCCGCCGTCTCGATGCCGGTGCGCACGAAGGGCGTCCCGGCGCGGATCAGCGGCTGGTAGAGCGTCTCCATGACCGCCCGCGCGCGGTCGGAGTCCGCGCCGATCACCACGCGGTCGGGCTGCATGAAATCGCCGATGGCCGAGCCTTCGCGCAGGAACTCCGGGTTCGACGCCACGTCGAACTCGGCCCGCGGGTTGACGTCCCTCACCAGCGCGGCGATCTGGCGCCCGGTGCCGACCGGCACGGTCGATTTGGTGACGATGACGGTGTAGCGGGACATGGTCCGCGCGATCTCCGCCGCCGCCGCGTAGACGTAGGTCAGGTCCGCCCCGCCGTCGCCGGGACGGGAGGGCGTGCCGACCGCGATCAGCACCACGTCGGCCCCCTCCATCGCAACGGCGAGGTCGGAGGTGAAGGACAGACGGTCCGCCGCCATGTTGCGTGCGACGAGGACATCCAGGCCGGGTTCGTAGATGGGGATCTCGCCGCCCCTCAGGCGCCGGATTTTCGTTTCGTCCTTGTCCACGCAGCAGACCTCGATGCCGAATTCGGCAAAGCAGGCGCCGGACACGAGGCCGACATAACCGGTCCCCACAACCGCGATCCGCATTGTTCCGCTCCTGTTTCTTATTGGCGTTGCCGAGGCCATTCATGGCCGGCTTGAAGAAGGGCCGTCAGGCCACGGCGCGTTCCGCCACGCCACTCTCCTGCCCGTTCTCGCGCAGGGCCCAGCGCACGGTTTCCACGAGCCCCTGCTCCAGCGGCGTGCGCGGCGTCCAGCCGAGCACCATCCCGGCTTGGGTCACGTCGGCCTGCACGCTGCGCTGCTCGCCCGGACGTTCGGGGTGGTAGAGCACGGGATGGTCGGCCCGCGTCCGCCCCATCGCCCCCAGCGCGAGGTCCGCCAGTTCGCTGATGCTGGTCTGGCGCCCGCTGCCGAGGTTGAAGATCCTCCCGTGGCTGGCCGGGTTGTCGAGCGCGCCGACCCAGGCGTCCACCACATCGTCGATGAAGACGAAATCGCGGGTCTGCTTGCCGTCGCCGTAGATGCGGATCGGCTCGCCGCGGATGATGTTGCCCAGGAAGATGCCCAGCACCCCCTGATAGGGGTTGTCCACCGCCTGCCGCGGCCCATAGACGTTGTACATGCGGAAGGAGGTGACGGCCAATCCGCCCGGCAGGTCGGGCCGCTCCGCGGTCAGATGCACGTAGCGCTCGCCCGCGTACTTCGTCACGCCGTAGTAGGACACCGGGGAGCAGGGCGTCTCCTCCGGCGTCGGCACGGCCCCGGCGTTGCCGTAGGCGCTCATCGAGCTGGCGTAGAGCAGGCGCTTCACCCCGCGTTCCACGCACTGCTGGAGGACGTTCACCGTCCCTTCCACGTTGGTGCGCAGGTCGCCGACCGGGTTGCTGAAGGCGCGGATGATCGACACCTGCCCGGCGATGTGGATCACCGCGTCGGGCACCTCCTCGAACGCCTTGTCGAGATCGGCGGGATTGGTCACGTCGCCGCGGATGTAGCGCGCCTCCGCCGGCACGTTGGAGCGCAGCCCCGTGGACTCGTTGTCGATCACCGTCACCCGGTGGCCGAGCGACACGAGGCGGTGCGTGATGTGGGAGCCGATGAATCCGGCCCCGCCCGTTACAAGCACGTTCATTCTGTCCTCCACCGCACGGGATTGGGATTACGCGCTGAGGGCGATGCGGCCCGGCTCCAGTTTGCCCTGGTCCGTGGGCAGGCTGTTCTGCGCGAGGTAGCTTTCCGCCCAGTCCCACAGCCGGCGGATGCCGGTGTCGCGGTCCACCTGCGGGCGCCAGCCGAGGATCCGTTCCGCCTTGCGGATGTCGCTGACGTAGCAGGGCTGGTCGCCGGGCCGCCAATCGGAGAAGTCGGCCTCCACCGGCCCGCCGCGCAGGGTGGACAGGATCTCCCCGAACTCGCGCCAGACCGAGATGGTGTTCTCCGGCCCGCCGCCGATGTTGAAGACCTGCCCGCGGCTGACCTCGATCTTCTCGGTGGCGAGGCGGAAGGCCCGCACGAGATCCTCCACGAACAGGACGTCGCGCACCTGCATGCCGTCGCCGTAGATGTGGATGGGCCGCCCGGTCAGCGCCGAGATGATGAAATGCGCGACCCAGCCCTGGTCCTCGTTGCCGAACTGGCGCGGGCCGTAGATGCAGCTCATGCGGAAGACGACGGTCGGCAGGTCGTAGATGCGGGCGTAGTCGCGCACATACTGGTCCGCCGCTCCCTTGGAGCAGCCGTAGGGCGAATGGAAATCCAGCGGTTCCGCCTCCGAAACGCCGAGCGGACGGTCCACGAAGCGGTAGCGGCTGCCGGTCTGCTCCACCGCCACATGCTCCAGCCCGCCATAGACCTTGTTGGTCGAGGTGAAGACCACCTTCGGCGGGTTCTTCATGCGGCGCGCCGCCTCCAGCACGTTGAAGGTGCCGAGCGCGTTGATGTCGAAGTCGGTGCGCGGATCGTCCAGCGACGAGGTGACCGCCACCTGCCCGGCGAGGTGATAGACCTCCTCCACCCCGGCCATGCAGGATTTGACGGCGGCGTAGTCGCGGACATCGGCCTTCATGAAGGTCAGGCGGGACCCGGCGTTCATGCTTTGCAGCCACGCCGCGTTCCGCTCGCTGCCCGGCCGCAGCAGGGCGTCCAGGACGACGACGTCGCGCCCGTCATCCAGCAGGTTCCTGACCAGATTGCAGCCGACGAAGCCGGCCCCGCCGGTCACGAGCGTCTTGCCTTCCATAGGTCTCTTCTCCATTGCAGCTTTTTCGGGGGGCTTTCCGGTTGGTCGTTTCTCAGGGCGATCGTTTCTCAGGCGGCCTTCAGCACCGCGGCGCCCACGGGGCGGCGGATCACCGCGTCGTACAGCCGGTGGGTGTCGGCGGCGGCGGCGGCCCAGTCGAAGCGCTGTTCGGCGCGCAGGCGGCCATGGCGGCCCATCCGCATCCGCCGCCCGGGGTCCGCGGCCAGTTCCTCGACGGCGGCGCGCAGGGCCTGCGGGTCGCCCGGCTCCACGATCACCGCGCAGCCGTCGTCGACCTGATGCGGGATGCCGCCGACCCGGCTCGCCACCACCGGGACGCCGAAGGCCATGGCCTCCAGGATCACGTTGGGGAAGGTGTCGGCCAGGGTCGGGAAGACGAACAGGTCGGATCGGCGGAACATGGCGGCCACCTCCGCCTCGGCCAGATTGCCGGTGAAGTGGATGGTCTGGCCCGGCCCGCAGCGTTGCCGGTATCCCTCGTAATCCACGAAGTCCCGCTTCTCCCCGCCGACGATCAGCGTGAAGGGGATGGACAGCGCCACGAAGGCGTCGAGCAGCACGCCAAGCCCCTTGTTGGCCGTGTGGTTGGCCAGGAAGAAGGCCGTGAAGGGACCGCCGCCCTCCCCCCGCTCCGGGATGCCGAACCTGCGGTGGATGTCCCGGTCCGCCGGGGTCGGCGCCCCCCAATCCTGCGGGCGGTCCACGCCGTAGGGGATGACCGCGATGTCCTCCCCCGTGAAGCCGAAGCCGCGGACGATGGGCAGGTCCACCGGGGAGATCGCGCAGATCGCCGCGGCGTTGCGCACGACATAGCGGACCGGCCGGTCGATCAGCAGATCCCAGGCCAGCCGCCGCGCCGCGTCCATGCGCCGGAAGGCCGCCGGGTCGCTGATCTCCACGAAGCCGTGGGTGGACACCACATAGGGCACGCCCTTCGCCACGCAGGCACGGGCCACCCGCATCATCTCCAGCGCCGGAATCGGGTTGTGGATGTGCACCAGATCGTAGGAGCCGCCGCGGATCAGCGCCGGGATGTTCGACTGGTAGAACAGGGTCTTCGCGCGGTTCGGCAGGACGGAATCGAGCCCGATGAAGGGGCTGGACGTCCGCACCGCGATCCGTTCGCCCGGCTTGCTGAGGTCCATCGGGACCCGGCTCGCCATGCCCATGTTCGCAATGTCGATGCGGTCGTGCGCCTGCAGGGCGACGCTCAGCTTTTCCGCCGCCTTGCTGGCGCCGCTGACCGCCAGATGCGGCGGCACGACGATCGCCGACAGGATCTTCAGACTCATCGCAGGAATCCTCGACTGTCATGAATGCGCGGACCGCAAGGGTCGCGGACCAGGGCACTGCACTGCGGTCTTTCAGGGAAAATCTTCGACGCCGGTCCTGATTATTTTCAAACCGGCAAACATACCCACAGCATCGGACGGTTTTTCATTTATAATGACGCCATTTTTATTTGGCAACCGCGAAGCAACGGCCACCGTCTAGCCAAATCGAAGCTCTCCTTTCGGACGGCGCGCCTCGCCGCTGCGGACCAGCGGCATCTGCACCGCCTGACAGGCCAGCAGGAACAGGAAGGCCGGATTCAGCATGACGTAGCGCCGCCACAGCCGCCGCGGTTCGGTGGACAGCCGGAACAGCCATTCCAGCCCGGAATTCTGCATCCACATCGGCGCCTGCGGCTGCTTCCCGGCGATGAAGTCGAAGGCCGCGCCCACCGCGATCAGCGGCATGGACAGCGCCGCCTTGTGCTCGTAGACCCAGGTCTCCTGGCGCGGGCAGCCCAGCCCGACGAAGACGATGCGGGCGCCGGACTCCGCGATCCCGCGGTCCACCGCCTCCCGCTCCTCCGCACTCAGGGTCCGGAAGGCGGAGGGGCGGGCGCCGGCGATGATCAGGCCGGGGAAGCGCTCCTTCAACGCGGTCGTCAGCGTGTCGAGCAGCCCCGCCGTGGCGCCGTAGAGGTAGATGGGCAGCCCCTTCGCCGCCGCCGCCTCGCAGGTCCGCAGCATCAGGTTCGGGCCGTAGACCCGGTCCGGCAGGCGCGCGCCGTGCAGCCGGTTCAGCGCCCAGCGCACCGGCTGGCCGTCCGGCGTCACGAGGTCGATGGCGTTGAGGCGGTAGCGGTGCTCGGGGTCGAGCGCCCCGGTCATCACCCCATGCACCGCCAAGGCGCTGACCGCGAAGGGTTTTTGCCGCTCCGCCGCGTCGATGATGGCGCGCACGCCGGCCTCGTAATCGACGGCGTTGACGTAGACGCCCAGCACTTCCTTCTTTCCATGGTCGATCATGCCACGGCCTCCACGCGCCAGCGGCGCAGGTTGCTGTCATGAATGTCGGTGAGGATGTTGCGCACGTCGTGCCGGATGTCCCATGACGGGTAATGGGAGCGGAACCGGTCGAGCGAGCTGACCCACCAGATGTGGTCGCCGATGCGGTTGGCCTCCTTGAAGGCGAGGTCCATCGGGCGCCCGGTGATCTCCTCGCACAGCGCCACCGCTTCCAGGATCGAGCAGTTGCTCGCCCGCCCGCCGCCGATGTTGTAGACCTCGGCGCTGCGCGGGGCCTCGTGGAAGGCGTGGAAGGCGGCGATCAGGTCGTTGCTGTGGATGTTGTCGCGGACCTGCTTGCCCTTGTAGCCGATCACGTCGTAGCGCGTGCCGGTGACGGCGCAGCGCATCAGATAGGCCAGGAAACCGTGCAACTGCGTCGGCGAGTGGTTCGGCCCGGTCAGGCAGCCGCCGCGGAAACACACCGTCTTCATGCCGAAATAGCGGCCATATTCCTGGACCAGCACGTCGGCGGCCACCTTGGAGGCGCCGAACAGGCTGTGCAGGGTGGCGTCGATCGGCATGTCCTCGGCGATGCCGCCGGCGTAGCGGTGCGCCGGGTCGATCTCGTAGCGGGTCCCGGTCTCGATCAGGGGCAGGCGGTTCGGCGTGTCGCCGTAGACCTTATTGGTCGAGGTGAAGATGAACACCGCGTCCGGGCAATGCCGCCGCGCCGCTTCCAGCAGGTTCAGCGTGCCGTTGGCGTTCACCGAGAAATCCATCTGCGGGTCGCGCGCCGCCCAGTCGTGCGACGGCTGCGCCGCCGTGTGGATGATGAGCGAGATGGTCGAGCCGTGCCGTTCGAACAGCGCGTCGATGGCCGCGGCGTCGCGGATGTCGGTGGCGTGGTGGCGGTAGCGCTGGCGCAGCGTCTGCTCCAGGGTCCGGCGCTGCCACGCGGTCGAGGCTTCGTCCCCGAAGAAGGTCCGCCGCATGTCGTTGTCGATGCCGACGACGTCCATTCCCAGCGCACCGAAATGCAGGCAACTCTCCGACCCGATCAATCCGCAGGAACCGCTGACAAGGGCGACGGACATGGCGTCAAACTCCATTTCGGTTGTTCGTTGGCCTTTTGGTCAGTAGGCGTTGCGGTCCCAGAAAAGGAGGAGGGCGGTGCGCACCATGATTTCGGCGTCCAGCCCCAGGGACCAGTTGTCGACGTAGTAGAGGTCGTGCTCGACGCGGCGGGCGGCGGTGTGGAGGTTGTCGATCTCGCCGCGCAGCCCGTTCACCTGCGCCCAGCCGGTGATCCCGGGACGGACGCGGTGGCGGCAGGCGTAGTTCTCCACCGCCTCGTGGTACAGCATGTCCCCGGCCTTCATGGCGACGGGGTGAGGCCGCGGACCGACGATGGACATCTCGCCGCGCAGGACGTTGAAGAGCTGCGGCAGCTCGTCGATGCTCGTGCGCCGCAGGAAGCGTCCGACCCGCGTCACCCGCGGATCGTTGCGCACGGTCCGCTGCGCGCCCGAGCGGTCGCCGCGGTCGGTGTGCATCGTGCGGAACTTCCAGATCTCGAACTCTTCGTTGTTGAAGCCGAAGCGTTTCTGGCGGAACAGCACCGGCCCCGGGCTTTCCAGCCGGATCGCCGCCGCGGCCAGCAGCAGAACCGGCGCCAGCACCGCCAGCGCCGCTCCGCCGATCAGCAGATCCTCCGACCGCTTCAGCACGCCGCGCCAGCCGGCCAGCGGGCGATGGATGACGCCCAGCAGCGGAACGCCCGCCGTCGCATCGACCGACAGACCCGCGGTGCGGGCGATCAGCCGGTGCGGCAGCAGGCGGACATCCACCGCCAGGACGCGCAGCCGTTCCAGAATGTCGTTGATCTCCGCCTCGGCGCTCCACGGCAGGGCCACCACCACGAGGTCGATGCGGTTCTCGCGCACCTGCTCCACCAGGCCGCTCACGCTCCCCAGCACCGGAACGCCGGCCAGCCGGGCGGTCGCCAGCGGGGGGGACGGCGCGGTCGGCGGGCGGTCCGCCGCGGTGGACACCGCGCCGATCACCTGATAGCCCGCCCCCTCCGTGCGCTGGAGCCGGTCCAGCCACTCGAAGGCGAGATCGTTGGTGCCGACCAGCAAGGTCCGCTGCCGCAGGACGCCAGACAGATTCCAGTCGCGCGCCACGCGCAGGAACAGGCTGCGCAGCGCGGTCAGCCCGAACAGGCCGAGGCCGTACCACAGCCACAGCGTGCCCGCCGCCGCCGTGTCCAGCCGCCGCAGTTCCCCCGTCACGCCGAGCATGAGGACGAGCACCAGGAAGGCCGCCGTCCAGGCCCCGAACAGCGGCCCGGCGTGCGAGCCGATGGTCCGCCGCGCCGCCTTGGACAGCAGATTCCGGTAGCAGCCCGCGGTGTGGAGGCACATCAGCGACAGAACCGCCAGCGGCCCGACCGCGCTGTTGAAAACGCCCACGCTGTTGAACACGCCTGTGAAAAGGGCCGGGTCGGCGGGACCCGCGTGCAGCAGGCGGGCGGCGATGCCCTCCGCCGCCAGCCCCGCCCCGACGATCAGCAGCAGATCCGCGGCCACCAGCCCGCCCAGCAGGACGGGGGCGGACGCCGCCGCCGCGACCGGCGACGCGGACGCCGGACGGGGGCTCCGGAAGGCCATTCCCATGCGCGGCCCGTATTCCGGCTTCGCCGAGCTGTTTCGTGAAGGGAGTTCGAACATCCGCCGTTCCCTGCCGCCGTTCCCTGTTGGCCCATGTCATGCCGCCGCACCCCAGCGATGCGGCGGCGCTGCCGGTTCCGCCGCCGCGCTCAGAAATAGGTCTTGGCGAAATACGCGATGGTGCGTTCCAGCCCCTCTTCCAGCGGCACATGCGGCATCCATTTCAGGAAGGCGTTGGCCTTCGTGATGTCCGGCTTGCGCTGGCGCGGGTCGTCCTGGGGCAGCGGCCGCTGCTCGATCTTCGAACGGGAGCCGGTCATCCGGATGACGGTCTCCGCCAGTTCCAGGATGGTGAACTCGCCGGGATTGCCGAGGTTGATCGGGCCGGTAACCGTCCCGTCCGTCTCCATCAGCCGGTGCAGCCCCTCGACCAGATCATCGACGTAGCAGAAGGAGCGCGTCTGCGACCCGTCGCCGTAGATGGTGATCGGATCGCCCTTCAGCGCCTGGACGATGAAGTTCGACACCACGCGCCCGTCGTTCGGATTCATGCGCGGACCGTAGGTGTTGAAGATGCGCGCGACCTTGATCGGGACCTTGTGCTGCCGGTTGTAGTCGAAGAACAGCGTCTCGGCGCAGCGCTTGCCCTCGTCGTAGCAGGCGCGCGGACCGATGGGATTGACGTTGCCCCAATAGTCCTCGCGCTGGGGATGCACGAAGGGGTCGCCGTAGACCTCGCTGGTCGAAGCCTGGAGGATCGTCGCCTTCACCCGCTTGGCGAGGCCCAGCATGTTGATGGCGCCGTGCACCGACGTCTTGGTCGTCTGCACCGGGTCGAACTGGTAATGCACCGGGGAGGCCGGGCAGGCCAGATTGTAGATCTCGTCCACCTCGACATAGAGGGGGAAGGTGATGTCGTGGCGCACCGCTTCGAAATTCGGGTTGTCCAGAAGATGCGCGATGTTCGTCCGAGCGCCCGTGAAATAGTTGTCGACGCACAGGACCTCCTTCCCAGCGGCCAGAAGACGCTCGCACAGGTGCGATCCGATGAAGCCGGCGCCACCTGTCACAAGAACGCGCGTAGTCGTGGACGTCATTGAGCCTCTCCTTGGGGGTTGACCGGGGAATTCGACCGGACAGCGGCGGCGCGCGGAGGTTTCGGCGCCGGGCCGCTCACACAATTACTTTAAAATCCGCCGACGAAGCGCAGCATTACGCCATGCAGAGCGAATCTTTGCTCGATCTTTTGCACAGGAATGCACGGCTGTATTCGGAATTGTGCGGTTTTTCGGAGCGTGAAACGGCTCCGCTGCACCCGGCAAACTGTGACCGGCACGGTGTTGACGGTCAAACACGCGGACGGAGTAGCGGACATGATTATTTTTGACGTTGGCGGTCGTAAGCACAGCGACGGAGTGCCCTTCTTTTTTTCAATTGTTGCGTGACGCCATTCACGGTACTCGGATTCTGTCCGGCAACGGGTTCACCGGCGGAACACCAGAGTCAAATCCAGCTTCAGATCGGCCCTGTTCTTTAAAAGACGCCGGAATTTCCGGTTATCTGAGAAGAAAGCCAAAAGGCCGCAGCGCATCGTTCACACCCATCCTTGGCCGGGCCGCCAGCCAGCAAGACGAAAGGGGCGACGACGTGAATTCTTCGAACGGCAAAGGCGGACCGCTTCCAGGCCACGAAGCGCGCGCCAGCGTCCTTCCGGACAGCCTTCTGCAATCCGGCGCTGGGGCCGGCGCCGGAGACTCCTCCGACGTCCGCAGCCGGCAGGAGGCGACCGTCTTCGCCACGCTGTCCGTGCTGTGGCGGCGCAAGGTCCTGTTGCTTGCCATCATCCTGCTGGGGACGGCGACCATCACCTATGTCATGCAGTCGCTGAAGCCGATGTACCGGGCCACGGCGATGGTGCAGCTCGATTCCCGGCGCGTCGAGCTGGCGGAGTTCAAATCGGTGGTGTCCAACCTGACGCCCGAGGCGCCCGCCGTCCGCAGCGAGGTCTCCATCGTCGGCTCCCGCGCGCTGGCGGAGCGGGTGGTGGAGAAGCTGAACCTGCTGAACGACCCCGAATTCAACCCGACGATCAAGGCGCCCGACGGCGCCGACGAGCATTGGCTGAAGCGGGTGACCAAGGCCGGCATCGGCGCCCTGCCGCCGGAAGGCAACGACGTCCTGCGCCGGATCGTGCAGCAGGCGACCGCCCTGTTCCGCGCGGAAGAGCCCCCTCCCACCCACGACGCCGCCCGCGACGCGGATCAGGCCCGCCTGCTGACCATCGACACGCTGCTGCGCCGGATCGAGGCGCGCAACGACGACCGCTCCTACACCATCATCATCGAGGCGTCGTCGGTCGATCCCGTCAAGGCCGCGGCCATCGCCAACGCCTTCGGGCAAGCCTATCTGGACTACCGGACGGAGATGAACCGCGACCTGACCGAGCGGGTCAACCAGTGGCTCGGCGGGCGGCTGATCGAGGCGCGCGAGGCGGTGCGCGGCGCGGAGGAGGCCATCCGCAGCTTCCGCAAGGAGAACGGCCTGCTGGAGCTGCCGCCGGACGGGCGCAACATGGTCCAGCAGCAGATGAACGAACTCAGCACCCAGCTGACCGCCGCGCAGGCGCAGAAGGCGGCGGCGGAGGCGCGCGTGCGGCAGGCCCGCGGCCAGTCCGCCACCAACGACGCCGCGGCGATCCCCGAGGTGCTCGCCTCCCCGCTGATCCAGAAGCTGCGCGAAGCGGAGGCGATGCTGGAGCGCCGGCTGGCCGAACTCCAGCAGGTCTACGGCGACAAGCACCAGGACATCGTGAATCTCCGCCGCGGCATCGGCGAGCTGAAGACCCGCATCCGCGACGAGATGGGCAAGATCCAGAAGGGGCTGGACGCCGACCTGGAGGTCGCGCGCATCCGCGAAGCCAGCCTGCTGAAGAGCATCGCCGAGCTTCAGGAGCAGCAGAAGGGCATCGAGGCCACCGGCATCCAGCTCCGCGACCTGGAGCGCGCCGCCGACGCGCACCGCACGCTGTTCCGCAGCCTCGCCGAGCGTTACGAGCAGACGCTGGCGCTGAAGAACACCGGGGCGCTCGACGCGCATCTCAGCGCCCCGGCCCTGCCGCCGATCCGCCCGGCCTTCCCGCAGCTCCGCATGTCGCTGGGCGTCGGGATGGTCGGGTCCACGGCGCTGGCGGTGGCGCTGGTGCTGCTGCTGGAGCGCCTCAGCTCCGGCCTGCGCACGCCGGCACAGGTGGAGCGGGCGACCGGCGTGCCCTGCCTCGGCATGGTGCCGTCGCTTCCCCGCAACGAGCCGGTCCTGAGCCTGACGCCGAATCCCGACAGCCGCCGCGCGCGGGAGGTGGGGGCCTTCCGCGAGGCGATCCAGACCGTGCGGACCATGGCCTGCATGCCGCGCAAGCGGGGGACGCCGCCCAAGGTGCTGCTGGTCACCTCCTCAATCCCCAAGGAGGGCAAATCGGTGCTGGCGGCCAATCTGGCGCGGTCGCTGGCCGGGCTGGGGCTGAACACGCTGCTGATCGACGCGGATTTCCGGCGCCCCTCCATCGCCAAGCTGCTGGGCTACCAGCCGCAGGGCAGCGTCGCCGACCTGCTGGACGGGCGCGTCGGCATCGACGAGCTGATCCACCAGGAAACCGCGAACTTCAGCGTGCTGGGCAACACCACCGGGACCGCCGACGCCCACGACCGCATCAGTTCCCAGGCGATGAGCGACCTGATCGTCTGGGCGCGCCACAACTTCGACGTGGTGGTGATCGACTCCGCCCCCGTGATGCTGTTCTCCGACGCGCTGGCCCTGTCCTTCCTGGCCGACAGCGTGATCTACGTCGTCCGCTGGCAGCACACCCCGCTGGACACCGTGATGGCCGGCTTCAACAAGCTGAAGTCGGTCGACACCGCGGTCGGCGGCGTCGTGCTGTCGCGGGTCGTCGCCTCCAAGCACGTCAAGTACGGCCACAAGGACGACGCCTACTACTACGCCCTGCACGCGCCTGCGCGCCATTCCTAGCCTCTTATCGGCCCGCCCGGAGGGCCGGTGAGGGGGATGCGCTTTTGCCGGATGCCCAGCCACGCGCCCCCTCACCCTGACCCTCTCCCCAGGGGGGAGAGGGGATGTCAGCCAAAAGCGAGGATTCCATGATCAACGCCGAGTTTCCGCGGCTTGCCATCATCGGCTGCGGCAGCATCGTCAGCCATCACCTGTTGCCGGCGCTGCTCCGCCTGGGCTGGCGTCCGAGCGTGCTCGTCGATCCCTCGCCGGACCGGCTGGAGGCGGTGCAGGCCATGCTGGGCCGCAACCGCGCGCCGGTCGCCGTGGCGGATTGGCGGGAGGCCGCGGACCGCTTCGACGCCGCGCTGGTCGCCGCCCCACCGATGGCCCACGCGCCGGTCGGCCAGAGCCTGCTGGAGGCCGGGAAGCACGTCTTCATGGAGAAGCCGCTGGCCGTCACCCTGGCCGACGCCGAACGCATGGTGCAGACGGCGCAGGAGCGCCGGGCGGTGCTCGCGGTCGGGCTGATGCGCCGCTACGTGAACGGCGTGCGCTGGCTGAAGGCGCTGATCGACTCCGGCCAGCTCGGCCGCATCCTGCGCTTCGAGGCGCGGGAGGGCTTCGTCTACAATTGGGGCATCAGTTCGCCCGCGATGCTGCGCCGCGACGGGGCGGGCGGCGGCGTGCTGCTGGACACCGGGTCGCACACGCTGGACCTGCTGCTGTGGTGGTTCGGCGAGGCGGCGGAGGTCGAGTATCGCGACGACAGCCACGGCGGGCTGGAATCCGATTGCCACCTGTCCCTGACCATGGCGTCCGGCGCCACCGGCACGCTGGAGCTGAGCCGCACCCGCGCCCTGCGCAACACCATCCGCGTCTACGGCACCAAGGGCAGCGTGGAGGCCCATCTCTACGAGAACCAGATCGCGTCGGACGTGCCGCAGATCCTGGATTTCGTCCATGACGGCTTCTCGGCCAACCACATCCCGCCGCAAATCTTCGGGGACCTGTTCCAGGCGGAGCTGAAGGACTTTGCCGACGCCATCCGCGAAGGGCGGGAGGCCGCCGTCGCCGGGCGCGACGCCCTGCCCTCCACCGCGCTGATCGAGCGCTGCTACGCCAGCCGCGAACCGCTGGCCCTGCCCTGGGTGGACGGTCCCGCGACCGCCCCCCGGCCCACGGCGCCCCAACCCGCAACGGACGGCCCCACCGTGGTGGTGACGGGGGCCGCCGGCTTCATCGGCGGGCGGCTGGTCGAGCGGCTGTGCCTGGAGCACGGAGCCAAGGTCCGCTGCATCGTGCGCGACATCGCGCAGGCGGTGCGTCTGGCCCGCTTCCCGGTGGAGATCGTCCGCGCCGACCTGCTGGACCGCGAGGCCATCGGCAAGGCGGTGGCGGGCGCCGATTGGGTCTTCCACTGCGCCTACGATGTGCGGTCGCGCCGCCAGAACATGGACGGGATGAGCGCGCTGATCGACGCCAGCCTCGCCCACGGGGTGAAGAGCTTCGTCCATCTCAGCACCTTCTCCGTCTACGAACCGCTGCCCGACGGCCCGCTGTCGGAGGAGACGCGCGACGGCGACCGCGCCTGGAGCTACGTCCAGAACAAGCTGGACCTGGAGGCGATGGTGCTCGGCGCGGCGCGGGAGCGCGGCCTGCCGGGGGTGGTGCTCCAGCCCTCCATCGTCTACGGCCCCTTCTGCAAGCCCTGGACGAACGCCCCCGCCGAAATGCTGCTGAGCGGAACGGTGGTGCTGCCGCAGGAAGGCGGGCTGTGCAACGCCGTCTACATCGACGATCTGGTGGACGCCATGATCGCGGCGACCCGCAGCCCGCAGGCGGCCGGGGAGCGCTTCGTCATCTCCGGCCCCGACGCCCCGCCCTGGGCCGCCGTCTTCGGGCGCTTCCAGGAGGCGCTGGGCGTGGACAGCCTGCGCTTCCAGCCCGCCGAAGCCATCCGCAAGGAGATGAAGAGCCTGCGGCGCGACATCGCCATGGTGCTTCAGGACCCCAAGAAGATCATCCAGATCATCGTGCGCTGGCGCCCGGCACGCCGTCTGCTCCAGGGCGGGTTCGACAGCCTGCCGCCGCGGCTGCGCCACCTCGTGATGGTTCATTACTTCCTGAAGAAGAAGGCCAGCCGCAACCAGCTCTGGCTGCCCGACGCGCAGAAGCTGGCGCTCTATCAGGCCAAGGCCGTCATCGACCTGGGCAAGGCGCGCCACCTGCTCGGCTACGAGCCGCGCTTCGCCTTCGAGGACGGCATGGCGCTGACCGCGGACTATCTGCGCTGGGCCTACCGCGACGTGCCGCGCACCGCCCCGGCCTCCCGGCCCGCCGACGAGGAGGCCCAGCCCAACCCGTTGCCCACCGGGACGACGCGGGTCGGCAACGCATGAGCATGATCCCGGCCTCCCTACCAGCCTCCCTCGTCCGCAGCTTCTGGACCCTCGCCGACCAGGGCGTGGTCAGCCTTGGCATGTTCGCCATCAACATCCAGCTCGCCCGGACCTTCCCGTCGGAGGAATACGGAACCTTCGTCTTCTTCCTGTCGATCCTGCTGGCGCTCCAGGTCGTCAACGTCAGCCTGATCCAATACCCGCTGTCGGTGGAGGGCGCGGTGCTGGACCGCGGCGAACGCCGGGTTCTGGCGGGCCGCGCCGTCCTCATGACCGCCGGATCGATCCTGCCGCTGTCCGGCATCCTGGCGCTGGTCGGGTACGGGCTGGGCATGCCGGAGCTGGTCGGCCCCTCGGTGCTCTACTTCATCGTCTGGCAGGTGCAGGAGATCGGGCGGCGCGGGCTGATGTCCGGGCTGAAGCACGACAAGGCGCTGTGGGGCGACAGCGTCACCTATCTGGGCCAGATCGTGGTTCTGAACCTGATGGCGCTCGGCGGCCACCTGACGCTGGAGCGGGTCTTCGTCGCCATGACGGGGCCGGCGCTGGCCGGGGCGGTCGTTCATTTTGCGATCCTGCGGCCCAGCTTCGCCGGCCTGTCCGAACTGCCCGCGGTCTGCCGCCGCTTCTGGTCGGTCGGGCATTGGGCGCTCGCCAACAACCTGTTCCTGATGCTGCGGGTGCAGAGCCTCGTCTGGCTGATGGCGGCCATCGACGGCATGGCCTCCACCGCGGCGTTCCAGGCGGTGGTCAATCTGGTGAACATCGCCAACCCGATCATCATCGGCATGGGCAACCTCGTCCCCCAGATCGCCGCGCGGGGGCGCAGCACCGTGCCGGAGGGTGCCGGCGCGCTTCATCCGGACGAGCAGGCGTGGCTGGCGATCCGCGGCTACGTCGTCATCGGGGCCGCCCCCCTGCTGGTCTATTACAGCCTGGGCCTGCTGATCCCGCACCAGATGCTGAACATCGTCTACGGCGCCATGTCGCCCTACGCCGACCAGGACTGGCCGCTGCGCCTGCTCTCCATCGGGGCGCTCAGCGGCTATCTGGCGGAGATGGTCTGCTCCTACTTCTACGGCGTGCAGCGCAGCCAGTTCGCGCTGGTGGTGAACGTCACCGGGACGCTGGCCGTGTTCGCGGTGGTCGGCCCGCTGGCGGCGATGTACGGCGTCGCCGGGGTGTGCATGGCGCTGCTGTTCTCCAGCCTGCTGCGCGTCGGCGCCGCCCACTACTACCTCTCCAAGACGAGGACCGCCCATGTCGCCCGCTGACGGCAGCGCCGCATTCGCCGCGGAGGAGTCCCGGCTGCGCCCGCTCGACATCCGCCACGTCGTGATCCAGCCGGCCATCGCCCATCCCTCCTCCGCGAACGGGCTGCACAATGTGGTGCGCAGCCTGATCGCGGAGCAGCGCGCCATGGGCGACGACGCGCGGCTGTGCCTGTTCTCCGACGATCCCGGTGCCCTGACCGGCATCCCGGCGGACTGCCCGGCCCAGCGCTTCCCGCTCGGCGGGCCGCGGCTGTCGGGGCGGTCGCTGACCATCGCGGACTCGGCGCTGGACCGCCTGCTGGACGGCGCCGGGCCGGACACGGTGGTGCACATCCACGGTGCCGTGAAGCCGCTGTTCGCCGCACTCGCCCGCGGGCTCTACCGGCGCGGCGTTCCCTATGGCGTGACGCTGCACGGCCAGTGCTCCCACGTCTACAACATCGCGGGCCGGGTGCGCCGCCGCCTGCCCGCCGCCTGGATGCGCTTCGTCGACGGTCCGGCCCTGGCCCGCGCCCGCTTCGTCCACGCCATCACCGAGGAGGAGGCCGCCATCGTCCGCGCGGCCGCCCCATCCGCCACCGTCCGCCTGCTGCCCAACACCGCCTGGTCGGCCCGCCGCGACGGCCTTCCCGCACCCGTTCCGCGCGCCGCGCCGGACGACGACGGGCCGACCTTCGGCTATTGCGCGCGCTACGAGATCGACCACAAGGGGGTGGATCTTCTGATCGACGGCTTCGCCGCCTACCGCCGGGCCGGCGGGCGCGGGGTGCTGGAAATGGCCGGCTCCGGCCCGGTCCGCGCCGATCTCGAACGGCGCGCCCTGGCCCACGGCCTGGGCTCCGCCATCCGCGTGCACGGCCCGGTCTTCGGCGCGGAAAAGGCGGCGATGATGGCCGGCTGGCATTACTTCGCCCTGACCTCCCGCTACGACGTCATGCCGACCGGCTGCCTGGAGGCCGCCTTGTCCGGTCTGCCGCTGATCGTGACGCGGGAGACCGGGCTCGTCCCCTATGTGGAGGAATGCGGCGCCGGCTTCGGCGTGTCCGCCCTGACGGCGGAGGCGGTGGCCGACGCGCTGGCGCGGGCCGGACGGGCCGGCCCCGGCGACTGGCGGGAGATGGCGGGCAACGCGCACCGCATGGTGGTGGGGATCGGCGACTGGGGACGGATCGCCGCCCGCCTGCGCACCGCCGGCTACGGACGCCCGTCATGAGCGCGGTTCTCGCCACGCCGAGGCGCAGCCGGACCCGTGCGGCGGACCTCTACCTGTCCTTCCTGATGGTCGTCCTGCTGGGCTACGCCCTGGCCGGGCGCGGCTTCGCCTACATCGGGGCGCCGCCGCTGTTCATCGGGGAGGTGCTTCTGCTCTCCGGCCTGCTGGTCATGCTGCGCACCGGCGGGGTCTTCGCCACCCTGTCCAGCCTGCCGGGGACTCTGCTGGCGATCATGATCGTCTGGGTGCTGGCGCGCACGCTGCCCTTCTTCGGCGCCTACAGCTTCGACGCGCTGCGCGACAGCGTGATCGTGATGTACGGGCTGCTCGCCTTCGTCATCATCGCCATCCTGTACGACGAGCCGGAGCGGCTGCGCCGCCTCGTGCTGGCCTATGGAAGCTTCGCGGTGCTGTTCGTCACGGTCATGCCGGTGGTCTACCCGCTGTTCCAGCTTCTGAACGCGCAGATACCAACCTGGCCGCGCTACGGCGTCCCCTTCATCAGCCTGCGCCCCGGCGAGGTCGGCGTGCATTTCGCGGGCGTCGCCCTGTTCGTCCTGCTGGGATTCCGCCGCCTGAACCTGCTGCATCTGGCGATGCTGGTGTTCGGCATGGCGCTGGTCGCCGCGCACAGCCGCGGCGGGATGCTCGCCATCGTCGTGCCGCTGGCCGTCGCGCTGGCCCTGGTGCCGCGCAGCCGGCAGCTCGCCCCGCTGCTGGGCATCGCCGCCGTCACCGTCATCGTGGCGCTGCTGCTGAACCTGGAGATCGAGGTGTCCTCGCGGAAGCTGTCGGTCGATCAGATCGTCACCAACCTGATGAGCATCACGGGCACCGTCGAGACGGCCACCCTGGACGGCACCAAGCAATGGCGCATCATGTGGTGGGACAAGATCATCGGCTACACCGTGCACGGCGACCATTTCTGGGACGGCAAGGGCTTCGGCATCAATCTGGCCGACGACGACGGGTTCCAGGTGGTCGATGCCGAGGACGGGCAGGTGCTGCGCAGCCCGCACAACGCGCACATGACGATCCTCGCCCGCGCCGGGGTTCCCGGCTTCGCCCTGTGGGCGGCGCTGCTGGGAAGCTGGTCGGTCTTCATGATCCGCGCCTTCCTGCTGGCCCGCCGCAACGGCGACCGCGCCTGGGCGCGGCTGTTCGTCTTCCTGTTCTGCTACTGGCTGTCCATCGTCATCAACGCCTCCTTCGACGTGACGCTGGAGGGGCCGATGCTGGGCATCTGGTTCTGGGTCCTGTTCGGGACCGGCATCGCCGCCGGCCTGATCTACCGCTCCGAATGCGAAAACCGGTCCCCACAGCCATCTTGATGAAGGGAGGATTGCCGATGAGCGCACCGTTCACCGACCGGCCCGCCGACGCCGGCACATCCATTCTGCTGGTGGCCTTCGCCTTCGAGCCGGACAGCGGGTCGGAATCCGCCAACGGCTGGAACTGGGGCGAGGGGTTGAAGCGGTCGGGCTGCCGCGTGAAGGTCGTCACCCAGGGCCGCCTGCGCCCGAAGATCCTGCGCAAGATCGACCGCGGCGAAACGGCCTTCGAGCCGGACGACTTCGTGTTCATCGACCGCCCCGACACCATGGCCCACCACGACAGCAAGACGCTGTTCCAACTGTCCTACATCGCGTGGCAGTGGCGCTGCCGGGCGGTGGTGAAGGAGCTGGTGCGCCGGCAGCCCTTCGACGTCATCCACAACGTGACCATCGGCGGCATCCGCTTCCCCGCCTTCTGCGGCGGGCTGGCGCCGCTGTCGGTGATCGGCCCGGTCGGCGGCGGGGAGCGGGCCCCCTGGCCGCTGATCCGCCCGCTGGGCTGGAAGGCCATCGCGACGGAGCTGGTCCGCAACGCCGCCATCGGCATGACGCGCATCGACCCCTTCCTGCGCCTGACCTACCGCCGCTACAACCTGATCTATGTGAAGACCTTCGAGAGCCGCCACGTCCTGCCCGCCGGGGACCGGCACAAGGCGCGCCAGCATTTCGGCTGCTCCATCCTGCCCGACCGCTTCGCGCCCATGAAAGCGGAGAACCGTACAAGCACCGGTGCGCCGCTGAAGCTGCTCTTCTCGGGCCGGTTCCTCTACTGGAAAGGCGGCTACTACGCGCTGACGGCGCTCGCCAAGGCGCTGGAGAAGGGGGCGCGGGCGCGGCTCCAGATGATCGGCAGCGGCCCGCAGTCAGAGGAGTGGAGGAACCTTGCCGACCGGCTGGGCATCGCGGAGCATGTCGATTTCATCGAATGGCTGTCCCAGCCCGACTATCTGGAGACGCTGCGCAGTTCCGACGCCCTGCTGTTCCCCAGCCTGCACGATTCCGCCGCCAACGTCATCATGGAGGCGCTGGCCAACGCGCAGCCGGTGATCTGCCTGGATCTGGGCGGATCGGGGATCATGATCGACTCCTCCTGCGGCTTCGCCGTTCCCTGCCGCGGGCGCGCGGCGGAGGAGGTGATCGGCGGGCTGGCCGACGCCATCGTGACGCTGGACCAGGACCGCGCCCGCCTGCGCGCCATGAGCCGCGCCGCCCACGAGCGCGCCCAGGATTTCGCGAGCTGCCGCATCACGCCCGCCATCTACACGCCGGCCCCGGCATGAAGGAAAAGGGCGGGCTGACAGCGGTCCCAAAAGCGACCTTTCTTCCTTCTCCCTCCTGGGAAGAAGGTCGGGATGAGGGGGCGCCGAAGGCGACCCGCGTTGCGGACCGGGGCTTTTCCGCCCTGCCGGGCGCCCCCCCTCACCCAACCCTCTCCCCAGGGGGGAGAGGGCTTCTTCCAGCGACGCCGCGTTACGCCGCGTGGCTCAGCAACGACGGGTCGAGATGGTCGAACAGCGGATCATAGCCGGCGTCGGCCAGGGTAACGCTGCCCAGGCTGCCCGCCGCGGCCGCCGCATCGGCCGGAGCCGCCGGGGCGGTCGCCGCCTGCTGTGCCGCGACGTGGCTCCACACGCTGTCGGTTCCGGCGTCCAGCGCCAGGGCCGTGGCCTCCCCCACCGGGGTGGCCGAGGGGAAGAAGCTCTTGTCGGCGTCGACCACCAGCGTGCCGTTCCACCACAGGCCGGACTGGCCCTTCACCACGTCCTTGCCGTCGAGCGCGCCCTTGTCGTAGGTGACGATGGAGTCGGTGGACGCGACCGCCTTGCCGTTGATGGTCACCTTGTTGACGATCAGCGAGCGGTCCTGCCCGTTCACCACGGCGTCGTTGTCGTACTGGATCTGCACCTTGTGCGCCTGATCGGCGGTCAGGCTGGTGGTGAAGCTGTAGTCCTTGGCCGTGGTGCCGGCCACGCCCTCGCCGACCTTCTGGCCATCGACCAGCAGGTTGAAGTGGGCGTTCACCCCGCCCGCCGCCGTGCCGGAGGCGTTGACGGTGATCGTCGTGGCGCTCGGACCGGCCTGAGGCAGGGTGCCGCCCGCGGGGAACTCCGCGGCGGGCGCGTTCACCACCAGCGTGCCGCCCCACCACATGGAGGACTGGCCCTTGACCACGTCCTTGCCGTCGAGCGCGCCCTTGTCGTAGCTGACGATGCTGTCGGTCGGGTTGTGGGCGGTGCCGTTGATGGTGATCTTGTTGACGAACAGGTTGCGGTCCTGCCCGTTCACGAAGCCGTCGTTGTCGTATTGGATCTGCACCTTGTGCGGCTGCCCGGCGGTCAGCGAGGTGGTGAAGCTGTAGTCCTTCGCCGTCGTGCCGACCGTCGCGTCGCCGATGGCCTTGCCGTCCACCAGCAGCTTGAAATGCGCGTTCACCCCGCCCGCGGCGGCGCCGGAGGCGTTGACCTTGATCGTCGTGACGCTGGCCGTGGGAGTCGTCGGGACGGTCGGGGTGGCGGTGTCCACGGCGAAGCCGACGGAGCCGGTCTTGCCCGCGTTGCCGGCGAGGTCGGTGTAACTGCCGGCCTTCACCGCCACGTTGGCGTCGGTGATCTTCGTGTTGGCCGAGGGCGTGAAGACGGCGGTGTAGGTCGAGGCGTCCACCGTCTTGAAGCCGCTCAGCGTGCCGCCCTTCACCGTGGTGTCGGCGAGCGCGAAGCCCTTCACGTCCTCGCTGAAGTCGAAGGTGACGAGCGGCGCCTCGCCCTTGGTCACGCTGGCGTCGGCGATGGTCACCTTGACCGTGGGCGCGGTGGTGTCGGTCGGGGTGGGGGCCGGCGGCGTGGTCGGGGTGGTGGGGGTGACGGTCGTCCAGCCGGCGGTGGACGGATAGGCCTGGGACAGGGTGGAGTGCTCGTCCTGCGTGGTCGCGTTCATGTAGGCGGACCAGCTGTCCCCCTCCGGGAAGTCGCCCCAGCGCCAGCGGTCGCCGTCCGGCATGTAGTAGGTGTTGTTGTCCCACACATTGCCGCCGTTCAGCATGCCGGCCTCGTTGTGGTCGGCCACGCCGCCCGACTGGCCGTTGCCGTCCTTGGAGACGATGATGTTGTCGTGAATTTTGTTGTTGGTCGTGGTCCAGGTTCCGAATTCGCCTTCACCGCGGTCCTGCTGGATCATCACGATGCTGTTGGCGCCCTTGACCCCGGTGATGTCGATCTTGTTGCCGTAGGCCTCGACGTTCTGCGAATTCTGGATCTGGATGGACCCGCCCCACAGCCAGCCCTCGGCCTGTGGCTTGGCGCCGTTGCCGACCATCACGTTGTTGCGGATGACGGCGTCGTAGCTGATCTCGTGGGTGATGCCGCCGCCGCTGTTGTTCACGAGGACGTTGTTCTCGTACAGCGTGCCGACGTTGTCGATGTCGGTCCACAGCCCGAAGCCGGTGTTGTCGTGCGAGTAGTTGCCGCGGACCACCAGATCGGTGGTGTAGGCGAACTTGGTGCCGCCGCCTTCCCAGAACACGTCGATGCCCGACCAGGCGCCATTGCGCGCGATCTCGTTGCCTTCGACCAGGATCTTGGCCCCGGCGCCGCCCAGGCCCATCTCGCCGTTGTCGTGGACGTAGTTGCCGATGAACTTGCTGCCGTCCTGCGCCGTGGCGCCGACCGCGTAGTTCAACCGCAGTTCGTTGTTCTGGATGGTCCAGTTGACGTCGCCCTGGATGGCGCCTTCCTGCGCCGGGGGGGTGTACTTCTCGATGACGAGGTTCTTGACCGTCACCCCGTCGGCGGTGCCGCTGAAGGCGTGGGCGGTCGTCCCGGCTTCGACCTTGTGACCCGCCGGGTTGTCCCCGAGATAGATCTTGTCGGCGTTGTAGTCGAAGTAGAAGGTTCCCGCCTTCAGCTTCGACAGCGCGTCCACGGGGGTCAGCGGCTTGTCGTCCACATAGACGGTTTCCGGGTAGCCGGCGCGCATCGCGCCGGGCGTCGCCTCGTCCGTCGCGCGGCGCTCGCCCTGCTGGGTCTGCCCGCCGACCACCCAGCGCCCGGCGCTGTCCTGGGTGAAGCCGGTCAGCAGCTTCGACCCGTTCAGCACGGCGCCCTCGGCCCCGATGAAGGTCTGGTTGTCCTTGGGCGTGATCGATTGAAGGCGGTATTCGCCCGGCTGCAGCCAGAAGGTGGCACCGGTGGGAGCGCTGTTGACGATGGACTGGATGTTGGCGCCCGGTGAAATGACGATCGCCCCAGCGGGAGCCGTCAGCGTCTTCGGTCCGTACAGATCGGCCATGAGTCAATACTCTCTTTGGGTCTTGGCTTCAGGTATGAGCTTTTGGCGTTTTCGCCCTTTGGCATATGACGCTCCTACCAATAAGTGGCGTGGTCCTGGCGGGGCATTTTTGTGAGATCCCGCGCATCTCTTGCGAAGACTCTGGGAAGTCGCTGTTTTTCAAAAGGAATCCTTGCCCTTCTCAAAACGCAGCAAAAAGATCGGGAATTTTTGTTTGCGCTTTCTGTCCTATCCCGTCCGGGGAATGGACAGAAGGAGACGCGTCGCTCTACCATGGTTTTTCATTAGTTTTTTCTGATGATTCCGGCTGCGTCCGGAGGGAGGCACCGCCATGCGGGCCACCGGTCTGCTGTTCTCCATGGCAACACTCGCCCTGTCCGCCCCGCTCGCGGCGCAAACCGCGCCGGATGGGCCGGGCAGCGTCGAATATGGCCGCCAACTGACCGAAGAGATGTGTGGGGAATGCCACCGCGTATCGGCGCGGCAAACGGCCAAGCCGCCGGCGATGGAG
Organism: Azospirillum isscasi; assembly: GCF_030849505.1. Taxonomy (GTDB): domain Bacteria; phylum Pseudomonadota; class Alphaproteobacteria; order Azospirillales; family Azospirillaceae; genus Azospirillum; species Azospirillum isscasi. Next base: position 45,296 of record NZ_JAUJFI010000007.1, on the reverse strand, counting down.
GAAGACGCCCAAGCGCCCGACCTGACGGAGCGGCTGGCCGATCCGGGGGTGACGGAGATGGCGCTGCGCAGCTATCTGCGCACCTCGCACCCGGTCATGCCGAACATCCGCCTGACCCGGGAGGAGACCGACGATATCGTCGCCTACCTGATGACGATGAAGACACGGGCGCGGTGACGCCGCGCGCGCCCCTTACTTCGCCGGCAGCTTCACGATCTCGAACCAGTAGTTCTCCAGCCCGCTGATCGCGTTGAAGAAGTCCTGCAGGTCCAGCGGCTTCGTCACGAAGCTGTTGGCGCCGAGCTGGTACATCGCCTCCACATCGCGGTCCACGTCGGACGTGGTGAGGATCACCACGGGAATGTTGCGCAGATCCACGTCCTGCTTGATGGCCGCCAGAACACCGCGCCCGTCCAGCCGCGGCATGTTCAGATCCAGCAGGATCAGGTCCGGGCGCCGTGCGTTGGCGTAACGTTCCCCCTCGCGGCGCAGATAGGCCAGAGCCTCCACCCCATCGACGGCGTGATGCACGTCGCACAGGATGCGCCCTTGCCGGATCGCCCGCTTCGCCAGCCCCGCGTCGGCGGGGTCGTCTTCAACCAGAAGAATGTGGAAGGAGGCGTTGCTCATGTCTCGGATTCCTGTCTTGGCCGCCACAGGGCGGTCCCGAAAGCGCCGTGATGATAGCGGAACCCTTCCGGAATTCCACGATGACGGAATGTCATAGCCGCCATACGCTCACCGGTCGATCCGCCGGCCTCTTCCCTCCCGGCCGCACCCTCATGGGGCGTCCGCCTTGGGAAGCGGCAGCAGCACATGGAAAGTGCTTCCCCGCTCGGGTTCGGAGTCCACCCAGATCCGCCCCTTGTGATGCTCGACGATCTTCTTGCACACCGCCAGCCCGATTCCGGTTCCGTCATATTCGCTGCGCCCGTGCAGGCGCTGGAAGATGCCGAAGATCCGCTCGAAATGTTCGGGGGCGATGCCGATTCCGTTGTCCTGGACCGTGAACCGCCAGCCCTCCGCTTCGGCGGCGGCGGCGACCCGGATTTCCGGCGGGCGGCCCGCCACCCGGTATTTCACGGCGTTGCCGATCAGGTTCTGGAAAAGGCGTTCCAGCTCGTTCTCGTCGCCCCACAGGACCGGCAGCTCCTCCGCGATGGAGAGGGTGGCCGACGCCTCGGCGATGGCCTCGCTCAGATTGTCCCGCACGGTGGCGAAAATGCCGGCGGCGGCGCAGAGGGCGAAAGGCCGGGTCTTGCGCCCCACCCGGCTGTATTCCAACAGGTCCACGATCAGCCGGTCCATGCGCTGCGCGCCGTCGCGGGCGAAGCGGATGTACTCCGCCGTCTCCTCCTCCAGCGTTCCGTCCAAATCCTTCTGGAGCAGCGCCAGATAGCTGTTGATGGTGCGCAACGGCTGTCGCAGGTCGTGCGAGGCGACGTAGGCGAAGGCTTCCAGCTCCGCGTTGGAGCGTTCCAGCTCCACCGTCTTGCCGCGCAGAGCCTCTTCCGACTGGCGGCGCCGGGTGATGTCGGTGTGGGTCCCGACCATGCGCAGCGCCTTGCCGTCCGGCCCGCGCCGGACGACGATTCCGCGGTCGAGAATCCACTTGTAGGCGCCGTCCTTGCAACGGACGCGGTGTTCGTTCGCATAGACCGGGGTGGTGCCGTCCAGGTGGCGGCGGACGTCGGCCTGCGCGGCGGCCCAGTCTTCGGGGTGCACCCGCGTCTCCCATTCCTCCAGCCGGTTGGCCAGCTCATCCTCGCCGTAGCCGAGCATGCTCTTCCAGCCGCGGGAGAAGAAGACCTCGCCGGTCGCGGCGTTCCAGTCCCAGACGCCGTCGCCCACCGCCTCCAGCGCCAGCCGCCAGCGCTCCTCGCTGTCGGCGATCTGCCGCTGGGCCTCCACCAGCCGGCGGTGCTGGGCGATCTGCATCCGGATCAGCCAGGCGATGAGCAGGATCGCCGCCATCCCCGCCCCACCGGCCGCCGCGGTGGCGGTCAGAACGTCCCGGCGGCGCTCCTCATAGGGGGCCATCAGCTCCTCCCACCCCAGGCCGACGATGGCCAGAAGCGGGTAATCCCTCAGCCGCCGGGCGGCGACGATCCGGACCACGTCGTCCACCTCGCTCGCGAGGTAGTGGATGGTGTTGGCCGGCCCGGCGGGATCGAGATAGGGACGGTCCACCAGCGTCCTGCCCACGCCCGCCGCATCCGACGGAATGGCCGACGCACGGGCGAGGACCGCCCGGTTGGCCGTCCCGACCAGCATGACCGATCCCTGCCGGCCCAGCTCCGCGGGGCCGTAGAAGCTGGTCAGGTCCGCGGGATTGACCGACAGCACCATGACTCCGCCGAAGCTCCCGTCCGGCTGCACGATCCGCCGGGTGAACTGGATCGACCATTTGCCGGACATCCGGCCCAGGATGGGGCGGCTGATGAACAGCGCGTCCTCGCCGGAGCGGCGGTGCACGGCGAAATGCTCGCGGTCGTTCAGGTCGATGGGCGACGGCACCACGCCGAGGTTGGAGAAGCGCAGCCGCCCGTCCGGGCCGATCACGCCGACCTGGAAGGCCAGATCGGCGTAGAGGCTCCGCTGCCAGTCCTTCGCCCGCACCAGAAAGGCGTCGGGGGCCGCGGCGTATTCGGCGCGCAGATGGATCAGCGCCTGATCCAGCCGCCGCACCGTCTGCCGAATGCTCTCCTCGAAGGCGCGGGCGAGATTGGCGGCGTCGGCCTCCTTCGCCTGGACGATCTCCGCCCGCTCCCGCTCAAGGCTGTGGACGACGCCCCAGACGCCCGCCCCGACCAGCACGGCGCCGAGCGCCACCACCAGCAGCGGCAGGATCACCAGAGCGTGGAAGGAACGGCACGGGGTCGTCACCGGCGCGGAGACTTCCGGGCCGGCTGCGGCGGCACTCACCATGTCATCCCCCGATCAGTCCGGTTGGACCGGCGGACCGCCGGCCCCGGAATCCGGACCGGCCGTTTCCGTGACGACCCGGTTCCGTCCGCTGTTCTTGGCCCGGTACAGGGCACGGTCGGCCCGCCCCAGCGCCCGGTCGACGGTCGTGTCGTCGTCGGCGCAGGACGCCACGCCGACGCTGACGGTCATCCGCAGCGTGATTCCGCCGGACAGCGCAAACGCGCTGCCCGCAAGGCACCGGCGCAGCCGCTCGGCGACGTCCGCCGCCTCGTCCAGCCCGGTTTCCGGAAGCAGAACGGCGAATTCCTCACCGCCCAGGCGGCCCAGATGGTCGGTCTCCCGCAGTTCCGACCGGCAGAGGCCGGTCAGCAGGCACAGCGCCTCGTCGCCCGCGGCGTGGCCATAGGTGTCGTTGATGGCCTTGAAATGGTCGATGTCGAGCATCAGCACCGACACGGGCCGGCCATAGCGGCGCAGCCGCGACAGCTCGACCTCCGACAGCTCCATGAAGCGGCGGCGGTTCCACAGGCCGGTCAGCGGGTCGGTGGTGGCCATGCGGCGCAGCTCCTGCTCCACCCGCTTGCGTTCGGAGATGTCGCGGACCACCGCGGTGTAGAGCATGCCGTTGGGGTGCTGCAGCTTGGCGATGGAGACCTCCGCCGGAAACTCGCGCCCGTCGAAGGTCAGGCCGGTCACCTCGCCGCGGTCCGACATGGCCCGGGTGGTGACGTTGGATTCGGCGAAGGTCGTCACGAACATCGCGTGGCTGTGCCGCACCCTCTCCGGGATCAGCAGGGTCACCGGACGCCCGACGATCTGGTCCGACGCGTAGCCGAACAGCCGCTCCGCCGCCGGGTTGAACAGGGTGATGTTCAAATTCTCGTCGGTCGTCAGGATGGCGTCCTGGGCCAGCGCGATGATGCCGGCCAGCTTCTCCTCGGACAGGCGGAGCTGCTCCTCCAGCCGCTTGCGGGCGATGGCGTGCTGGATGGCCCGCCAGACCAGCGGCCCGTCGGCCTGCCCCTTCACCAGATAGTCCTGCGTGCCGGCGGCCAGCGCCTGGAGCGCGAAGTCCTCGTCGTCCAGCCCGGTCAGCACGACCAGCGGCAGCGACGGCACATCGCCGCGCATCCGCCGCACCGTGTCGAAGCCGAAGCTGTCCGGAAGCGACAGGTCGAGCAGCACCACGTCGCAGGCGTTGCGCAGCAGGAAGGCCCGCGCCTCCTGGTGCGAGGTGGCGCGGGTGAGGGCGAAGCGGCGGGCATAGGGGCGCAGGGCCCGGATGACCAGCCCGGCGTCCGCGTCGTCGTCCTCGACCAGCAGGATCGTGATGGTTTTCTGGGGGTGGTGATCCATGGGGGTGTCCTTGCCCTCTCTGCCGTCAGCGCGGCGGCCGCAAGGCACGGCGGGCCATGCCCGCGGCCTTGGTGGTGACGATGCCTGCGGGCTGGTTCATGACGTTTCTCTCAGGCGGGCGTGCGGAAGATGAACGGAGAAGGTGGTGCCGACGCCGGGCGCCGATTCGAGCGTGATGCGGCCCCCCATCCGCTCCGCCATCTTGCGCGCGATGGCCAGCCCCATGCCGGTGCCGGGATGCTCCTCGCGCGAATGCAGGCGGCGGAAGACCTCGAAGATCTGTTCGCGGTACTGGGGCTCGATGCCGATTCCGTTGTCGCGGACGTCGATCACGTCCTGCTTGCCGTCGCGCCGCTGCACCACGGCGATCTCGGCGGCCCGGTAGGGGTGGCGGTATTCCACCGCGTTGCCGAGCAGGACGACGAGGATCTCGCGCAGGCGGCGTTCGTCGGCCATCACCGCGCCCAGCCCTTCGGCGGCCACGACGGCCCCGGTCTCGCGGATGCGCCGGTCCAGGATCGCCAGCGCGCTGTCCAGCGCCTCGCCCGCCGCGATCGGGCGGATGCACAGCGGCACGCGGTCCTCCGCCAGGAAGAGCTGGACGTCGCGCAGCAGCATCTTCAGCCGCGACGCGCCGTCCACGATCTGGCGGATGAACTCCGCCCCCTCCTCGTCCAGCCGGCCCTGGAAATGGCGCTCCAGAAGCTGGGTGTAGCTGGCGATGGCGCGCAGCGGTTCCTGGAGGTCGTGGGCGGTGACGTAGGCGAAGCGCTCCAGCTCCCGGTTCAGGCCGTCCAGCTCGCCGGTGCGCCGCTCCACCAGCCGCTCCAGCGTGCGGCGCCGGCTCAGCATCAGATAGGCCAGCGCCTCGGTCATCAGGGCCAGCAGGGCGAAGACCCCCAGGAAGGCGGTGTAGGCCGGCTCCGCGCGGGCGGCGGCCAGCCAGCCGGCGCGCGGGGCCAGGGCGAATTCCCAGGTGCCGTCGGTCAGGGTGATCGTCTCGACGATGGGCGACTGGCGCAGCACCGCCCCCTCCCCCGCCACCACCACGCCGGTCTCGGCGCGCAGCAGGAAGGCCAGGTCCTGCGGCATGGCCTCCAGCCGCGCCTCGTCCAGGATGGGCTTCAGGTCGAAGACCATGCCCACGGCCCCCCAGGGGCGGTCCTTGCCGAACACGATCTGCCGCGCGATCAGCCCGCGCCCGCCCTGCATCAGATCGACCGGGCCATAGACCGTAACGTCGCCGGTCACCAGCGCCCGCTGCACCGTCTCGGCATAGCCCGGACGCGGATCGGACAGCAGCGCGGTGCCGAAGACGCGCTGGTTGCCGTCCAGCGGGTGGATGTGGCGGACGACGAAGCCGGGGGCGGCGGACACGCCGCGCACGCCGGTCACCGACCGGCGCAGCCCCTCCGCGAAGGGCGCGAACTGCGCGTCCAGCGTGCCGGCATGAGCCTCCACCCCGACGAAGGCGGTCAGCCCGCGCACCAGCGCCAGCCGTTCGTTCACCGCGCTGGACAGGGTGCTGGCGGCGCTGACGGCGGTCAGGGCCGCCGCCGCACGCCGTTCGGCGATCAGGTAGCGGGTGTAGAGGCTGTCCACCCAGAGAAAGCCGGCGGCCAGCAGGACCGTCACCAGAAGCTGGCCGGCGGCCAGCCAGCCGTAACGCCGCAGCGGGCCGTCCAGGCGCGCCAGGGCCGCCGGCGCGGGCAGCGCGGTCATTCGGCTCCTCCCACGGGCCGCTCGCTCCGCCGTTCCACGGGCAGGGTGAAGCGGACGTGGCTGCCCTCGCCCTCCGCAGCCTCCACCCAGATGCGCCCGCCATGATGCTCGACGATCTTCTTGCAGACGGCGAGCCCCACCCCGGTTCCTTCATACTCGTCGCGGCGGTGCAGGCGCTGGAAGATGCCGAACACGCGCTCGCGATGCTCCGGCGCGATCCCGATGCCGTTGTCGCGCACGCCGAAGACCCATTGGGCTCCCTCGCGCCGGCAGGTGACGCGGACGACGGGGGCGGTGTCCGCCCTGCGGTATTTCACGGCGTTGCCGATCAGGTTCTGGAACAGCCGCACCAGCTCGTTCTCGTCGCCGGCCACCAGGGGCAGGGCGTCCGCCACCGCCACCGCCGCCGCCGCCTCGCCGATGGCGGCCTGGAGGTTCAGCAGCGCGGTGCTCACCACGCCGCCGAGATCCACCGGGCCGAGACCGTGCGCGCGGCGCCCCACCCGGCTGTATTCCAGCAGGTCCACGATCAGCCGGTCCATGCGCTGTGCGCCGTCGCGGGCGAAGCGCATGTACTCCGCCGTCTCCTCCTCCAGCGTTCCAGCCAGATCGCTCTGGAGCAGCGTCAGGTAGCTGTTGATGGTGCGCAGCGGCTGCCGCAGATCGTGCGAGGCGACGTAGGCGAAGGCCTCCAACTCCGCGTTGGAGCGTTCCAGCTCCTCCGTCTTGCCACGCAGGGCGGCCTCCGCCCGGCAGCGCTCGGTGATGTCGTGGACCAGCGACAGCAGGAGACGGCGCCCGTTGACCCGCACCGGACTGCCGTAGATCTCCACGTCGCGGACCTCGCCCGACGCCAGGCGGTGACGGCTCAGCACGGTCAGGCTGCCCTCGTGCCGGACCCAGCCGGGGCCGGACACCAGCCCCTCCGGCGCCCCCTCCCCCGGCGGGACGCCGATGGCGTCGAGCGGCAGGCCGCGCAGCGCCTCCAGCGCATGGCCGTAGAAGGCCGCCGCCGCCGGGTTGGCGTCCTCGATCACGCCGCTGGCCGGGTCGATCAGCAGCTTCACCGCACGGCTGGAGACGAACATCTGCTCGAACAGGGCGTGGCGCTCCAGCAGTGCCTGCTCGGCGCGCTTGCGCTCGCTGATGTCCACCATCGCGCCGACGATGCCCGCCGGCTTGTCGCCGTTCCGGCAATAGACCGCCTTGGAGACCACCACGTCGCGCAGCGCGCCGTTGGCGCAGCGGACCTGCGTTTCGAAGGTCTGGGTCCGTCCGGTGGACAGCAGCGCCTCGTTGGCGGCGTCGTCCAGATCGGCCAGGTCCTGCGGGGCGAGGTCGGGCACCATCTTGCCGAACAGCGCCTGCCGGTCCAGCCCCAGCCAGTCCTCCAGCGCGGCGTTCGCGTCGGTGTAGAAGCCCGACACGTCCTGGATGAAGATCGGCACCGGCACCGTGTCCAGCAGGACGCGCTGGAAGGCGATGCGGTCGTTGACCGTCTGTTCGGCGCGGCGGCGGACCGTCACGTCCTCGATGATCCACACATAGCCGAGCGCGTGGAGTTCCTTGTGAATCCGGCGCCCGATGATGCGGCACCAGATCTCGCCGCCGTCGCCCCGGCGCATGGGAATGGTGTCGTCGAAGGTCTCGCCCCGCGCCATGACCGGGTAGGCCCGGCGCCCGATGTCCTCGTAGACCGCCTCGTCGCCATAGATGACGCGCGTGGTCGCCCCGGTCATCGCCTCCATCGGACGGTGCACGATGGCCGCCATCGCCTCGTTCAGGCGCAGGATGCGGCGCTCGCCGTCCACGATCAGGATGCCGACCGGCGCGTTGGCCAGAACGGCGTCCAGCCGTGCACGGGAGTCGTCCGGTTCGGCCGGTCCGGCCGGTCCGGCGTCCGCCACCGCAGGCCGTTCTTCGGGCGTCGGGCGCCCTTCCACCAGCAGCCCGGCCCGCCCGCCCTCGTTCCAGCCGGAGCACAGACAATCCACCGCCACCGGCCCGCGGCGGGTTCGGAAGGTCAGCCGTTCCGTCACCGCCTCCCCCCGCGCGAAGGCCGCCCGGTGGAGCGCGAGGCGCGCCCGCGCCTCCTCCGGCAGCACCAGCCGGTCCGCCGCCGGCCCGCACAGGTCGCGCGCGCTGCCGTTGGCCCAGCGCAGGCCGCCGTCCTCCATCCCGAACAGCCAGACCGGCGAACGCAGCGCGTCCAGCCCCACGGGTCCGCAGGGAACGCCCCGCCCCGGCTTCGCAAGCCGTCCGGCAGCCCGGTTCCGATACGATGTCCGGCGTGAAGCCCTCGCCATGTTCATTGCCGCCTGGGTGCCTGTTGAGCCGGTTGCCGTTGCAACACATGGACCGGCGGAACATCAGGAACACGGAGAACCGTGGCCCCGCCAGTTGTTCGGCGGACAGTACCTTGCAACCCAAGTGGGTCCAACGGCAAATTGTCACACTTGATTATTGCGCAAGACTTTGCCTGTGCTTGAAAAACATCAAGCCGGCCGCAGGAACATTCGTGTCGCCGCGGACGCAACATCCCCACACGCCCCCGGACAGGAAACTGCTTCCAGGCGACGGAATCAGCCGCCGCCGAACTGGCCGCCGATCCATTCGTCCACCGCGCCCTGATCGAAGCGGCGGTCAAGGGGGATGGCGGCGATGGCGGCGCGGCAGTGCTCGATGAAGGCGCGCTCCGCCCGGTTCATTTTCGAGGCGGGATTCCACAGCAGATGGATGTCCACCGGCGCCACCCCCTCCTCCGGCGGCAGGGGCCACAGCAGGCCGTCGCGCACGTCCCGCTCCGCCACATGCCGGGGCAGCGGCCCGATTCCCAGCCCGACGGAAATCATCCGCCGCACCTCGTCCAGATTGACCGAGGCGCCGACGATCCGGCTCTCGATTCCCTCCTGCGCGCGGAAGACGGCCAGCGGCGACAGCACCCCGCCGATCTGGTCGGAGGTGAAGGACACGAACCCCTCGCTGCGCAGGTCGTTCAGGGTCAGGCCGGTGCGCCCGAACAGAGGGTGCCGCGGCCCGCAATACAACCGATAGATCTGGCGGGCGAACAGCGCGTGCTCGACCAGCGGCGGCGGCTCCCGCATCAGGCAGAGGCCGAGCGAGCCCGTCTTCTGCTGGATCGCCATGTGGACGTCGGCGCTCGCCATCACGTCCAGCCGGAAGGTCACCTGCGGGTGGGTGGCGTGGAAGCGTTCCAGCAGGGCGTCGAACAGCAGCGATTGGATTCGGCTGGCCAGAAGGATTCGGATGTGGCCGGAAATCTCCTCGCGGATGTCGCGCATCAGCACGGCGAAGCGGGAGATGTTGCCGTAGATCTCCAGCACCTCGGCGTAGATGATCTCGCCCGCCTCGGTCACCCGGAAGCGGCCCTGCCCGCGCTCGATCAGGCAGCGGCCTATCTGCTCCTCCAGCCGCTTCAGGGCCTGGGAGACCGCCGGCTGGGTCAGGCCGAGGCGCAGGGCCGCGCGGGTCACGCCCTGCTCCTGCACGATCACCATGAAGGTGCGCAGCAGGTTCCAGTCAAGCTGGTGGCCGAGCCGCTCCAGATCGCGTGCCGTCATCGGGGGAAATCCCATCGCCATAAATCCTGCTTATGCGGACAATGAGGATTATCGATTTGGCGGAGGATGAGAAGCTGAATTGTAATACGCCGGTAGTCAGCGGTCGATCCCCGGCGCAGCCCAACAGGGCAAAACGGGAGTCATAGTCCAAAAGTCGAAATCACCACAGTTTCTTTCCGGAGATTTGCGGACACACACGGACGACTGCGCGGCGGAGTGGTAAGAACGGAGTCGTCATGCCCGCATCCCACGAGAGTGAGCGGAACATTGCAGCCGTGGACCGGGATGCGATCCTGGGCGCGGTGGCAATGCTGCGCGAGGACGGAGTGCGCCTGCTGTCCGATCTGGTCCGGAGCCCCAGCCTGCTGGGGCGGGAAGGCCCGGCGCAGGATCTCATGGAACGGATCTTCCAGGGCATGGGCCTGGAGGTGGACCGCTTCGCCATCGACGAGGAGGCGCTGAAGGCCCAGCCCGGCTGGTCCCCCTCGCTGATCTCGTACGAAGGCCGCGAGAACGTCGTCGGCGTCCACAAGCCCCGGAAGGCGACCGGCAAATCGCTGATCCTGAACGGCCACATCGACGTGGTGCCGACCGGGCCGGAGGAGCTGTGGTCCGCCCCGCCCTTCGAACCGGTGGTCCGCGGCGGGCGGCTGTACGGGCGCGGGGCCGGCGACATGAAGGCCGGCATCGCCGCCTACGTCATGGCCTTCAAGGCGCTGCAAAGTTTGGGCGTCCAGCCCGCCGCCCCGGTCTACCTCCAGTCGGTGGTCGAGGAGGAATGCACCGGCAACGGCGCGCTCGCCTGCGTCGCCCGCGGCTACAAGGCCGACGCCGCGGTGATCCCGGAACCCTTCAACCACACGCTCCAGATCGCCCAGATCGGCGTGATCCGCTGCGAGCTGGAGGTGACGGGCCGCCCCGCCCATGTGCTGGACACCGGCGCCGGGCTGAACGCCATCGAGGCGGCCTTCCGCCTGCTGAAGCATCTGAAGGCGCTGGAATCGGCCTGGAACCATCCGGACGGGCGGCATCCGGCCTACGCCCACCACCACCATCCCTACAACCTGAACGTCGGGCACATCGACGGCGGCGAATGGGCGTCCTCCGTCCCCACCCGCTGCCGGATGGAGCTGCGCTTCGGCTTCCCGCCGGGCCGCGCCGCCGCCGAGGTCAGCGCCGAGATCGAGCGCGCGGTGGCCGATGCCTGCCGCAGCGACTCCGACCTCAAGGGGATCGACGCCCGCGTGATCTTCCGCGGCTTCCAGGCGGAGGGCTGCACGCTGGCCCCCGATCATCCGATGCTGGAGGCGCTGGACGCCGCGCACCGATCGATCTTCGGGACGCCGGCGCCGAAGCTGGCCCAGACCTGCACCACCGACGTCCGCAACTTCGTGCTCTACGGCGACACGCCGGCCACCTGCTACGGCCCGGAGGCGGAGCGCATCCACGGAATCGACGAGTCCGTCTCGCTCGACAGCATGGCGAAGGTGACCGCCGTGCTGGCGCTGTTCATGGCCGACTGGTGCGGCCTGGAGCCGATCGCGGATTAGAATCAGCAATTTGGAATCAACGATAAGGGGGCTTCAGACATGAGCAATCGTTTGCGCCATTTTCGACAAAGCCTGACCGCCGCGGCGCTGGCCGCCGCGCTGGCGGCGCCGGTGGCGCTGTCCGTTCCCGGCGTGGCCGTCGCGCAGGAGCGCGGCGGCACGATGAACATCATCGTCCAGCCGGAACCGCCGATCCTGGTGCTGGGCCTCAACCAGCAGGCGCCGACGCAGACGGTCGCCGGCAAGATCTACCAGGGCCTGCTGACCTTCGGTTTCGATCTGACCCCGCAGCCGGAACTGGCGGAAAGCTGGGAGGTGTCGCCCGACGGCAAGGTCTACACCTTCAAGCTGGTGAAGAACGCCAAGTGGCACGATGGGAAGCCCTTCACCGCCCACGACGTGGTCTTCTCCACCTCCAAGTTCCTGATCGAGGCGCACCCGCGCGCCCGCGCCACCTTCTCCAAGTGCGAGAAGATCGAGGCGCTGGACGACCACACCGTCCGCTTCACCCTGAAGGAGCCGTTCGGCCCGTTCCTCCAGTCCTTCGAAGTGTCTTCGGCCCCGATGATCCCGAAGCACATCTATGAAGGCACCGACTACAAGACCAACCCGGCCAACGCCACCCCCATCGGCACCGGCCCCTTCAAGTTCAAGGAGTGGGTGAAGGGCTCCTACATCCATCTCGTCCGCAACGACGAATACTGGAAGGCGGGCAAGCCCTATCTGGACGACATCTATTTCCGCGTGATCCCCGACGCCGCCTCGCGCGCCGTCGCCGTGGAGCAGGGCACCGTCCAGCAGACCCAGTTCAACGACATCGAAACCTTCGACGTCCCGCGCCTGAAGGGCCTGCCCAACGTCGAGATGACGACCAAGGGCTACGAGTTCTTCGCGCCGCTGTCCTGGATCGAGATCAACACGCGCAACAAGCCGCTGGACGACAAGCGCTTCCGGCAGGCGATGATGCACGCCATCGACCGCAAGTTCATCCGCGACAAGATCTGGTTCGGCCTGGGCCGCCCGGCGACCGGCCCGGTGAACTCGGTCACCCGCTTCCACGAGCCCAACGTCCGCAAGTACGACTACGACCCGAAGAAGGCCGAGGCGCTGCTTGAGGAGGCCGGTTTCAAGAAGGGGGCCGACGGCACCCGCGCCAAGGTCCGCCTGCTCGTCATGCCCTACGGCGAGACCTGGACCCGGCTGGGCGAGTATGTGAAGCAGGCGATGAAGCGCGTCGGCGTGGACGTGACGCTGGAGACCACCGACGCCGCCGGCTGGGTCAACCGCGTGTCCAACTGGGACTACGACCTGTCCTTCAACTTCGTCTACCAGTACGGCGACCCGGCGCTCGGCGTCACCCGCACCTACGTGTCGGAAAACATCCGCAAGGGCGTGATGTTCTCCAACACCATGGGCTACTCCAACCCTGAGGTGGACAAGCTGTTCGCCCAGGCCGCCCAGACCAACAAGGACGAGGAGCGCCAGCAGCTCTACTCCGCCGCCCAGAAGATCCTGGTCGAGGACGTTCCGGTCGCCTGGCTGCTGGAGATGGAGTTCCCGACCTTCCTCGACAAGCGCTTCAAGAACGCCGTCACGACCGCCATCGGCGTGAACGAGAGCTACGACAGCGTTTACATGGTCAAGAAGTAAGAAAAGGGAGCGGTTGCCCCCTCCCTTCCCCGCTTCGCAGGGGAGGGAAGGGAGGAGGCAACACGCATCCCGGGAGTGACAACATGCCCCGCATCGCCCTATTCATCTCACAGAGGCTGGTGAAGGCGGTGTTCGTCGTTCTGGCGATCGCCGTGTTCAACTTCTTCCTGGTCCACGCCGCACCGGGCGACCCCGCCGCGGTCATGGCGGGCGAGGCCGGGGCCGCCGATGCCCAGTTCGTCGAGCAGCTCCGCCAGCAGTTCGGCCTCGACCGGCCCCTGTACGAGCAGCTCGGCACCTACATGTCCAAGGTGGTGCAGGCCGACCTCGGCTACTCCTACCGCCAGCAGCGTCCCGTCTTCGACCTGCTGATGGACCGCCTGCCCGTCACCCTGTCGCTGACGCTGACCGCCTTCGTGCTGGCCCTGCTGGGCGGCGTGGCGCTGGGCACGCTGGCGGCCATGCGCGCCGGCACCTGGTCGGACACCGCCATCACCGTGGTCGGCCTGACCGCCTACGCGACGCCGATCTTCTGGATCGGCCTGATGCTGATCCTCCTCTTCTCGGTCAATCTCGGCTGGCTGCCCGCCTTCGGCACCGAGACCATCGGCGCCGGCTACACCGGCTGGGACGCCTTCCTCGACAAGGCGAAGCACCTCGTGCTGCCGGTGACCACGCTCGGCCTCTTCTACATGGCCGTCTACACCCGGCTGACCCGCGCCTCGATCCTGGAGGTGCGCGACATGGATTTCGTCAAGACGGCGCGGGCCAAGGGCCTGCCGGAATGGCGCATCGTGTCGGTGCACATCCTGCGCAACGCCATCCTGCCCGTCATCACCGTGGCGGGGTTCCAGGCGGGGCACCTGATCGGCGGCTCCATCCTGATCGAGACCGTCTTCGCGCTCCCCGGCATCGGGCGCCTCGCCTTCGAGGCCGTGCTGCAGCGCGACTATCAGGTCCTGCTCGGCATCTTCCTTCTGACCTCGGTGGTGGTGGTGATCTTCAACCTGCTGACCGACCTGATCTATTCCCTCGTCGATCCGCGCATCGAGGTGGCGCCATGACCGCCGCGGCCATCACCCCCGCCCGCAAGGGCTCCGGCTTCTGGGGCGCCTTCGCCCGCAACAAGGGCGCCGTGATCGGGCTGGTCTTCCTGGCCCTGGTCGTCCTGATGGCGGTCTTCGCCGACCTGCTGTACCCGGCCAGCCCGTGGGACATGACCGCCATGCCCTTCCAGCCGCCGCTGTCGGAGGACGCCCTGCTCGGCTCCGACACGCTGGGCCGCGACATCGCGTCGGGCATCGCCCACGGCGCGCGGGTGTCGCTGCTGATCGGCCTGACCTCCACCGCGGTCGCGGTGCTGATCGGGGTGTTCCTGGGGGCCGTCTCCGGCTTCTACGGCGGGCGCGTGGACGATCTGGTGATGCGCTTCACCGAGCTGTTCCAGACCATCCCGAACTTCGTCCTGGCCGTGGTTCTGGTGGCGATCTTCACGCCGTCGCTGACCTCCATCGTGCTGGCCATCGCCATCGTGTCCTGGCCGCCGCTGGCGCGTCTGGCCCGCGGCGAGTTCATGAGCCTGCGGAGCCGCGAGTTCGTGCACGCCGCGGTGACCACCGGCCAGTCGAACCTGACGATCATCTGGCGCCAGATCCTGCCGAACAGCCTGTCCCCGATCATCGTGTCGGCCTCGCTGATGGTGGCGACGGCGATCCTTCTGGAAAGCTCCCTCTCCTTCCTCGGGCTCGGCGATCCGAACCTGATGAGCTGGGGCTACATGGTGGGCGCCGCCCGCACCGTGATCCGTCAGGCCTGGTGGATGAGCTTCTTCCCCGGCATCGCGATCCTGTTGACCGTGCTCGCCCTCAACCTCGTGGGTGAAGGGCTGAACGACGCGCTGAACCCGAAGCTGGCGCGGAAGGGCCGCTCCTGATGACCGAGACGACTCTCCTCGACGTCCGCAACCTGACCATCGACCTGCCGCGCGGCGCCGACCGCCCGCACGCCGTGGAGGACCTGACCTTCACGCTGGAGCGCGGGGAGATCCTCTGCGTGGTCGGCGAATCCGGCTCCGGCAAGTCGATGACCGCGCACGCCGTGATGGGGCTGCTGCCCAAGGCGGTGAAGGTGTCGTCCGGCGGCATCCGCCACCAGGGCACCGACGTGCTGAGCCTGCCGGAGCGCGACCAGCGGGCACTTCGCGGCGGGCGCATCGCCATGATCTTCCAGGAGCCGATGACGGCGCTGAACCCGCTGATGCGGGTCGGCGACCAGATCGACGAGGTGCTGCGCTACCACACCGCGCTCGACCGCGCCGCCCGCCGGGCGCGCGTGGTGGAGCTGCTGGCCTCCGTCGGCCTGCCGGAGCCGGACCATCTGCGCCGCAGCTACCCGTTCCGCCTGTCGGGCGGCCAGCGCCAGCGCGTGATGATCGCCATGGCGCTGGCGGTGGAGCCGGACGTCCTGATCGCCGACGAGCCGACCACCGCGCTCGACGTCACCACCCAGAAGCAGATCCTGGAGCTGATCCGCGACATCCAGGCCAAGCGCCACATGGGCGTGATGTTCATCACCCACGACTTCGGCGTGGTGGCGGAAATCGCCCACCGCGTGGCGGTGATGCAGAAGGGCCGGCTGGTGGAGATCGGCGCCGCCGAGGAGGTCCTGAACCGTCCGAAGCACCCCTACACCCGGCAGCTCATCGCCGCCGTGCCGCACCTGATCGAGCATCGCGAGGACTTCACCCGCGACCGCCAGCCGGTGCTGACGGCGCAGAAGGTGTGCAAGACCTTCCACATCGGCGGCGGCTTCTTCACGCCGGGGCGCAAGGTGGTGGCGGGCGACGACCTGTCGCTGACCATCCACCAGGGCGAGACGGTCGGGCTGGTCGGCGAGTCCGGGTCCGGCAAGTCCACGCTGGGCCGCTCCATCGTCGGGCTGATCAAGCCGGATTCCGGCAAGATCCTGTTCGAGGGCGTGGATCTGCTGTCGCTGTCGCGCCCGGCCTTCCGGCCCTACCGGCGGCATGTGCAGATGGTCTTCCAGGACCCCTACGCCTCGCTGAACCCGCGCCACACCGTGGGCGACATCATCACCCAGGGGCCGGTGGCCTTCGGCGAGGACCGCCACCGGGCGCTGGACAAGGCGAAGGAGCTGCTGACGCTCGTCGGGCTCGACGCCTCGGCGGCGGAGCGCTTCCCGCACGAGTTCTCCGGCGGGCAGCGGCAGCGCATCTCCATCGCCCGCGCCCTGGCGCTGGAGCCGAAGCTGCTGATCGCGGACGAACCGGTCTCGGCGCTCGACGTGTCGGTGCAGGCGCAGGTGCTGGATCTGCTGGAGGATCTGCGGCACCGGCTGAACCTGTCGATGCTGTTCATCACCCACGACCTGCGCATCGCCGCCCAGATCTGCGACACCATCGCGGTCATGCAGAAGGGCCGCATCGTGGAGATCGGCCCGGCGAAGGAGGTGTTCGGCAACCCGCAGCACGGCTACACCCGCACCCTGCTGGACGCCATCCCCGGCAAGGGCTGGACCGTGCCGGAGGACGTGGTTCCGGTGACGCGGCGGTCGGCCGCCCTGCGCAACAGCGCCTGACGGGGACCGGATGAAGGTCGCCGTCATCGGGGCCGGGGCGGTCGGCGGGCTGATCGCCGCGCGGCTGACCGCCGCCGGGCTGCCCGCCGCGCTGGTCGCCCGGCGGCGGACGCTGGACACGCTGCGGCGGGAAGGGCTGACGGTCGAAGGCCCCTCGGGCCGTCCGGTGACGGTGCGGCCCCTGGTGACCGACGACACCCTGTCGCTCGGCCCGCAGGACGTGGTGGTGCTGGCGGTGCCGGCGCCGCTGCTGACGGGGGTGCTGGACCTTCTGCTGCCGCTGCTGGGGCCGCAGACGCGGCTGGTGCCGGTGGTCGGCGGCATCCCCTGGTGGTACCCGGCGGGGGAAGCCATCGGCGGACCGTTGTCGGCCATCGATCCGAAGGGCCTTCTGACGGACGCCATCCCGGCGGACCGCATCGTCGGCGCGGTCGCCCGCGTGGCGGTGGAGCGGCGGTCCCCCGGCTATCTGCGGCATCTGGGCGGGCTGCGGCTCGCCCTCGGCCCGGTGGCGGATGGGCAGGACGCCGGCGATCTGGCGGCCCTGTTCGGAGCGGGCGGCTTCAACGCGCTGGCCGTGGCGGACATCCGGGCCGAGGTCTGGACGGCGCTTCTGGCGCCCTTCGTCTTCGGCCTGCTGGGCCTCGCCACCGGGAAACCGGCGCAGGAGATCGCCCACGACGCGGACCTCCAGCCCGCTTTCGCCGCGGTGGTGGAGGAACTGCTCGCCCTGGCGGCGGCGCTCGGCCATCCGGCGGCGGCGAAGCTGGAGGACGTATGGACCATGGCCCAGCATCCGGGCCGCATCCGCCCGGCGCTGCGCGCCGACGTGGCGGCGGGCCGGCGGGCGGAGATCGAGGCGGTGCTGGACGCGCCGCTGGAACTGGCGGAACGGGCGGGCCTGAGCCTGCCCACGGTGAACGCTCTGCGGACAACGCTCCGCGACGGGACACAACATTAATTCGGAATTGGGATCGGGATAGGGACATGTCTGAGCTGCGAATCGACGGCGACCGCCTGTGGCGGACCCTGATGGACCTCGCGAAGATCGGCGCGACGCCGAAGGGCGGCCTGTGCCGGCTGGCGCTGAGCGACCTCGACAAGGAAGGCCGCGACCTGTTCGTGCGCTGGTGCGAGGAGGCCGGCTGCACCGTGACGGTGGACGAGGTGGGCAACATCTTCGCCCGCCGTCCGGGCCGCAACCCGGACCGCCCCGCCGTCTGCATGGGCAGCCATCTGGACACCCAGCCGACCGGCGGGCGGTTCGACGGCATCTATGGCGTGCTGGCCGGGCTGGAGGTCGTCCGCAGCTTCAACGACCAGGGCATCGAGACGGACGCCCCCATCGAGCTGATCGTCTGGACGAACGAGGAGGGCGCACGCTTTTCCCCGCCGATGCTGGGGTCCGGCGTGGCGATGGGCGTCTTCACGCTCGACCATGTGCTGGACATCCGCGACAACGACGGCATCCGGCTGGGCGACGAGCTGGCGCGCATCGGCTACAAGGGCAGCGTCCCGGTCACCGGCCACGCCATGGGCGCCTATTTCGAGGCGCACATCGAGCAGGGTCCGGTGCTGGAGAGCGAAAATATCGAGATCGGCGTCGTCACCGGAGCCCAGGGCCAGCGCTGGTACGAGGCAACCGTGACGGGCCGCGAATCCCACGCCGGACCGACGCCGATGCGCCTGCGCCGCGACGCGCTGGCCGGCGCCGCCGTGATGATGGAGGCGGTCGAGGCCATCGCGCTGGAGGTCGGCGGCGACGCCTGCTCCACCATCGGGCGCGTGCAGGTGCATCCGGACTCCCGCAACGTCATTCCGGGCCGCATCTGGTTCACCATCGACCTGCGCAATCCGGACTCCGACGCGCTCGCCCGCATGGACGCGATGCTGCGCGAGCGGCTGGCCGCCATCGCGGACAAGCGCGGCCTGACCCTGGAACTGACCGACTTCTGGGCCTTCCCCACGACGCTCTTCGCGCCGGAACTGGTCGGCCATGTCCGCCGGTCGGCGGAGCAGCGCGGCCTGAGCCACCGCGACATCGTGTCCGGGGCGGGCCATGACGCGGTCTATGTCGCCCGCAAGGTGCCGACCGCCATGATCTTCATTCCCTGCGAGGGCGGCCTCAGCCACAACGAGGCGGAGAACATCAAGCCCGAACACGCGGCGTCCGGCTGCGCGGTTCTGGCCGACGCGGTTCTGGCCGCGGCGGGGTAAACGTCATCTGCCCCCTCTCCCCCCTGGGGAGAGGGGACCGGTTCATTCATGGGAGCCCTTGCATGCGCTATGTCTTTGCCGAGGCCCAGTTGCGCCATCGTCCGCCCACCTTCCTGGTGCGCGGCCAGCCGAAGCCCTCGCCGGAGAAGGCGGAACGGGCGGAGGCGCTCGTCGGCTCCCTGCGGGCACGCGGCGTGACGGTGGAGGAGCCGCCGTCCTACGGCGCCGGCCCCCGCGCGGCGGTCCATTCCGCCGACTATCTGCGCTTCCTGGAAACCGCCTACGCCCGCTGGTCGGCCCTGCCCGACGCGTCGGAGGTCATCGTTCCCAACATCCACCGCAACACCGACATGGCCGAGTATCCCACGGGCATCGTCGGTCAGGCGGGCTGGCACATGTCGGACACCGCCTGCCCGATCGGCGCCGGCACCTGGGAGGCCGTCTGCGGCGGCGCCGACACCGCAGCCCACGCCGCCCTGACGGTTGCCGGCGGGCAGGAGCGCGCGGCCTACGCCCTGTGCCGCCCGCCGGGGCATCACGCGTCGCGCGACATGGCCGGGGGCTTCTGCTACATCAACAACGCCGCCGTCGCCGCCCAGGCGATGCTGCCGGTTCTGGCCCAGCGGGGCCGCGCGCCGCGCGTCGCCGTGTTCGACGTGGACGTCCATCACGGCAACGGCACCCAGGCGATCTTCTACGAGCGCGACGACGTGCTGTTCGTGTCGATCCACGGCGACCCCAACAACTTCTACCCCTGGTTCGCCGGCTACGCGCACGAGCGCGGCAAGGGCCGCGGGCTGGGCTGCAACCTGAACATCCCCCTGCCCATGGGCACGGAGGAGGCCACCTTCCTGACAGCGGTGGACGAGGCGCTGGCCCACATCGCCGCCTTCGGGCCGGAGGCGCTGGTGCTGTCGCTGGGCTTCGACACCTACGCGGGCGACCCGCTGGCCTTCTTCAAGGTGACGACGCCGGGCTTCGCCACGCTGGGCCGCAAGATCGCCGGCGCCGGCCTGCCGACCGTGCTGGTGCAGGAGGGCGGCTACGACTGCGGCGCGCTGGCGGTGAATCTCGCCAGCTTCCTAGATGGTTTCGAAGGCGGACTTGCGGAGGCGGCACGATGATCGGCGCGGAAATCCTGGTTCGCACGCTGGTGGCGAACGGCGTCGACACCTGCTTCGCCAACCCCGGCACGTCGGAGCTGCACGCGCTCGCCGCCTTCGACAGCATGCCCGGCGCGCGTTGCGTCCCGACGCTGTTCGAAGGGGTGGCGACGGGGGCGGCGGACGGCTACGCCCGCATGACCGACCGCCCGGCGGCCACGCTGCTGCATCTCGGGCCGGGGCTGGCGAACGGGCTGGCCAACCTGCACAACGCCCGGCGCGCCCGCGTGCCGATGGTCAACATCGTCGGCGACCACGCGACCTGGCACCGCGGCGTCGACGCGCCGCTGACCGCCGATGTGGAGGGCCTGGCGAGGCCCATGTCGGCCTGGGTGCGCACGGTGCCGGACGCGGCCTCCGTCGCCGCGGACACGGCGGAGGCGATCCGTGCCGCCCTGACCCCGCCGCGCGGCGTGGCGACGCTGATCCTGCCGTCCGATTCCTCCTGGGACGACACGGCGGCGGCGGAGCCGATCATCGTGGAGCCGCCCGCCCCGACCGCCCCGGACGCCGCCGCCCTGCGCGCCGCCGCCGACGCCCTGCGCAGCGGGGAGCGGGTGGTGATCATGCTGAACGGCCTCGCCACGCGGACCGAAGGGCTGGCGCTGGCCGGGCGCATCGCCGCGGCCACCGGTGCGAAGCTCTACGCCCACACCGGCGCCACCCGCATCGAGCGCGGGGCGGGCCGCGTGACGGTGGAGCGCTTCCCCTACCCCATCGACCTCGGCATCACGGCGCTGGCCGGCGCGAAGCACATCGTGCTGATCGGCGCCACGGAACCGGTGGGCTTCTTCGGCTATCCCGGCAAGCCCAGCCGTCTGGCGCCGGAGGGCTGCCGGATCCACGACGCCGCCCCGCCGGACGCCGACGCTCTGGCCGCCCTGCGCTGGCTGGCCGAGGCGGTGGGCGCCGCCGGCCTGCCCGTTCCGGCGCAGCCGCTCGCCCAGCCCGCCCTTGCCACCGGCGCGCTGACCGCCGACAGCGCCGGGCAATCGCTGGCGGCCCTGCTGCCGGAGGGCGCCATCGTGGTGGACGAGGCCATCTCCTCCAGCCCCATGCTCTACACGCCCTGTGCAGGGGCGCGCCCGCACGACTGGCTGACCATCACCGGCGGGTCCATCGGCATCGGCATGCCGCTGGCCCTCGGCGCCGCGATCGCCTGCCCGGACCGCAAGGTGGTGAACGTCCAGGCGGACGGCAGCGGCATGTACACGTTGCAGGCCCTGTGGAGCCAGGCGCGCGAGAAGGCCGACGTGGTGACCATCGTCCTCGCCAACCGCCGCTACGGCATCCTGCAATGGGAGCTGGGCAACCTGGGCTTCCAGGACATGGGGCCGAACGCCCGCAACTGCACCGAGCTTGGTCGCCCGGACCTCGACTGGGTGGCGCTGGCCCGCGGCATGGGGGTGGAGGGCGGACAAGCCACCGACGCGGACAGCTTCAACCGCCTTCTGAAGACCGCCTTCGCCCGCAAGGGCCCCTTCCTGATCGAAGCGGTGATCTGAAAAGGCGGCCCTCTCCCGCTCCGGGAGAGGGGATCGTGGCGAGGGAAACGACAAAGGGAGGAAAAACCATGACCACGCCCAGGAAGACCGCGCGCAAGGTGATCGTCACCTGCGCGGTCACCGGCTCCATCCACACGCCGAGCATGTCGCCGCACCTGCCGGTGACCCCGGACCAGATCGCGGCGGAGGCCATCGCCGCGGTGGAGGCCGGGGCCGCCATCGTCCATCTGCACGCCCGCGATCCGGACACCGGACGCCCGACCCAGGACCCGGAGCTGTTCGCGCGCTTCCTGCCGCGCATCAAGCAGGCGACGAAGGCCGTGGTGAACATCACCACCGGGGGCAGCGCCACCATGACGGTGGAGGACCGGCTGCGTCCCGCCGCCCATTTCCAGCCGGAAGTGGCGTCGCTGAACATGGGCACGATGAACTTCGGCCTGTTCCCCATGCTGAACCGCTTCACAGAGTTCCAGCACGATTGGGAGCGCCCCTATCTGGAGGGCAGCCGCGACCTCGTCTTCAAGAACACCTTCAAGGACATCGAGCACATCCTGAAGACCTGCTCCGGCAACGGGACGCGCTTCGAGTTCGAGTGCTACGACATCTCGCACCTCTACACGCTGGCCCATTTCCTGGACCGCAAGCTGGTGACGCCGCCGCTGTTCGTGCAGTCGGTGTTCGGCATCCTGGGCGGCATCGGCCCGCACCCGGAGGACGTGATGCACATGAGGCGGACCGCCGACCGGCTGTTCGGCGACCAGTATGTGTGGTCGGTGCTGGGCGCCGGACGCAACCAGATGCCCATCGCCACGCAGGCGCTGGCGCTGGGCGGCAACGTGCGCGTCGGGCTGGAGGACAATCTGTGGGCCGGTCCGGGGCGCCTCGCCACCTCCAACGCCGAGCAGGTCGCCATGGTCCGCAAGCTGATCGAGGGGCTGGCCCTGGAGGTCGCCACCCCGGACGAGGCCCGCGCCATGCTGTCCCTGAAGGGCGGCGACGCGGTGAAGTTCTGAGAAAATATGAAATCCCCTCTTCCCCTGGGGAGAGGGTCAGGGTGAGGGGACAGCACAGGCGCAGCCTGTGCCAGGGGATTGCCAAGGGTCAGCATGCCCCTTGGCGGTGCGCCCCAGGCGCACCGGCCCCCTCACCCTCCCCACCGCTCTCGCGGCGGGTCCCCTCCTTCTCCCCGGAGGGCAGAGGGAAGTGAACGTGCGATCCCCCCGACCACCCCACACCCGGAATCCCATGCCATGATAAGCCGCGCTCGGGCGCTGGATCTGTCGCTGGTGGGCCTCATCAGCGTCTGCTGGGGCCTGAACTGGCCCGCCGTCAAGATCATCCTCACCCAGATCCAGCCCTGGACGCTGCGCAGCCTGGGATTCGCCGTGGGAGCGGCGGTGCTGTTCGCCTACGCGCGGTCCCGCGGGGAATCGCTCGCCGTGCCGCGCGGGCAGCGCTGGCCGCTGTTCGCCGTCGCCCTGCTGAACATGGCGGGATTCAACATCTGCTCCGCCTTCGGGCAGATGAACATGGCGACCTCCGGGGCGGCCATCATCGCCTACACCATGCCGGCCTGGGCGATGCTGCTGGCGATCCCGATCCTGGGCGAGCGCCCGGGGCCGCGCCAGTGGATGGGGCTGGCCTGCGGGCTGGCCGGGCTGGCCGTTCTGCTCGGTCCCGATCTGGCGCGGATGGGCGCCCTGCCGCTCGGCCCGGCCTTCATGCTGACCGGCGCGCTGTGCTGGGCGCTGGGCAACGTCCTGATCAAGCGGACGGCCTGGACCATGGGTCCGAACGCCATCACCGGCTGGCAGTTCGCCATCTCCCTGCCGGTGGTGCTGCCCTTCGCCCTGGCGCTGGACCCCGCCCCGACGCTGGCGCTGGAGCCGCGGGTGGCGGTCGCTCTGGTCTTCCATCTGCTGGTGGCGATGGTCGGCGGTTATCTGCTGTGGTTCGCCATCGTGCGGCGGCTGAGCGTCGCGCAGGCGTCGGTCAGTTCGCTGATCGTGCCGGTGATCGGCGTCACCGGGGCCATCGTCGTGCTGGGCGAGACGCCGCCGCTGCGCACCTTCGCCGCGCTGGCGCTGATCCTCTGCGCCGTCCTGCTGGTCGTGATGGTCCGCGACCGGCGCCCCGCACCCTCGTCCGCACCGGCCACGGCGGAGCCGCGCGAAGCCAACTCCACCGGACGGTGACTCCGATGCGCGGCGCTCCGGCGCCGCGCATCGCCTTCCGTCACGAGGCCGGCATCGCGCCGGTCACCCAATAGTCCACCCGCTGCCTGTTGTTGGTGATGTAGCTGTCGATCGCCTTCTCATAGGAAGTGACGTCGGCCTCCAGCATGATCTTCTCCAGATCCTCCAGCGGCAGATACATGCGGGTCAGGAACTCGGCGACCTCCGGGTGGTCCTGGTAGAAATTCTTGCGGGCCATGACGTGGACGCGCTCCAGCCCGCCCAGCGAGCCCTTCGGGTCCTCCAGGTAGCGCAGCTTCCACTTGGCGAACTTCCAGTGCGGGCTCCAGGCGGTGACGGCGATCCAGTCCTCGCGCCGCTCGGCGCGGCCGAGCGCGGCGGTCATCGCGGCGCCGCTGGCGGACACCAGCTCGTAATCCGTCAGGCCATAGCCCTTCAGCGCCTTCTCCGACACCTGCATCAGGCCCGAACCGGGGTCGATGCCCTGAATCTTGCCTTTCAGCTTCTCCCGGACCTCGGGCTTCGCCAGATCGGCGATGGTCTTCACCTGATCTTCCGGCACATAGTCCGGCACGGCCCAGCCCAGGCGGGCGCGGGTGTAGAGCATGCCCAGCGGCACGATGTCCTTGCCCACCTTGCCCAGGTAGGAGGCGTGGGTGGTCGGCAGCCAGGACATCATCATGAAATCCAGGTCGCCCTTGGCAAGCCCCTGATACTGAAGGCCGATGTCGGCAAGCACCAGCTCCACCGGCTGGTTCAGCCGTTCCTGGATGAGGCGTTGGGCGAGCTTGGTCACCGCCTCGGCGTCGGACCAGGCGGTCCAGCCGATGCGGACCGGCTTCCGGTCCTCGGCGGCGGCCCCGGCGGAGGACAGGGCGGTGCCGCCGATCACGGCGGCGACACCGAGGGCCATCATCTTCAGAAACGTGCGTCTCATGCAAAAATCCTTTGTCCTGTATGGCTTTGGGGATGGCGGTTCATCCCGCTTCCGTGACTCCGTGCGTGGGAGACAGGTGCGCGCCGTCCTTCGGCTGGGCCGCAAGGCGGCGGCTCAGCAGGGCGCGCAGGACGGACCGGGGGCTGCGGCCCGCCGTGTCCGTGGTTCCGAAGCTCTGGGTGATGCGGTCGAGCAGGATCGCCAGGATCACCACGGCCAGCCCGCCTTCGACGCCGAGGCCGATGTCCAGCCGCTGGATGCCGCGCAGCACCTCGTTGCCGACGCCGCCCGCCCCGATCATCGAGGCGATCACGACCATCGACAGCGACAGCATGATGGTCTGGTTGATGCCCGCCATGATCGACGGCAGCGCCGTCGGCATCTGCACCTTGAACAGAAGCTGGCGCGGCGTGCAGCCGAAGGCGAGGCCGGCCTCCACCAGCTCGTGCGGGACCTGCCGGATGCCCAGGCTGGTCAGGCGGACGACCGGCGGCATGGCGAAGATGATCGTGGCGATGATCCCCGGCACCCGGCCCAGCCCGAACAGCATGGCCGCCGGGATCAGGTAGACGAAGGCCGGCATGGTCTGCATCAGGTCGAGCGCCGGGCGGACCACCGTCTCCACCCGGTCGTTGCGCGCCGCGACGATGCCCAGCGGAACGCCGACCACCAGGGCGATGGCGGTCGCCGTCAGCACCAGCGCCAGCGTGTCCACCGTCTGGTGCCACATGCCCAGCCCGGCGACGACCAGAAGCGCGGCCGCGGCGAACAGCGCGAAGCGCCAGCCGTTCCGCCACAGCCCGATCAGCACCACGATGGCGGCCAGCGCCACCCCGGGCAGCGCGGTCAGGGCGGTCTGAACGCCGTCCGCGACCGCCCCGACCGCGAGGTCGATGCCGTCGAACAGCCATTGCGCATGGTCCAGAAGGAACAGCACGGCGGTGTCGGCCCAATCGCCGATGGGAAGCTTGAATTCCATGGTCAGCGCGTCCGTCCGAGGGTTTCCAGGTAGGCGGTCTTGGAGATCGCCCCGACATAGGCGCCCTGCCCGTCCACCACCGGCAGCGGGCACGGGGCCGAGGCGATGCGCGGCAGCACCTCGTCCATCGGCAGGTCGGCGGGCACCGGCTCGATGCCCGGCAGCAGCGCCTCGTCCAGCGTGGCGGAGCCGTTGTGCCGCTCGATGGCGGTGACCAGCGTCTCCACCGACACGACGCCGTGGAAGCGGCGGCGCCCGTCCTGGACATAGCCGAACTCGCGGTCGCGCTCGCGCAGCTGGCGGACGGCGGCGCGCGGGCCTTCGCCGGTGTGACGGATCAGCGTCACCTGATCGCGCCGCGCGATGTCGCCCGCGGTCAGGATCTTGGTGACGTCGATGTTGCGGAAGAAGGAGCGCACGTAGTCGTTGGCCGGCTGCTTCAGGATCTCGTCGGGGCGCCCGACCTGGATGATCCGCCCGCCCTCCATGATGGCCAGCCGGTCGCCGATGCGGATCGCCTCGTCCAGATCGTGGCTGATGAAGACGATGGTGCGCTGCCGCTCGGCCTGGAGGCGCAGCAGTTCGTCCTGCATCTCCGTCCGGATCAGCGGGTCGAGCGCCGAGAAGGCTTCGTCCATCAGAAGCACGGACGGCTCGTTGGCGAGCGCGCGGGCGAGGCCGACGCGCTGCTGCATGCCGCCCGACAGCTCCCGCGGGAAGCTCTCCGCGTAGGCGCCGAGACCGACCGCGTCCAACGCCTGCTGCGCCTTGTCGCGCCGGGCCTTCAGGCTTTCCCCGGCGATCTCCAGCCCGAAGGCCGCGTTCTCCCACACCCGCAGGTGCGGCAGCAGGGCGAAGGACTGGAACACCATGCCCAGGTCGCGCCGCCGCAGCTCGGTCAGGTCGGCGCGCGACAGTTTGGTGATGTCCCGCCCGTCGATGAGAATCTCGCCCGCGGTCGGATCGATCAGCCGGTTGAGCATCCGGACGAGGGTCGATTTGCCGGAGCCCGACAGGCCCATGATGACGAAGATCTCGCCGGCCTCGACCTCGAAGCTGGCGTCCTGGACACCGACGGTCTGGCCGGTCCGTTTGAAGATCTCGTCCTTGGAGTGTCCTGCCTTCAGCAGGTCGAGCGCCTGACGGGGGTGGCGCCCGAAAATCCGGGTGACGCCGTTCACGGCGATTTTCGCGGTCATCCGCTGGTGCCTCCGCTCTTGGCAAAATGCGTGTGGTTCCAGCCCCCGAAAGGGACCGGTCCGTTTTGCAGCCTTCGTTGGAAGCAGGGGCGTGCCGGGGTGGTGGGGCACGCAAGGCAAGGACTTTCGTCCGCACGCCAACAAAACTGACAGCCGCCGCGCGACTGCCTCCCGCCAACCACAGGAGATGTAAAATCACATGAGAAACCGCAAAATCTGCGAAGACTCATGAAATTGAAGGCCATCGAAGCAAACAAAAAACACTATCTATACATCCATGCCGACTTCACCTCTGAAGTATTCTGCTGTTGTAGGGATTTGCACAAGGCGAATTGCGCTATTGAAGCACGCTCAAGAGAGCGATTGCTGTCCGTCACTGGATGGAGGCTAACAAACTTTAGGAGAGATTTGAAGCCTTTTTGTGTCTCGGTTGGATATGGCACCGGATCAATGTCGTTCAAGCGTCGGTTTACAGGCATAATATCCTATATTACTCTGCCTTTTCCTGCTGTTTCAGCGCGTTCGGAGTACCCTGCGGCCACCGGCATGTTGTGGCGGAGGACCGGTTGCGGCACCATGTCCGCCTGTCTCCCGTCACCGGTCAGCAAGGGGCCTTGATGAGCAACCCGTTCTTCGAAACCTGGACCACGCCCTTCGGCCTGCCGCCCTTCGACCGCATCCAGGCCGAGCATTTCCCGCCCGCCTTCGACCATGGCATGGCGGAAAGCATCGCGGAGATCGAGGCGATCACCGGCAACCCCGACGCCCCGACCTTCGCCAACACCATCGAGGCGATGGAGCGCGGCGGGCGGTTCCTGAACCGGGTCGGCGGCGTGTTCTGGAACCTGAACTCCAGCAACACCACCGACGCGCTGGAGACCATCGCCCGCGACTACGCCCCGAAATTCGCCCAGCATTCCATGCGCATCGCGCTGGACCCGGCGCTGTTCGCCCGCGTCGCCGATCTCTATGAGCGGCGCGCGGCGCTGGACCTCGCCCCCGACCAGTTGCGCCTGCTGGAGCGCCAGCACCTGGGCTTCGTGCGCAGCGGCGCGCTGCTGCCGCCCGACGCCAAGGCGCGGATGACCGCGATCACGGAACGGCTGGCGACCCTGCACACGCTGTTCGGCCAGAACGTGCTGCACGACGAGAAGGACTGGCAGCTCGTCCTGGAGGAGAGCGACCTCGCCGGGCTGCCGGACTTCGCGCGCACCGCCGCCGCCCAGGCCGCGAAGGAGCGCGGGCAGGAGGGCAAATACGTCATCACGCTGGCCCGTTCCTCGGTGGAGCCGTTCCTGACCTTCTCGGCCCGCCGCGACCTGCGCCGGGTGGCCTACGACGCCTGGATCCGCCGCGGCGAGCATGAGGGCGAGCACGACAACCGCCCGCTGATCCGGGAAATCGTCGCGCTCCGCACCGAGCAGGCGAAGCTGCTGGGCTACGCCACCTACGCCGATTTCAAGCTGGACGACAGCATGGCGAAGGACACCTCCGCCGTCGAACGGCTTCTGCTCCAGGTCTGGGGGCCGGCCAAGGAAAAGGCCGCCGCCGAGCGCGCGGAGCTTCAGGACTGCGCCCGGGCGGAAGGCATGAACGAGCCGATCGCCCCCTGGGACTGGCGCTACTATGCGGAGAAGGTGCGGCAGGCCAAGTACGACATCGACGAAGCGGAGGTGAAGCCCTACTTCGTGCTGGAGAACATGGTGCGCGCGGCCTTCGACACCGCCGGGCGCCTGTTCGGGCTGACCTTCACCGAGCGCCCCGACCTGCCGGTCTACCATCCCGATGTCCGCGTCTACGAGGTGACGGAGACGGACGGGCGGCATGTCGGCATCTTCCTGCACGACAATTTCGCCCGGCCGTCCAAGCGCTCCGGCGCCTGGATGAGCAGCTACCGCGACCAGGAGACGTTCGACGGCGCGGTGTCGCCGATCATCGTCAACAACAACAACTTCTCGAAGGGCGAGCCGACCCTCCTCAGCTTCGACGACGCGGAGACGCTGTTCCACGAGTTCGGCCATTTCCTGCATGGCTGCCTCAGCAACGTCCGCTACCCGAGCCAGTCCGGCACCTCGGTCCGCCGCGACTTCGTGGAGCTGCCGTCGCAGATCTACGAACACTGGCTGGCGGTTCCGGAAACGCTGTCCACCTACGCCCGCCATTACAGGACCGGGGAGCCGATCCCGCAGGATCTGCTGCGCCGCCTGCTGGCCGCCCGCAACTTCAACCAGGGATTCGGCACGGTGGAGTACACCGCGGCGGCGCTTCTGGATCTGGAGTTCCACACCCGGGCCGACGCCGCGGACACGGACGTGGCCGCCTTCGAACGGTCGGTGCTGGACAGGATCGGGATGCCGGCGGAGATCGCCGTGCGCCACCGCCCGACCCATTTCCAGCATCTGTTCGCCGGCAGCGGCTACGCCGCGGGCTATTACGCCTATCTCTGGGCAGAGGTGCTCGACGCCGACGGGTTCGAGGCGTTCCTGGAAACCGGCAACCCCTTCGATCCGGATCTTGCGGCGAAGCTGAAGACCATCTATTCGTCGGGCGACACCCGCGACCCGATGGAGCTGTACACCGCCTTCCGCGGACGCGAACCGCGCATCGAGGCCCTGCTGAAGCACCGGGGCCTGACCCAATCGCTCGGGGATGCCTGACGCACGGCCCATCGGCGCCGCAGACACATTCACGAGGATAAGGGACGGGGAAAGGGCCGGACGCCCTCCCCCGCCCCGCAAGGATTACCATGCCTGTTTCCCTTCTCGACCCCGCCCGCTACCGCCGCATGCCCTGGAAGAACGGCGGCGGGACGACCACCGAAATCGCCCTTCAGGCGTTGCCCGGCGACGCGGGCCGCTTCCTGTGGCGGGTCAGCATCGCCGACGTGGCGAAGCCCGGCCCCTTCTCCGCCTTCACCGGCTATGAGCGGCTGATCGCCGTGGTCGAGGGGGCCGGCATGCGGCTGACCGTGGACGGTGTCCCGGCCACCGTGGCCAACCGCGCCGATCCCTTCCGCTTTTCCGGCGACGCCGTGGTGGATTGCGCGTTGCTGGACGGGCCGATCCGCGATTTCAACCTGATCTTCGACCGCGAGCGGGCCGACGCGCGGCTCGACATCCTGCCGGCGGACAAGGCCGTGGACCTGTCCGCCGGGGGCGTGGCGCTGGTCCACGCGCTCGCCGGAGAGGTGACCTTGCGGACCGGCGACAGCGTGGCGCGGGTGTCCCAGGGCTGGACCGCCCGGCTGGACGACACCGCCGCGACGCTGGAAACCGGGCCGGGCGCCTGCGCCGTCCTCGCCCGCATCGCGGCCCGCGGGTAGCGGAGACCCGACGAGGGGTTACGGCGCCTTGCGGCAGGTCATCTCCGGAGCGCCGTAGCCCCAGGTCACCCGAGCTTCGCCCTGATGCTCCCAGAAGCTCTCGTTGCGGCCCTGGTAACGGGCACCGGACGCCGCCGGCTGCCCATACATCAACGACGCCTCGTCACCGCGCTCGGCGATCAGCGTGGGCGGCTCGGTCTCGAAGAAGGTGGCGACCAGCTCGTTGCCGGGAGCGCCGCCGCAAGCGAAGCGGACGGGGCCGGTCGAGGGCACCAGACGGTACCGCGCCTGCAGTTCGGCGATGCGCAGCACATACTGCTCCTCCACGCAGGCACGGCGGTCGCCGGCCTTCCAGCAGTCGTTCCGGCCCTTGATCCAGCCGCGCTGCTCCGCCTTCAGCACCGGAGGATGCTCGTTCGCCGCCTTGCCCGCCGCCTCGCCGTAGACCCGGGCCAGCTTGCGGTCGAGGGCCGACAGGCCGGCGTCGGCGCAGACGGCCTGCTCGATGCTGCCCTTCCCGACCCCGGCGCAGGAGAAGGACGGACCCGCGGCCTCGGCGCCGAAGGCGGAGCCTCCCCAAGCCGAAACCGCCGCCGCCAGGGCGATCCGCAGGGCGATAGGATGCGCGTGCATGGGGTCTCTCCCGTCCGTTCCTCCGGCGGCACCAGCATGCCGCGTTCCGCCCCGCCAGGAAAAGGTGGTTTCTAATCCCCCGCCGGCTCCGGCCTGGGCGGCCCCAGCGGGTCGAGCGGGGTGACGGTCGGTGTCGTCTGGGGCAGCGGACGGAAGCTGGCCTGCGCCTCGGCGGGCGGCGGCGGGCGCATGCGCGTGCGCCACAGCCCGTAGAGCGTCGCCGAACCGGCCCCCGCGGCGATGAAGCCGAACAGGGACTCCGGCCCCGCCACGCCCATGGCGGCCGACGCCAGCGGCGGCCCGATGATCGCCCCCACCGAATTGGCGAGGATCAGGCCACCGCTGACCGACACCACGTTCGCCGGCCCGGCGTGGTCGTTGGTGTGGGCGGCGCAGACCGGGTAGAGCGTGAAGGCAAGCCCGCCGAACAGCGGCGCCACCAGCAGCAGCGTGTCCTGCCGCCCGCTGCCCTCGGCCAGGATCATGCCCACGCTGACGAGCGCCAGCGCCGCCGACAGGCCGATGATGACGGCGCGCCGGTCGAACCGGTCCGACAGCCGGCCCAGCGGCCATTGCAGCGCCACCCCGCCCAGGATCAGGATCGTCATGAACAGCGCCGTCCCCGACACCCCGAAGCCGGAGGCCGCGCCGAACACCGGGGCCAGGCCGTAGATGGAGCCGGTCACCGCCCCGCTGATGAAGACGCCCACGACGCCCAGCGGCGACGCCTCGTACAGCCGCCGCAGGCCATAGGACTCCACGTTCGGCAACGTCGGCGGCGTGGTCCGGGTCAGCGCCACCGGCACCAGGGCAAGCGTCAGCAGGATGGCGATGAGCATGAAGATGCGCACGCCCGCCTCGTCGTCCAGTTGCAGCAACTGCTGCCCCACCGCCGACGCGGCGTAGAGCGTGACCATGTAGAGCGACAGGATCTGGCCGCGCGTCTCGTTGCTGGCGGTGCCGTTCAGCCAGCTTTCGATGCAGATGTAGAGGCCGGCCATGCAGAAGCCCTCGGCCAGCCGCAGCGCCGCCCACGGCGGCACGGCGACGAACAGGGCGTGCGACAGCGCCGCCGCCGACAGGACGGAGGCGAAGGCGGCGAAGGCGCGGATGTGCCCCACCCGCGTGATGACCCGGTGGGCGAACAGCGAGCCGCCGGTCAGCCCCGCGTAGAAGGCGGCGGTGATCAGGCCCACCCCCATCGCACCGGACTCCGTGCCGGCCAGCCGCAGGCCGATGAGCGTGCTGAGCGCCCCGTTGCCCAGCATCAGCAAAGCCACCCCGAGCAGGAGCGAGAGGACCGACCGTGCAACCTGCGGCATCTGTCCGACCACCTGTTCCATCCACGAAAACCGGCGCCGCAGCCCGGTGGCCACGGCGCCGGCCCTTGGATGGCACCCGCCGGATGGCGAATCAACCCTTGTAATTCACGGATTCGGAGGCGTCCCAGCCATTCCACGGAAACGCAGAAGAGGTACCGCTGGGGGAGCAGCGATACCTCTTCCGGTTGAGAGGCCGATGGCCTCGGGCGAACCGCCCGGCGCCGGGCTATTCCGCCGGCGTGGCGATCAGCGTCTCAGGCAGGTTGGTCTTGCGGATGCGCAGGAGTTCCTTCCACTTCTTCAGGGCGGCGATCAGGATCACGAAGCCCAGCGTCAGCATGATGATCGAGATGCCCGCGTTGAAGAGGCTGTAGCCCTTGACCGCCGGGTTCAGATAGACGTTGGCGATCATCCAGTAACCGGCGTAGTTCACCGTCACGAACAGGTAGGCCAGCGGGACGAGGCAGGTCAGCATGTAGGACCGCTTCTGCGACAGGCGCAGGATGATCGTGGCGCCGATGATCAGGCCGACCGAGGCCATGAGCTGGTTCGACACCCCGAACAGCGCCCACACCGAGTTGATGTCGCCCGACGTCAGCAGGTAGCCCCAGGCGACGCAGGCCAGCACGCTCGCGGCGATCGAACCGGGCACCCAGTCGAGACGCTTCAGCGGGGCATAGAGGTCGCCGCCCAGGTCCTGGATCAGATAGCGGGCCACGCGGGTGCCGCTGTCCACGGCGGTCAGGATGAACACCGCCTCGAACATCACGACGAACTGGAAGAAGTAGGAGGCGAGGTTGCTGAACCACGGAACGCGGGTGAAGATCTCCGTCATGCCGACCGCCAGGGTCACCGCGCCGCCCGTCCGGCCGTAGAGGTCGAGGCCGATTTCCTGGCTGAGCCGCGGCAGATCGACAACCTGCATGTTCAGGGCCTGGAAGGCGGCGGGGGCGGAGTTGATGGCGAAATAGTCGGCGGGGTGCAGGGAGGTGGCGGCGATCAGCGCCATGACGCCGACCACGCATTCCGCCAGCATGCCGCCGAAGGCCACCGTGCGGATGTCGCTCCACTTGTCGATCAGCTTGGGCGTGGTGCCCGACCCGATGAAGGCGTGGAAGCCGGAGATGGCGCCGCAGGCGATGGTGATCGAGATGAACGGCCACACCGGACCCTTCAGCACCGGGCCGCCGCCATGGATGAACTCGGTCAGGGCCGGAAAGCGGATTTCCGGGTTGATGAAGACGACGCCGACGACCAGCGCGCCGAACACGCCGACCTTCATGAAGCTGGACAGGTAGCCGCGCGGGGTCAGCAGCAGCCAGACCGGCAGCGCCGTGGCGAAGAAGGCGTAGACCGGCAGGATCAGCGCGACCGTCTCGGCGTGCAGCGTCAGCCAGGTGCCCAGGACCGTGCCCTGGATGTAGGGGCCGGCGAAGACCGAGGCGGCGATGGCGGCGATGCCGACCTGCGTGGCGCCCTTGGACGAGCCGGTGACCTTCTCGTAGAGGCCGAGCGCCACGGCGATCGGGATCGTCATGAAGACCGCGAAGGCGCCCCAGGCGTTGCGTTCCAGCGCGTGGACGACGACCATCGACAGGCCGGCCATGGTGATGGTGATGATGAACAGCATCGCCAGACCGGTGCACCAGCCGGCGACCGGGCCGAGTTCGGCCTTCGCAACCTCCGACAGGGACTGGCCCTTGTGCTTCATCGAGGCGAACAGCACCACCGTATCGTGCACGGCGCCGCCGATGACGCAGCCGATCAGCAACCACAGGAAGCTCGGCAGATAGCCGAACTGCGCGGCCAGCACGGGGCCGACCAGCGGGCCGGCGGCGGCAATGGCCGCGAAATGCTGGCCGGCGTTCACCCACTTCTTGGTGGGAACATAGTTTCGCCCGTCGGCCAGAACGTGGGACGGCGTCACCTCGGAATCATCGGCACGGAGCACCTTGCGCACAAAGAACACGCCGTAAAAGCGGTAGCAGAGGGCGAGGATGCAGAGTGTCGCGATCACAAATGTAAGGGCGTGATCCATGACAGCTCTCCTTGGAAGGAACTGCCGTCACGGTAGGCCCGGTTTCACCCTCTGTGTGGCGCTCTCCCCGGAGCGGCGCCATGGCGTGCCGAGCGGTCGCAAAGCGGGGGCGAGCGGCGGGGTGGGTTCTCTCCCTCTCCCGCCCCCCTCTCCCGCCCCGGGAAAGGGTGCCCGCGAAGCGGGCGGGTGAGGGTGGAACCGAGGATCGAGGCACTGATCCTGGCCGGACCCTCACCCTTCCCGCGCGTTGCGCGGGCCCCTTCCCTCTCCCGGGGCGGGAGAGGGTCATTCCATTCACCCGATGCCCAGCCGCTCCTTCAGCGGGCCGAGGAAGCGGCGGCTGACCGGGATGCTCTGGCCGCCCAGCGTCTGGATCTCCGCCAGCCCGTTGTCGATCAGGCGGATTTCCCGGATGCGGTCCGGGTTGACCAGATATTGCCGGTGGCAGCGCACCAGCGGCGTCCGCTCCTGCAAGGTCAGCAGGGTCAGTTCGGTGAAGCGCTCCTCCCCGTCGGCGCCGACGACGAAGACGCCGCTGGCCTTGGAGGCCACGCATTCCACCTCCTCCAGCTTCAGCAGGGAGATGCGGTTGTGCCCGGCGCAGGGGATCTGCCGCAGCGGGGCGGCGTCCTTCAGAACGGCGAGATCCTGCGGCGCCCGCTCGCGGCGCAGCCGTTGCAGCGTCTTCGCCAGCCGCGCCGGGTCCGCCGGCTTCAGCAGATAGTCGAAGGCGTGCTCCTCGAACGCCTGGACGGCGTATTCGTCGTGGGCGGTCAGGAAGACGATGCGGGGCATCCGCTCGGGGTCGAGCATGCTCAGCATCTCCAGCCCGCTGACGCGCGGCATCTGGATGTCCAGGAACACCACGTCGGGCGGCTGGCGGTTGATGGCGCCGATGGCCTCGATGGCGTTGGCGCATTCCCCGGCGACCTGCAGGTCGGGAGCCTCCTCCAGAAGGCGCCGCAACTCCTCGCGGGCCAGCGGCTCGTCATCCACGATCAGCACGGTCATCATGGCGCGGTCTCCGCGGCGACAGGAGTTTCCAGGGGAATGTCCAGGGGAAGGCGCAGGGTGATGCGGGTGAAGACGTCGGCCTCGCAGGCCACGTCCACGCCAAAGCCGTCGCCGTAGCGGTTGCGGACGCGGCGGTCCACGATGGACATGCCCAGCCCGTCGCCGCCCGGACGCTCCTCGTAGAGGCCGGCGTTGTCCTCAACGGACAGCAGCAGGCCGCCGTCCTCCCGCCGGGCCGCGATGCGGACATGGCCGGGGCCGAGAAGCTGCGAGGTGCCGTGCTTGATGGCGTTCTCCACCAAGGGCTGGAGCAGGAAGGCGGGAAGCCGGGCGTGGCGCAACTCGTCCGGCACGTCGATCTCCACCGACAGGCGCCCGGTGAAGCGCGCCAGCTCGATCTGGAGATAGGCGCTGACATGCTCCACCTCGTCGGCCACGGTGGCTTCCTGGCTGGGGCGCTTCAGGTTCTTGCGGAAGAAGACCGACAGGCTCTGCACGAGCTGGCGCGCCCGCTCCGGGTCGTTGCGGATGACCGCGGAGATGGTGTTCAGCGCGTTGAACAGGAAATGCGGGTTCACCTGCGCGTGCAGCAGCTTGATCTCCGACTGGGCGAGCAGCGCCTTCTGCCGTTCGTAGCGCCCGGCGAGGATCTGGCTGGACAGCAGCCGGGCGATGCCCTCCCCCAGCGTGCGGTTGATCGTTGAGAACAGCCTGGTCTTCGGCTCGTACAGCTTCACGGTGCCGATCACCCGGTCGTCCTCGCCGACCAGCGGGATCACCAGCGAGGCACCCAGCCGGCAATGCGGGTGGATCGAGCATCGGTAGGACACCAGATTGCCGTCGGCATAGAGCACCTGGTTGTTGGCGATGGCCTGATAGGTCTGGGGCGAGGTGATCGGCGTGCCCGGCAGGTGATGGTCGTCGCCGACGCCGATGAAGGCCAGCAGCTTGTCCCGGTCGGTGATGGCGACCGCACCGACGCCCGTCTCCTCGTAAATGATGCGGGCGACCCGCATGCTGTTCTCTTCGTTGAAGCCTTGACGCAGCACGCCGTCGGCCCGTGCGGCGATCTTCAGCGCCTTGGCGGAGAAGGCGCTGGACTGCTTGTCGATCAGGGCGCGGCGGTCCATCAGGATGCGCATGAACAGCCCCGCCCCCAGGGTGTTGGCGACGATCATCGGCAGCGCCACCACCTCCACCAGATGGACCGCCGCCGGGAAGGGCTTCGCCACCAGCAGGATGATGAGCATCTGCGCAATCTCCGCCACGAAGGTGACGGCGCCGACGCGCAGCGGGTCGAACAGCGGCTCGATCCGGCCCTGGCGGACGAAGTGCCGGTGGACCAGACCGCCGATCAGCCCCTCCGTCACCGTGGAGACGGCGCAGGCCACCGCCGACATGCCGCCCAGCGAATAGCGGTGCAGCCCGCCCGTGAAGCCGACCGCCAGCCCCACCGACGGCCCGCCCAGGATGCCGCTCAGCACGGCCCCGATGGCGCGGGTGTTGGCGATGGAATCGTCGATCTGCAACCCGAAATAGGTCCCCATGACGCAAAACATGGAGAAGATGACGTAGCAGGCCAGCTTGTGCGGCCAGCGCACGGTGAGGTGCATCACCGGCAGGAACAGCGGCGTCCGGCTCAGCATGTACGCGATGACCAGATACACGCACATCTGCTGGAGCAGCAGGAAGACGAGGCTGAGATGCTCGACGGTCATGGAGGCGGGCGGCGGTGGCGGGCGGCGGGATTGCCGGCCCGCAGGCTACCCCCGCCCGTTCCGCCGCGGTATGATTCCAATCAATGGATGCAGCCGGGGATGCAGCCGGGGATAGGGCTGGGAGCCTCCGCGCCGCGCCGGGGCCGCTATGCGGCCAGCGCGGGAGCCTGCACCGCCGCCGCCGGGAAGGCGCCGCCGTTGGCGGGCGGCAGGCGCAGGCGTCCGGCCAGCCCTTCCAGGGAATCGTGCAGGCGCCGGCAGGGGGTGCCGTCCTCGCCGGGCTCATAGATGCCGACGAAGGGCGCGCCCGGTTGGTTGGGGTCCAGATGCACCTCGACGATGTGGGTGCGCGACGCGCAGCCGCGGACCAGCGGGTCGGCGGGCGTCACCGTCCAGCCGCGGCGCAGGCAGCGTTCGGCCAGCCCTTCGAGATAGAGCGACGCGGACGGAACGCGCTTCAGCGCCTTCAACTCAGCGATCAACTGGCGGACGTTATCCACCTGCTCCAGGAATAGGCCGGCGGCGTGATGCGTGTCGCGGATCACGAGCTTCAGCATGGGTCGAAATCTCCTCTGTGGGCACGGCTCCGCCATCCACAGCGGGTGCATCGGCGGCCTTCGCGGCGCCGTGCCCACCGGGCGGAAGCGTGCGTGTGTCGTGCGTTCGGACGGCGGGCGGGACCCGCTACTCGGCGGCGCCCAGTTCGGCGGCGCCCAGCTCGGAACCGCCCAAATCCGGATCGGGCCGTTCGGCGACCGTGACGGGCCGCTCCGGCGCGGAGTCGCGGTTGGGATAGAGGGAGGCGACCATGCGTTCCAGCCGTTGGCGCAGGGAGCGGCTCGGCTGGTCGGAGGGCCGGGCTTCGACGCGGACATCGACCACGCCGTCCTCGATCATGCCCAGTTCGCGGGCCGCCTTCCGGGACAGGTCGATCACCCGCCCTTTCACGTAGGGACCGCGGTCGTTGATGACAACCTCCACGCTGCGCCCGTTGTCGGCGTTGGTCACCGTCACCCGGCTGCCCAGGGGAAGCCGGCGGGACGCGGCGGTCAGCCGGTTCTGGCTGAAGCGCTCCCCCGACGCCGTGGTCCGGCCATGGAAGAAATCCGCGTAGTAGGACGCCTTCCCCTTGTGAACATAAACCGGTTCGATTTCCGGAACGATCGGCGGCGACATCTCCTCGACGTCGATGTCCTGCGGCACTGGCGGGACGGAGGCAATCCGTGCATTGGTCGAGCATGCGCCAACAGAAACGGCACAGATGGCAAGCGCAACACAGCCATACCGCACTCTTTTTCTCCCCCGTTGTTGTTCTGCGGCAACGGTTGCGGAATCTCTCCATCGTGTCAATCCGCGAATCCCGGTTTATCCTGTGACAGGATTGCGCCTTAATATTCTTTAACGATTTTATTTTGCCTTTATCATGGACGCCGCCAAGAGCGCCGCCGTCTTTATTGATGCCGACTGTCCTCAGGACTCCCCTGAAAATTCTCCCACCCATTCCCGGCACAGAACCCGAAGTCACCGCCGGGCCGCGAAGGCACAGCGGGAATTTCTCGGGCCGGACACAAAGCGCTGAAAATACGTGGCAAAACTTCCCTCTTTCGAGTTTGCGGGCACCGTCCGATCCATTGAAGGCTGCCGCGCCAATCGTCATAAATATTGACCGATGGAAAGACGAGCACTCATCGCTTCCGCCAAGCATCATCGTAATTCCGAACGAATTTAGCGGAACACCGGTCCACCCAGACGGAGTGCGCAGGAATGAGCGGGTTTCGGAGTCCTGATCCCGGCGGGAACGCGGACGGAATAGACGGCGACGATTCAATCTTAAATAGTGATTCGACGGCCCCGTCGATGGAGACGGCGTTCTGGACGACCGGTGGCGCCGGCGATCCGCTGTTCGTCCGCGCCTTCGACAGCGGGCGCCGCTGGGGGACGCCGCCGGACGGCGCACCGGCGGCACCCTACAGCCTCACCTACGGCTGGGTGGTGGACGCCGGCGTCCGCTACGTGCCCGGCTTCCGGCCCCTCAACGACAGCCAGAAGGCGATGGCGCTGCAGGCCATGGGGGAATGGGGCGCGGTCGCCAACCTCGCCTTCGTGGAAACGGCGTCGCCCATGACCGCCAATCTCCAGTTCCACATGAGCCAACTGGACGCCTTCGGCGCCTCCGGCATGGCCTACTACCCCAACCCGGAGGGGTCCTACATCTATCTCGACCCGGAATCCGCCAGTTACCGCACCTACGTGCACGAGATCGGCCATGCGCTGGGCCTGAAGCATCCCGGCGACTACAACGGCACCGGCAGCGGCACGCCCCCCTTCCTTCCCCCGTCCGAGGACAACCGGACCAACACCGTCATGTCCTATTACGGCGTCTGGCCCGGCGGGCTGGGCGTCTACGACGTCGCCGCGATCCAGCGCCTCTACGGCCCCAACCCCGCCGTGCGGGCGGGCGACGACCTGTACCCGCTGACGCCGGGGGCGGCGGGGCGCTACATCTGGGACGGCGGGGGCAACGACACCCTGTCCGCGGCGGATGCGGAGAATCCCCTCACCGTCGACCTGACGGGCGGCTGGGGGTGGTTCTCGGCGCAGGCCGCCTCGATCCTGGCGCCCGATCAGTTCTTCGTCGGCTACGGCACCCGCATCGAGACCGTCATCGGGGGACGGGCGGGCGACCGGCTGACCGGCTCCGCCTTCGCCGACACGCTGGAGGGCGGCGCGGGCGACGATACCCTGGACGGCGGGGCGGGCGACGACCTTCTGGACGGCGGCACCGGCAGCGACACGGCCGTCTACGGCTTCCCCTCCTCCAACGCCTTCGTGACCGGCAACGCCTTCGTGACCGGCAACGCCTTCGTGACCGGCGGGGCGGACATGACCGTCACCGGGGCCGGCGGCACCGACCGGCTGCGCGGCATCGAACGGCTGGTCTTCACGGACCGCATCGTCACCCGGCAGGAGGCCGCCGCCGCCCTGCCCCGCGCGGAGCCGGACCAGCGCGCCCTCGTCAGTGACGGCACCCAAAGTTACGAGGCGCGGATGACGCCCTATGCCGGCCCGGTCCCCGGCCTGCGGAACCAGTTTCTGGGAACCGCGTCCGGGGAGGCGGTGGTCGACAACGCCCAGAGCGATTTCATGAACCTTCTCGGCGGCGACGACGCCGCGCAGGGCGCGGGCGGGGACGACGTGCTGGACGGCGGCACCGGGTCCAACTTCCTGACCGGCGGGGCCGGCACGGACACCTTCTACATCGACGGGCGGGGCGGGGGCGTCACATGGTCCACCGTCACCGACCTGCAACCGGAGGAATGGGCCGTCGCCTGGGGGTGGCAGGACGCCACGTCCCGCCTGAGCTGGGAGGACATGGCCGGAACGGCGGATTTTCAGGGGGCGACCGCGCGGATCGACCTGAACGGCGACGGCGGCACCGATCTCAGCCTCACCTTCAGCGGACGGACGCCCGGCGGGCTGCTCGCCATGCCGGGACAGGCGGGGGCCGACGGCTACCTCGCCTTCCGGATCGGCTGAGCGCTTTCCGCCCGGAAGGGAATTTCACAAGCCGGAAAAGCGGCGGACCGGGGGCTGCGGGGCGGCGATCCTCCCGCATTCTGTGCGGACTCGCCAATCCCCGGACAAGGATGGAACCACGACCATGAAACAGGTGATGTTCGTCGAACTCGGCATGGGCGCCGATCTGCACGGGCAGGACGTGACCAAGGCCGCCGTGCGCGCCGTGCGCAACGCCATCGAGCGCAACTCCATGCCCGGCATGCGCGCGCTGGTGGACGGCGACACCAGCCGGATGCAGGTCCGCGTCCATCTCGCCGTTCCGGCGGACGCCGACCGGCTGGACCTGGAGGCGGTGCGGGCCGTCTTCCCCTACGGGCAGGTGTCCTTCACCGTGGTGTCCGGCGGGATGCTGGCGCCCAGCGGCATCTTCCTGGCCGACAAGGACGACCGCGACGAGACCATCTACGTCGTCAACGCCGCGGTGGAGGTCGGGATCTGAAACCGGCGCGGTTGCCCCCGCTTCGGTTTCATGCCAGCGTCGGGGCATGAAACGCGCGCTCCGAACCGCCCTGATCGCCGTCGGCATCCTGTCCGGCGGCCTCGTCACCCTGGCCGTGGGGGCGGTGGCCGCCCTGCCGGTGATCGCCGACCACATCCCGCTGGAGCTGTCGCGAGTCGTGATGAGCGACGGGCGGCGGCAGGTGGAAATGCAGGGCATGGTGCATGTCGCCAAGCCGGACTTCTACAGCGGCATCGCCCGCCACATCGCCCAGCGGCGGCAGGAAGGCTGGCTGGTCTTCTACGAGGAGGTCCGCCCCGACGACGCCTCCTCCCCCGCCGGGATCGCCGACGTGCTGCGCCGGCTGGGGGCCGACTGGAACCCCGACAGCCGGCAGCATCCCTACGAGATGATGGCCAACCTCCTCGGCGACGGGCTGGTGCTTCAGGACAACCGCGCGCTGATCGGCCCGCCGGGGCCGGATGCCCGCAACGTCGACGTCACCCTGTCGGAGCTGCTGGCCGCCCTGCCGCCCGGCAATCCGGACGACGCGGACGGGGAGACCGTCGATCTCGCGCAGTTGCGCGACGAATACGGCAAGTTGCCGGGCTGGGTGCAGCGGCGGGTCCAGGCCGCCATCCGGATCATGCTGGCGACCACCGCGTCGGGCGCCATGGTGCGTGAGGCCCTGCCCCCCGCGCTGACCACCCTGCGCGAGGAGAAGGTGGTGAAGGCCATCCGTGCCGAGCCGGACCGCAACATCCTGATCCTCTACGGTCAGGTGCACATCGGCCACATCCGCAGCATGCTGAAGGACGGCGGCGCCCAATGGCGGACGGTGTCGTCGAAGGCGATCCGGGCCTTCTGATCCCGCGCTCTGCAATTTCTGTTTGCACGCCACCTCGCCCTCCGAGAATCATCCGACGCGGCGCTCCGTTGTCGCAATGCAGCATCCTAGCACTTTATGGGTGCAAATGAGAGTCGTTCGCACTATACAGGAAGGAAGTCAGCCGCAAAGAAGTTCGAACCGCCAATGTTCACAGCGCTTCACACCCGATCCATCGCTGCAATGGCCGCCGCCGGCACGTTCCTGTCGACCGGACTTGGCTGGGCGCAGGGCATTCCCGCAACCAATGGCGGCGCTCCCGCGGCTGCGGCACCGGTCCCGGCCCCAGCCCCCGTGCCCGCCGACACGCTGGCGGCTTCGGGGGCATCTCCGGGGGTGGCTCCGCTGGCCGCGCCGGACGCGGCGGCGGCCGGGCTGGACCATCTGGCCGCCGCGACGGCCACGCTGCCGCACGACCTGTCCCCCTGGGGCATGTTCATGGCGGCGAGCCCGGTGGTGCAGGCGGTGATGATCGGGCTGGCGCTGGCCTCGGTGGCGACCTGGACCATCTTCCTCGCCAAATCGCTGGAACTGTCGAAGGCCAAGCGCAAGGCGCGGGCGTCCCTGGCGGCGCTGGAGCAGGCCCGCTCCCTGACTCAGGCGGCGGAGAGCATCGGCTTCGAGAAGACCCCGGCCACCGCCTTCCTGCGCGCCGTGATCGCCGAGGCCCACCAGTCCGCCGACGCCCCCTCGCAGGAGGGTCTGAAGGAGCGCGCGGCCTCACGCCTGGAGCGGATCGAGGCGGCGGAAGGGCGGCGCATGATGCGCGGCACCGGCATCCTCGCCAGCATCGGCTCCACGGCCCCCTTCGTCGGCCTGTTCGGCACGGTGTGGGGCATCATGGTCAGCTTCATCGGCATCGCGAAGTCGCAGACGACCAACCTCGCCGTGGTGGCGCCGGGCATCGCCGAAGCGCTGCTGGCGACCGCCATCGGCCTGGTCGCGGCCATCCCGGCGGTGGTGATCTACAACGGCTTCGCCCGCTCCATCGGCGGCTACCGCGCCCAGCTCGGTGACAGCTCGGCGGCGGTGCTGCGGCTGCTGAGCCGCGACATGGACCGCCGCGCCCTGCCGCGCACCGTCTCCAAGGCGGCGGAGTAAGGCGATGGCGGCGCGTCTTGACGACGGTGACGATCTCACCGAGTCGCACGACATCAACGTCACGCCCTTCATCGACGTGATGCTCGTTCTGCTGATCATCTTCATGGTGGCGGCCCCGCTGGCGACGGTGGACGTGCCGGTGGACCTGCCGGCCTCCACCGCCCAGCCGCAGCCGCGGCCCGACAAGCCTCTGTTCCTGACCATCCAGGCCGACCAGAGCCTGTCCGTCGGCGACACGCCGGTGGCGCGGGAGTCGCTGGCGGCGGCGCTGGACGGCGTGACCAACGGCGACAAGGGCGCGCGCGTCTTCCTGCGCGCCGACCGCAGCGTGGATTACGGCGCGCTGACCGAGGTGATGAACGCGCTGCGCGCCGCCGGCTATCTGAAGATCGCTCTGGTCGGGCTGGAAGGCGCGGCGGCGAAATGAGCGTGGCGACCTTCGGCCCCAACGACCTTCCGGACGGCCTTCCGGATGGCGGGGAGCGCACCGCTCCCGCCGTGGCGCGCTGGGGCGGCAGCCTGCTGGTGGTGCTGGGCGCCCACGCGCTCGTCGCGGTCGCCGCGCTGTCCTGGCACGTCGCGATGGAGGAGACCCCGGCCACGCCGCCCGCGGTGATGATCGATCTGGCGCCGCTGCCGGAAACCCCGCCCGCCGAGCCGCCGCCGACGGTGGAATCGATGCTTCCGCAGCCGGAGATGCCGCCCGAGCCGATCATCGAGCCGGAACCGGAGCCCGAACCGCTGCCCGAGATCGTCCCGGAACCGCCGCCGCCCGTGCCGGCGGAGGTCGCCCTGCCGGAGCCGCCGCCCAAGCCGAAGCCGAAACCCAAGGAAGAACCCAAGCCGAAGCCCAAGGCCGAGCCGCCGAAGCCGCGCCCGGAACCGCGGGTGACCCCGAAGCCGGTGACCGAGGCCCCCACCAGCGCCGCTCCGTCCGCCGCCCCGCCCGCGGGCGCGCCGACCCAGGCGGCCCCGGTGGTGCGCAACAGCAACGCGGTGCCGACCTGGCACGGCGCCGTGGTCGGCCATCTGGAGCGCTACAAGCGTTACCCCCGCGTCGCCCAGATGCGGCGCCAGCAGGGCGTTCCACAGGTCCACATCACGCTCGACCGGCAAGGCCGGGTCCTGGCGGTGCGGCTGCACAAGGGGTCCGGCTTCGAGGCCCTGGACGAGGAGACGCTGGCCCTGGTCGAACGCGCGTCCCCTCTGCCCGCCCCGCCTCCGGAGGCCGCGCAGGACCGCATGGAACTGGTGGTGCCGGTGCAGTACTTCCTGCGCTGAGCCGGCCCGCCCCGCCGCCTGTCAAGCGGCGAGCGTCGCGTACTCGATCCGGCCCCCCGGATACATGTAGACGGTCACGAACCAGATCTTTCCGTCGAGATCGGCCGGCGCCTCCGGCACGACGACCTCATTGGCCATGGCGCCGGCCTCCTCGAAGTATTCGGGCGGCGTCGTGCCCTGGATGAGGGCGATGGACA
The DNA here is from genome assembly GCF_030849505.1 of Azospirillum isscasi. Classification (GTDB taxonomy): domain Bacteria; phylum Pseudomonadota; class Alphaproteobacteria; order Azospirillales; family Azospirillaceae; genus Azospirillum; species Azospirillum isscasi. The sequence goes on along the minus strand of NZ_JAUJFI010000007.1, from coordinate 1,187 downwards.
GGTCGGTGCCGTCCTTCACCGGACCGAAGGACTTGACGCAGTAAGCCACCGCCTTGCGGGCATCGCTGTGCTCGTTGACATCGGCGGGGTTCTTCTTGCCGGTGTCCGTGTCGGCGTGGCAGAGCAGGAACTGGTCCACCCCGTCCGGCGTCGTGCCGTAGATGGCGATGGCGAAGCAGGTCGAAAGACCGCCGGTCCACAGGAAATCCTTCGATATCAGAAAGCCGTTCTGCGGAACGTCCTGGGCGTCGTGCCCCGCCGGCAAATCCTCGTCATATTTGAAATCCACCTGGGTGATGGTGATGTTCATGGCCGCGCCCTTTCCGGATGCCGTGCGAAATCGGGGCGGAATCCGCCCTTCCCATCGGACGCGACACAGCAGCTTTTCGTGAATCCCCTCCCCTGCGCCATGCGGTCCGGCCGGTGCGGTCTTCATTTGCAAATGCGAATGATTCGCACTATTAATGGGGTGCGTTCCTCCCACCGCCTCCGCTTGCGGCGCGGGGGCGGAACCGAGACCGAACAGCCGAAGCCAATCGGGGGGCGAGAAGACGATGTGTGAGCGTTGTCGGAAGACCGTGCCGTCCTGCGTACTCGGGCAGGGCAAGCGCCGGAAGCTGTGGACGATCCCCACGGAGTATCACTGCTCGCTCGTGGGCACCTGCCTGTCGTCGGAGGACGTGGCATGGCTGTGCCGGCGGCTGAAGCTGGTCCCCACGGCGGACGCCCGCCCCTACGACATCCACCGCTACTTCGTGGAGAAGGCTGCGGAGGACGGGCCGGAAGCCCGGCTGATGCACAAGCGCCTGGACGAGACCTTCGCCGCGGCGGTGAAGCGATTCGCTCGCGAGACGACGGAAGAGGGCTGGATGGCGCTGTGGACCGCCGCCGTGGCCTCGGGCGACGTGGCCGCCGCCTATTGGGGGGTGCTGAGCCACGGCGCCATGCCCGACGCGGTGCGGGTGCGCGCCTTCGCCGACGTGCACATGCTCTCCCACCTGATGGGCGGCGAGAACCGGCGGCAGTTGCGGGAGAACCGGGACCTCGTCCGGCGCTGCGACGAACTGACGGCCCGGCTGGCGAAGCAGGAGCGCGCCGCCGCCGAACGGATCGCCGAAAAGGACGCCCGCATCCGGGAGCTGGAGGCGCAACTGGCCGCCCAGCGCGCCGCGCCGCCGGTGCCGGAC
>NZ_JAUJFI010000069.1 GCF_030849505.1 Azospirillum isscasi | reverse complement strand
AAGCTTTCGAAACTGAAGTCTCTTACTGCTTGACCGAGATGCTCAAGCGACCCGCGATGCCGGTCCCCTCCGGAACCGACCCGCGGCCAACGGTCCATGCCGCCGCCTGCGCATCCCTTCTCACAACACGGTATCAACGATGTCAATGATCCCGCAGTCCCGTTGAGAACCGCAACACCCCGCACCCGACTCCTTCAGAGGAGTGGGCCGCCAGGGCCAGAATGTCTTCTGTTTTCCCGACCCGCCGTCGCCTCGTTGGCGGCCACCGCGTCGGGAGGCGCTTTATATGTGGGCTCACTCGGGGTGGCAAGCGCTTTTTTCGACCCACGGCGATTTTCTTCCCGGACACCTCCATGCACATGACACCCTTTTCATTAGGCGGCGGAGGCATGGGATCGCATAGTCGGACCCATCGCCGAGAAGATCTTCAGCTTAGGCTCGGCCACGATCAATGGTTCGTTAACCAAGAACGGATATGGTTGCAAAACGGCAGAGAGTAGCCGCCAGCCGACCGCCGGGACCAGCCCATCACAGGTCCGACCGTCGCGATTGCGCTGAACCATTTTATAAAGGCTGACAAGCGTGACATTGCTTCGCACGCCGACCTTGGTCGAAGCCCCGGGCGTCGGCCACCGTTCGTCCGAATCTCAGAACGGCGCCCTCTCCTTCTCCGCAACCACCCCTCCCGTTTCCGGCGTGCTGCGAGGCACTGCCATGCCGGAGCTGCTCCGAAACGAGCTGCTTCCGGACATCTTTTCGGAAACCGCGCGACGGACGCCGGACCGGACGGCCATTCTGTTCGATGGACGGCGGGTGAGCTATGGAGAGTTGGAAGCGCGGGCGAACCGTGTCGCCAACGCCTTGCGCGCGCGGGGCTATGGGCCGGGAAGCTTCGTCGGGCTGTGGATGGCGCGGTCGCTCGACCTGCATGTCGCGCTGCTCGGCATTCTGAAGGCCGGGGCCGCTTATCTGCCGTTCGACGCCGACGCGCCCGCCGAGCGCGTGTCGGTCAGCCTTGCCGACTGCTCCGCGCCCGCCATCCTGGTGGATGCCGTCACCGCTTCCAAAGCGACGGGGCTCGGTGCGCCGGCGCTGCGTCTGGACGAACTGGCGTCCGACGACGAGCGCGCGCCCGACCTGCGCGCCGATGGAGTCACCAAGGATCATCCGGCCTACGCGATCTACACCTCGGGCTCCACCGGCAAGCCCAAGGGCATCGTCATCAGCCACGCCAACATCTGCCATTATTTGCGCGCCGCCAACAGCGTGTACGGGATCACCGGCGAGGATGTGGCGTTCCAGGGCGCCTCGGTGGCCTTCGACCTGTCGCTGGAGGAAATCTTCGTTCCCTATCTGGTCGGCGCGACGCTCTGGGTGGCGAGCCGGCAAGTCTTGGACGAGGCGGACCGGCTGGCCGACGTGCTGAACGAGGCCGGGATCACGGTGCTGGACACCGTGCCGACCCTGCTCGCCATGCTGCCCAAGGACGTGCCGAGCCTGCGCGTCATCATCCTGGGCGGCGAGGCCTGCCCGCCCGCGGTGGCGACGCGCTGGTGCCGTCCCGGCCGGACAATCTTCAACAGCTACGGCCCGACCGAGGCGACCGTCGTCGCCACCGTGGCCGAGGTGCGCCCGGACGAGCCGGTCACCATCGGGCGCCCGATCCCGAATTACAGCTGCTATGTGGTGGACGAGGCGATGGGGCTCGCCGCCCCCGGCGTTCAGGGCGAGCTTCTGATCGGCGGGCCGGGCGTGGCGCAGGGCTATCTGGGCCGTCCGGAGCTGACCGCCGAGAAGTTCATCCGCAACTCCTTCGCCATCCACGGCAACGATCCGCTGCTCTACCGGTCCGGCGACGCGGTGAGCATCGACGCGGACGGCAACCTGCTGTTCCACGGCCGCATCGACGATCAGGTAAAAATCCGCGGCTTCCGGCTGGAGTTGGGCGAGATCGAGGCGACGCTGACCGGCATGGCCGGCGTGAGCCAGGCCACGGTCGTTCTGCGCAACGACAACGGGCTGGACCGTCTCGTCGCCTTCCTGGTGCCGCAGCCCGGCGCCCGGCTGGACAAGGCGGCGCTGCGCGACGTCCTGCGCGCCCAACTGCCCAGCTACATGGTGCCGTCGCATTTCGAGGTGACGGACCGCCTCCCCCGCCTGACCTCCGGCAAGGCCGACCGCAAGGCGCTTCAGGCCGCCCCGCTGACCGACGACACCGGCCCCGGCGAGCAGGACGAGCCGCGGACCCCGACGGAGGCCGCCCTTCTGGAAGCCGCCAAGCGCGTCTTCCCCGGTCAGGCGGTGCCGCTGGAGGCCGATTTCTTCATGGATCTCGGCGGCCATTCGCTTCTGGCCGCGCGCTTCGTATCGGCGGTGCGGGAAACCCGGCACCTGGACGGGCTGACCCTGCAGGACGTCTACGGCGCCCGCAGCCTGCGCGCCATGGCCGAGCGGCTGGACGCCCGCGCGCCGCGCGGCGGCAACGGCGGCGGAGCGGAGCGCAAGGACCGCTCCTTCACGCCCCCTCCCCTGCTCCGCCGCTTCCTCTGCGGGGCGGCGCAGGCGGCGGCCCTGCCCTTCATCCTGGCGCTGATGACGGCGCAGTGGCTGGGCGTGTTCGTCAGCTACATGCTGCTGTCGGGCGAGGACGCGAATTTCCTTCAGGAAATCGCCACGCTGCTGGGCGTCTACATGGTGATCAACGTCGCCACGGTGGTGATCGCCGTCGCGGCCAAGTGGCTGGTCATCGGGCGGACGAAGCCCGGACGCTATCCGTTGTGGGGCGTTTACTATTACCGCTGGTGGCTGGCGCAGCGCTTCATCAGCCTCGTCCACCTGAAGTGGTTCCAGGGCTCCCCGGTCATGCGGGTGCTGCTCCGTGTGCTGGGTGCCCGGGTGGGCGACGACGCGCTGATCGGCGAATTCGAATCCGGGGCCATCGACCTTGTCACCATCGGAGCGGGAGCCTCCGTCGGCGGCAAGGTGAAGCTGGCCAACGCCGAGGTGATCGGGAACGAGCTGGTCATCGGCGCGGTGGAGATCGGCGCGGATGCTTATGTCGGCACCTCCTGCGTCATCGGCATGGGCGCGGTGGTGGGCGACGGCACGGAGCTGGCCGACCTGACCGCCCTGCCCGCCGGCGCCCGCACCGGCGCCTACGAGCGCTGGGACGGTTCGCCCGCCCGCCGCTCCGGCGACGTGGACCGGGCGGAACTGCCCACTCCCGCCGCCGCGGGCCGGCTGCGCCGCGGGTTCAACGCCGCCTTCTACACGGCGATGCTGCTGGCGCTGCCGCCGATCTCGCTGATGCCGATCTTCCCAGCCTTCTACCTGTTCGACAATCTGGACGGGGTGCTGGGGTCGGCCTTCGGCGTCAGTTATCTCTATTATCTGCCGCTGATCGCCTGGCCGACGGCCATGGCGCTGGTCGCGGTCACGGTCTGCATGATCGCCGCCGTGCGCTGGATCGTTCTGCCGCGGGTGGAGGCCGGCACCTATTCGGTGCACAGCGGCTTCTACCTGCGGAAATGGATGGTGGCCCTGTCCACCGAAGTGATGCTGGACACGCTCAGCTCCCTCTACGCCACGGTCTACATGCGGGCGTGGTACCGGCTGATGGGCGCCAGGATCGGCAAGGATGCGGAGATCTCCACCAACCTCGCCGGGCGCTACGACCTCGTGGAGATCGGCGAGAAGTGTTTCATCGCCGACGAGGTGGTGCTGGGCGACGAGGACATCCGCCGCGGCTGGATGTTCCTGAAGCCGGTGAAGACCGAGGCGCGCGTGTTCGTCGGCAACGACGCGGTGGTGCCGGCGGGGGCCTGCATTCCCACGGGCTCGCTGATCGGCATCAAGTCGAAGCCGCCTGCAAACGAGGCGATGTCCGCCGGGGAGACGTGGTTCGGCAGCCCGCCCATCAAGCTGCCGGTGCGCCAGCGTTTCGACGGGGTGGCCGCCAACTGGACCTTCGAACCGTCCAGGGCCCGCCGCCTGGGCCGCGCGGTGTTCGAAGCCTTCAGCCTGTCCATGCCGACGATGCTGTTCATCACCTTCGGCACGCTGGCGGTGGAGCTGTTCGCCCCGGCCATCCTGGAGCAGCGTTACGGCGCCTTTCTGACGCAGTTCCTGGCCGTCAGCGTGGCCATCCCGGTGGCGATGGTGGCGGTGGTGATCCTGGTGAAGTGGCTGCTGATGGGCCGCTACCAGCCGACCATGAAGCCGATGTGGTCCTGGTGGGCCATGAAGACGGAGGCGGTGGCCGTGCTCTATTGGGGTCTCGCCGGCAAGGTGCTGCTGGACCATCTGCGCGGCACGCCGATGCTGCCCTGGGTGCTGCGCCTGTTCGGGACGACGTTCGGCAAGGGCGTGTTCATGGACACCACCGACATTACGGAGTTCGACTGCGTGTCGGTCGGCGACCACAGCGCGGTGAACGCCCTGTCGGCCCTCCAGACGCATCTGTACGAGGACCGCGTGATGAAGGTGGGGTGCGTGAAGGTGGGCTGCGGCGTCACCATCGGCGCCGGTTCCACGGTGCTGTACGACACGAACGTCGGCGATTACGCCCATCTCGGCCCGCTGACCCTGGTCATGAAGGGTGAGGAGATCCCGGCGCACACCGAATGGGCCGGCGCCCCGGCGGAGCCCGTGACCGAGGGACACCCGGAGTTGAAAGAGCAGCTCAAGACCGCTGCGTAATCCATTGCTGACGTTGGCTTGTTGCGGCCCGGCATCCGGCGCTTCGGCGTCGGGGCCGGGCCGCATCGTTTCAAGGCCGAAGCAACGCCCTTTCCTTATCGCCGCAGGGCCTTCCGTTCCCGTTGTGCGCGGGGCGCAGGGGTGTATAACGGTGCCCGAGCGTGGCCCTGGCCCTTTTGCGCGCTCCCACGCGCCGCATCGGGGCCTGTGACCCAAGAACAGGAAGGAAGCCCCCCGAATGCCCGACGATATCAGCCCTGCCCGCGGTGCCTCGACGCTGTTTCCGCTGACCAAGGACGACACGACCTACCGCAAGCTGACCTCGGATTACGTCTCGGTCGTCGAGTTTGACGGCGAGCAGGTTCTGAAGGTCGAGCCGGAGGGCCTGCGCCTGCTGGCCGAGGAAGCCTTCAAGGACATCAACCACCTGCTGCGTCCGGGCCATCTGAGCCAGATCCGCGCGATCCTCGACGATCCGGAAGCCTCGCCGAACGACAAGTTCGTGGCGCTGGACCTGCTGAAGAACGCCAACATCGCCGCCGCCGGCACCCTGCCGATGTGCCAGGACACCGGCACCGCCATCATCATGGGCAAGAAGGGCCGCCGCGTCTTCACCAAGGGCGGTGACGAGGCCGCCCTATCCGAAGGCGCCCGCGACGCCTACCTGAAGCGCAACCTGCGCTACAGCCAGCTCGCCCCGATCTCCATGTACGAGGAGAAGAACACCCGCAACAACCTGCCGGGTCAGGTGGAGATCTACGCGGAGGGCGAGGACGCCTACAAGTTCCTGTTCATGGCGAAGGGCGGCGGGTCGGCCAACAAGACCTTCCTGCATCAGGCCACCCCGTCCGTCCTGGCGCCGGACCGGCTGCTGAAGTTCCTTGAGGACAAGATCCGCTATCTCGGCACCTCGGCCTGCCCGCCCTACCACCTCGCCATCGTCATCGGCGGCCTGTCGGCGGAGCAGAATCTGAAGACGGTGAAGCTGGCCTCGGCCCGCTACCTCGACAACCTGCCGACCGAGGGCGGCGAGGATGCGCACGCCTTCCGCGATCTCGCCATGGAAGCCGAGGTGCACAAGCTGACCCAGACCATGGGCATCGGCGCCCAGTTCGGCGGCAAGTACTTCTGCCACGACGTGCGCGTCATCCGCCTGCCGCGCCACGGCGCCTCCATGCCGATCGGCGTCGGCGTGTCCTGCTCCGCCGACCGTCAGGCGGTGGGCAAGATCACCAAGGACGGCATCTTCCTGGAGCAGCTCGAAACCGATCCGGCCAAGTATCTGCCGGAGATCACCGATGGCGATCTGGCCGGCGAGGTGGTGAAGATCGACCTGAACCAGCCGATGAGCGAGATCCTCGCCACGCTGAAGCGGTATCCGATCCGCACCCGCCTGTCGCTGACCGGCCCGCTGATCGTCGCCCGCGACCTCGCCCACTCCAAGCTGCGCGCCCGCCTGGACGCCGGCGAGGGGCTGCCCGACTATTTCAAGAACCACCCGATCTACTACGCCGGCCCGGCCAAGACGCCGGAAGGCTACGCCTCGGGCTCCTTCGGCCCGACGACCGCCGGGCGCATGGACAGCTTCGTGGAGCAGTTCCAGGCGGCGGGCGGTTCCATGGTCATGCTGGCCAAGGGCAACCGCAGCCCGGAGGTGACCGCGGCGTGCCAGAAGCACGGCGGCTTCTATCTGGGCTCCATCGGTGGCGCCGCGGCCCGTCTGGCCCAGGATTGCATCAAGAAGGTGGAGTGCATCGAGTATCCGGAACTCGGCATGGAAGCCATCTGGCGCATCGAGGTCGAGGACTTCCCGGCCTTCATCATCGTCGATGACAAGGGCAACGACTTCTTCAAGGAACTGAAGCTGGCCTGACGCCCGCTCCGCCATGTCCCTCCCCCGCAAGAGCGGGGGAGGGACATGGAGTGGGCACTCGTCTGCAATGTGAGGACTCCGCCATGTCCGCCGATGACCTGACCGCCAAAGTCGCCGACGCCCAGCGCCGCGCCCTGTTCGCCGCGGAGGTCATCGTGAACCGCCGCCTTCACGACTTCTCCATGCGCCACCAGACGCACTACGCCAACGACGTGGCGGAGGAGCGCAAGGCCATCGAAAAGGAAATCCGCGCCATCCGCCGCCGCGTGCCGGCGCCCCCCGTGGTGACGGACGACCTCGTGGCGCAGGTTTCGGGCGATGCCCACGCCCCGGACACGGTCCGGGCGGTGCTGCTGTCCCTGGCCGCCATCCGGCCCGATGTGCTGACAACGGTTGACGAAACCGCCCTCAACCTTGAAGACGATGACGAAGACTGACCGCACCGTCCGTTAAGGCATCATGACACCCGAACAGATCCAGGCCCGCGTGCTGTACCGCGACGGGCTGATGCTCATCATCGACAAGCCCGCCGGCCTGCCCGTCCACGCGGGTCCGGGTGGCGGACCGAATCTGGAACGGCATTTCGACGCCCTGCGCTTCGGCTTTCCGAAGCCGCCCGGCCTCGCCCACCGGCTGGACCGCGACACCTCCGGCTGCCTGATCCTGGGGCGGCATCCGAAGGCCCTGCGCAAGCTGGGTAAGCTGTTCCAGGACGGCAAGGTGGACAAGACCTATTGGGCGGTCGTCGCCGGCAGCCCGGCGGAGGACCAGGGGCGCATCGAACTGCCGCTGATGAAGGTGACCAACCGGACCGGCGGCTGGCGGATCGTCGTGGCCGACGATGGGCAGAGCGCCGTGACCGACTACCGGGTAATGGGGCGCGGCGACGGCATGACATGGCTGGAGTTGAAGCCGCACACTGGACGCACGCACCAGATCCGGGTGCACTGCGCCACGGCGCTGGGTTGCCCTCTGCTGGGTGACCCGCAATATGGCGGGCCGGAGGGGCATCCGCTGCACCTGCAGTCGCGGGCCATTTCGCTGCCCCTCTACCCCTCCCGCGAGGCGGTCGGCGCGGTGGCGCCGGTTCCGCCCCACATGCGCGCGGCGCTCGCCGCCTGCGGGTTCCAGGAAGACCACCCGGTCTGAAGACTGGGCCGGTCTGAGGGCTGGGCCGGCCTGAAGGCCGGCCCGCCAGACCGTCAGGCCCGCCATTCGGCGTGCTTCTCCGTGCCGGCCTCCGTCTCGCGCACCGCGAAGCCGACATAGCCGGCCACGATGGCGAGCAGCGCGTGCAGCCAGATGTCGTTGCCGTGCAGCGGCACCAGCCCGAACAGCGTGTTCAGACCCGGAATGAAGCCGAGGACGGTCAGGACGGCGTAGGCGACCGCCACGCTGCGCAGATAGGCGCGCGAGGCCAGACGGCTGGAGAAGTAGGCGAAGAAGCCCCACAGGCCGAACAGGAGATGCACGATGTTGTGCAGCAGGTTCACCGGGAACAGGCCGAGCAGATAGCCGTGGAACGCCTCGACGGCGAGGGTCATGCCTTCCGGGGGCGGGCTCAGGAAGGTCGGGATGAAGCCCAATATGCCGATGGCCGTAAAGGCCGCGGCATAGACCAGCGTTACGTTGCGCCACCACATGTGTCTCTCCGTTGGCAGACAGGGGATGAAACCGCCTTACCAACAGAGGGTTAGAAACAGCGTTCCCTGAATCAGGCGGCCGCCGGCTCCATCGTCACCGCCTTGACCGGGCAGACGCCCGCGCAGTCGCCGCAGCCGGTGCAGCCCCCCGCCTCGATCACCGGAAGCCAGCGTCCCCGCCCCAGCGGGCGGAACCGGATCGCACCAGGGTCGCAATGGTCGCTGCACATGCGGCAATCGGTTCCGTTGAAGGACAGGCAGCCCGCCCCGATGCGCGCCTCCAGCGCCTGGGGCGCCTCGACGGGCGCCGGCTCGGAACGGAAGCGCCCCCGGATGAGATCCGCACGACTGACCGCCATGATCCTCGCCTTCCTTACGTTCCGCCGCCGCCCCGCGTGCGCTGCATTCGCGAATGCCGAGCGGCGGCGATGGCGTTACACTGGTCCGTCGCGCACCACCCCACCTTGACCCTCGTCAAGGCCCGCACAGCACCGGAAGGACGGACGGCATGGTCCCCATCGGCAACACCACGGCGCGCTGGATGACGCTTCGCTACGGACTGGCGCTGGGGGTCATCGCGCTGTGCACGCTGGCCGGCTTCTTCATGACCGAACGGGTCATCGACCAACACGCCGACATGCTGGAGGTCGTGAACATCTCCGGCCGTCAGCGCATGCTGTCCCAGCGCACCGCCCTGCTGGTGGAGCAGCTCCGCAACGCCTCGACCGACGCGGAGCGGAAGGCCCTGACCGCCCGTCTCGCCGAGGCGACGGACATGTTCGAGAACGCCCACCGGCGGCTGACCGGCACCGACGAGGGGCCGGCCATGGGCAAGGACGTCCAGCGGCTCTATTTCGACGGGCCGGAGCCGCTGAACGATCTGGTGCTCCGCCACATCGCCGCGCTCCGCGCGGTGATCGCCGCCGGTCCCGCCGGCCTGCCCCCCGGCATGCCCGAGGCCGGCCTCGTCACCCATCAGGCGCTCGGTCCGCTCCTGGCGCGGCTGGAGGACATGGTGGCCCGCTATCAGGAGGCCGGGGAGCGCGGTTTCACCACCCTGCACAATCTCGGCTTCGCCGCCCTCATCCTGACGCTGCTGACGCTCTGCGCCGAGGTGCTGGTGATCTTCCGCCCGATGGTCCGGCAGGTGCAGCGCCAGTTCGCCGACATCACCCGCATGACCCAGGCCCTGGAGCAGACGAACGTCACGCTGGAGGCGCAAGTGCGCGCCCGCACCGCCGAACTGCACACGGCGAAGGAGGCCGCGGAGCAGGCCCATCTGGCGAAATCCCGGTTCCTCGCCCACGCCGGGCATGACCTGAAGCAGCCCTTGCAGGCCATCAACATGTTCACCGGCATGCTGGAACGGCAGGTGGACAAACCCCGCGCCCTGGCTCTGCTCAGGGATTTGCGGCTGGCGCAGCGGTCCATGCACGACCTGTTGAACGCCATCCTCGACATCTCCAAGCTGGAATCGGGCGTGGTGGAACCCAAGCCCGCCAACGTCGCGCTGGCCGCCCTGTTCGACCAGCTCGAAGCGGAATTCGCCGGGATTGCCGAGGACAAGGGGTTGCGGCTGCGCGTCGTCCCGACGGATCTGACCGTGCGGACGGACCCCTTCCTGCTGGAGCGCATCCTGCGCAACCTGCTGACCAACGCCGTGCGCTACACCGAACAGGGGGGTTGTGCTGATGGGTTGCCGGCGCCGCGGCGGCACCCTGTGGATCGAGGTCTACGACACGGGCCGCGGCATCGCCGAAACCGACCGCCGCCGCATCTTCGAGGAGTTCGTCCAGCTTGACCGGCCCGACCGCGACCGCAGCGAGGGGATCGGGTTGGGGCTCGCCATCGTGGACCGGCTGGCCCGGCTGCTCGGCCATCCGCTGGAGCTGAGGTCGGTCGAAGGACGGGGGACGGTGTTCGCCGTGGGCGTGCCGGCGGTTGTCGGATCACACCAGCCGGTCGCGGCCTGATTCCTTGACCAGAAGCACCGCCTGCGTCCGGCTGCCGACGCCGAGCGCCTTCAGCACGCCTGTGACGTGCGTCTTGACGGTGGACAGGTTCAGCCCCAGCCGCTCCCCGATCTCCTGATTCGACAGGCCCTGGGCCAGAAGGTCCAGAACCTCCAACTGGCGGCGGGTCATCCCGTCGAAGACGCTCGGCTCCTGCGCCTTGGCAGGGGGCGTCGGCTGGGCCACCCCCGGCATGCCGAGCACCGGCGGCACATAGGACCCGCCGGCCATGACCAGACGCAGGATGTTGACCACCAGCACGTCGTCCGTGGATTTCGGGATGAAGGCCCGCACCCCGCGCGACAGCACGGCGCGCATCTCGTCCGGCGAATCGATCATGGAAAAGACCACGACCGGCACCGGCGCCACCCGCTTGACCACCGCCTCCACATCGTCCAGCCCGCCGAGCCCCGGCATGCGCAGGTCCATGATGACGAGGTCGTAGGGACCCTGGTCCAGCAGTTGGGTCAACTGGCCGAAGCTGGTCGCGGCCGCCACGCCGGCCTGTTCGTTCAGCTCCCCGACCAGATGGGTCAGGCCACTGCGAACGATGGAGTGATCGTCGGCGATCAATACCTGCATGACAACCCTGCTTCGGCGAAGGCGGCTGGAGGGGGAGCCCAAAGGGACGGGGTCCGCTGGGACCGGGCCGGACTCGGTCGTCTCAAACCAAAGTGCGGTTTCCGGTATGAACCTCATACGCCGACCGGAGGTTTCACGCCACAATTGATGCAAGATTCGGTGATGTTGCGCGTGCTTCTGCCGCAGATGCGAAAAAGGCGCCGCGGAGGCGGCGCCCTTTCCCCTGTCCCACGCGCGCCCACCGATCCCGTACGGGACCGGCAGCCCGCCGGATCACTGCACGCGGATGAGGATCTGCGCGCGGCGGTTCGACGGCTCGCGCACGTTCGCACCGGTGTCCACGAGGAGCTGGGTCTCGCCCTTGCCCTCGACGGTGATCTGGTTGGCCGCGACGCCCTTGCCGACCAGTGCGTTCTTCACCGCGTCGGCGCGGCGCAGCGAGAGCCGCTGGTTGTAGGCCGGCGAACCGGAGGTGTCGGTGTGGCCGACCACATGGATGCTGACGGCCCGCACGCGGCCCGCCGCGGTGGCGGCATCGCCGATGATCTTGTCGGACGCCGCGGTGATGTTGGCCTTGTCCCAATCGAAGAACACCAGATACTCCGACTGGGGCTGCGCCTGGACCGGGGCCGCCGGAGCGATGGGGGCCGCCGCCGGAGCCGGAGCCGCCGGAGCGCCGAAGGTGTAGCGCAGGCCGGCCAGGATGGTGTGGTTCTGGTACTCGCCCTTCACCGACGACGTGGCGATGCCGGGGGGGCCGCCCAGGTCGAACTTCGGGTCCAGCGTCGCGAAGTAGCGGTAATCCAGCGTCAAGGCCAAGTTCCGGGTCAGCGCGTAGGACACGCCGGCGATGCCCTGATAGGCGAACACCCAGTCGCGGTCGTCGAAGCCGCCGAGGTCCAGGCGGACCTGCGCGATGCCGGCGCCGACGCCGATGTAGGGCGTGAAGGCGGTGCCGGTGTTGATGTCGTACAGGACGTTGCCCATGAAGGCGAGCGAGCTGGCCTTGCCGCCCAGGCCGTTCACCGCCGCGTTGGCGCTGTCGGTGCTGTCAATCGCGTTGCGCCAGCGCCAGGCGAATTCCAGCTCGGCGCGCGGACCGGCGGCCGTGGCGTAGCCGGCGGAGACATCGCCGATGCCGCCCAGCTTGAAGCTGGTGCTGGCATCCGTCGGGGTGTTCTCGAAGCGCAGGTCGGCGTCGCGCGTCCAGTTCACGCCGGCACCGGCACCCACATAGAAGCCTTCGGTCGCGGCCAGGGCGGCGGTCGGCAGCATCGCCGCAACCGCCGTTCCGAACAGAATCCCACGCAGAGTCATTTTCTTCTTTCCCTTGTAGACGGGGTGCCGGGGCTGTCGAAGCGAACCGTTCGGAAGGACCGGTGTCGAAGGACACCCCCTTCATCGGGCGAGCCCGCCGCATTCCGTCGGCGGTTGAAACGTCATGACTTCGAAATATCAGCAACCACCTGCCGTCACAAGTACCCTGTGATAAGATGCACAGAGATGTGGCATTTCTGCATTACCTGAACTTTTGGCTTATCCTTCATATCCCTTCGATTTAAAAGTAATCACCACCCGACATTCTCATAACTCTATTGGATGAAGCCCATCACTTTCCGGATGAATTTGCACCTATAACCAGCAATGCGGACAGCACAAAGCGCCCTGCCCCATGGAGGGCAGGCGCTTCGACCAGAACACCAAAGGAAACAACCGTCGCCGCCGCCGCCGCGGCGCGGATCAATTCTGCGGTTCGGCGACCGTTTCGAACTGGGTGGGATCGAGCAGGGCGGACACCGCCAGGGTCTTCAGGGTCTTGTGATCGTCGGACCGCTGCAACTGGGCGTGCTGGGTGCCCAGCCCGTCCTTGCGGACGGCGATCACCTGCCAGATTCCCCCGCCGGGACCGAGTTTGCGGAACATCTGGCCTTCGACGACTTCGCGCTTTCTGCGCATATCCGATCTCCAAAACCCAAGGCTTCGTACCCGACGACGATGCAGGCACGGCGGACCATTCAAACACCAAACCTGCCCCGCTTGGCGAGTGTCCGTTGCGTGACCCCGCAAGCCGGGGCCGGGATGTAGCGGTGCTGCAACAACCGTCTTCGCACATGCGGAACAAAACGGCGGTTCGGCACGTTGATCCTGTCATGAAAACCGATCACGACGTGCTCCTGTTGGCGACCCGCCTCGTGGAAGAACTGGGCGAGTCCGCCGTCCGCATCAGCCGCGTCCGCCTCGTCGAACTCACGGCTGCCAACAACCTGCGCGCCGCCGCCTTCTGGCGGGACGTGATGCGCACCTCGGAAAGGCTGCTGGCGGAGCGGTCCCCGTCCCTGGCGCCTCCACCCGCCGCGCCACCCCTGGCACCGCAGCCCGCCAGCCTCTGATCCACCCGCAAGCAAAAAGCCCGGCGGTTTCCCGCCGGGCCTTCGCCAACCTTCGTTCCCTCACGGGAACCGGATCGTACGGCCGGGTTACTTGACCTGGGCGTACTGGCCGTTGTTCCAGCGGTACCAGACATAGGCCGGGGAGGTCACGTCGCCCTTGGCGTCGAAACCGATCTTGCCGATCACCGTGCTGTAGCTGTTCTTGCGCAGCACCTCGGCGACCTTCGCGGCGTCGGTCGAGTTGGCCTGCTTGACCGCCTCCACCCAGATCTGCAGGGCGGCGTAGGTGTAGAGGGTGTAGCCCTCCGGCTCATAGCCGGCCTTGCGGAACTTCTCCACGGCGTCCTTGGCGTCCGGCAGCTCGCGCGGGTCCGGGCCGAAGGTCATCATGGTGTTCTCGCCGGCCGGTCCGGTGATGGCCCAGTACTCGTTGGTCACCAGAGCGTCGCCCGACACGATCGGGGCGCTGAGGCCCTGGTCCTTCATCTGGCGGGCCAGCAGGCCGGCCTCGGTGTGGTAACCGCCGACATAGACGACGTCGATGGCTTCCTGCTTCAGCTTGGAGACCAGCGCCGAGTAGTCCTTCTCACCCGCCGTGTAGGCTTCGTAGATCTTCTCCTTCTGGCCGCCGGCGTTCAGCGCCTTCTGCGTCTCGTCGGCGAGGCCCTTACCATAGGCCGACTTGTCGTGCAGGATGGCGACGTTCTTGCCCTTGTAGTTCTCCAGCAGATACTTGCCGGCGATCTGGCCCTGCTGGTCGTCACGGCCGCAGACGCGGAAGACGTTCTTCAGGTTCTGTTCCGTCAGCTTCGGGTTGGTCGAGGCCGGGGAGATCTGCAGGACGCCTTCCTCGGCATAGACCTGCGAGGCCGGGATCGAGGAGCCCGAGCAGAAGTGGCCGGCGACGAACTTCACGCCCGCCTTGGCGAGCTGGTTCGCCACGGCGACAGCCTGCTTCGGGTCGCAGGCGTCGTCGCCCACTTCCAGCTTCAGCTTCTGGCCCAGAACGCCGCCGGCGGCGTTGATGTCCGCAACCGCCTGCTCGATGCCCTTCTTCATCTGCTCGCCGAAGGTGGCGTACTGGCCGGTGATCGGGCCGGCGGTCGCCACCGCGATGTCGGCCTTCGCCACCGAGGCGGTCATAGCGGTCGCCGCAACCGCAACGAGGAGGGAAAGCTTGTAGTTCATAGTTTCGTTGGCTCCCTGTTATGAGTCGTACGCCGGCCCCTCCGGGGCCTTTTCACCGGTCCCCCAAGGGCTTGGGGGCGCCGGTGCCGACAAGGTTCCACTATAGTCCGATCATCGCCAAGTGCGACAGTTTCACCCGCGGCGCAGTCTCGATCGGACCCATGGAATTCGCAATCACTCGGCGAGCGTTCCGCCGACGCGCTCGCGCCAGCCGAAGGGTCCCGAGCGTTCGTACAGCCAAGGATACTGGGACACCATCCGCCGCGCCATCGAAATGCGGTACGTGGTCAGGGTGATCGCGCCGATCACCAGCGTGTGCACCACGAATCCGTACACCGAAAGAAGCTGGCCGCCGAACAGGCCCCAGACCAGGAACCGGTCGCCCAGCCCCAGCAGGATCGAGTAGGCGATGGCGCTGGACAGCGGCTTCCAGCCTTCGGCCAGGGTCTGGCCGGTCAGGACGCCGCAGCCGCCGAACACCAGGACCGTCAGGCCCAGGAAGACCGGCAGAGAGGAACCGAGAACGCCGTCCATCAGTGACCTCCCTCCAGATAGGCCGAACGCACTTCCTCGTTCGCCAGCAGTTCCGCACCGGTCCCCGACATGGTGACCTTGCCGTTGACCATCACATAGCCGCGGTGGGCGAGCTTCAGCGCGTGGAAGGCGTTCTGCTCGACCATGAACACGGTCATCTTCTGCTCGCGGTTGATGTCCTTCACCGCCTGGAAGATCTGCTTCACCACCAGCGGGGCGAGGCCCAGCGACGGCTCGTCGAGAAGCAGAAGCCGCGGCTGGCTCATCAGGGCGCGCCCGATGGCCAGCATCTGCTGCTCGCCGCCGGACATGGTGCCGGCGCGCTGGCCGATGCGCTCCTTCAGGCGCGGGAACAGGGTCAGCACCCGTTCCAGCTCGTTGGCGAAGCTGCCCGGCTTGGCGGTGATGGAGCCCATCTGCAGATTTTCCAGCACGCTCATGCGCGGGAAGATCCGGCGGCCTTCCGGCGACTGGGCGATGCCCAGGCGGACGAGTTCGTAGGTGGGCATCTGCGTGATGTCCTGCCCTTCGAACGTGATCCGGCCCATGCGGGCGCGCGGACTGCCGCAGATGGTCATGAGAAGCGTGGACTTGCCGGCGCCGTTGGCGCCGATCAGCGAGACGATCTCGCCGGCCCCGATCTCGATGTCGACCCCCTTCAGCGCCTCGATGGCGCCGTAGAAGGTGTGGACGCCCGATACCTTCAGCATGGCTCAGGCCCCCTCCTCGGCTCGCTTGGCGACTTCCGGCAGGTCGGCCGCGACCACCGCCGGCAACTCCTCGTCCTCTTCCTCGCCGAGGTAGGCGCGGATCACCGCCGGGTCGTTCTTCACGAAGGCCGGGTCGCCGTCGGAAATCTTCCGGCCGTAATCCAGCACAACGACATGGTCGGAAATGGTCATCACCACGCTCATGTCATGCTCGATCAGCAGCACGCCGATCTTGTGCGCGTCGCGGATGTAGGTGAGCAGGTCGGCCAGCTCGCCCGACTCGCGCGGGTTGAGGCCCGCCGCCGGCTCGTCCAGGCAGAGCATCACCGGCTCGGTGCACATGGCGCGGGCGATCTCCAGCCGGCGTTGGGCGCCGTAGGGAAGATTGCCCGCCTCCCAGTCCGCGAACTCCAGCAGGCGCACGCGGTCCAGCCAGTATTTGGCCAGATCGACCGCCTCCCGCTCCGTCTTCGTGTAGGACGGCAGGCCGAGAAGGCCGGCGATGGAGAAGCCCGACGCCCGGATCAGCTTGTTGTGCTGGGCGACGATCAGGTTCTCCAGGACGCTCATGCCGCCGAACAGGCGGATGTTCTGGAAGGTGCGGGCGACGCTGGCCTTCTGCGAGATGCGGTAGCCCGGCATCCGCTCCAGCAGGAACTGCTTCCCGTCGGGATGGCGCAGCGTCAGCCGGCCCACGGTGGGCGTGTAGAAGCCGGTGATGCAGTTGAACAGCGTCGTCTTGCCGGCGCCGTTCGGGCCGATGATCGCGGTGATCTCGCCGTTGTTCGCCGCGAAGGAGACGTCGTTGACCGCCACCAGCCCGCCGAAGCGCATGGTGAGGTGTTCGACCGTCAGCAGGGGCGTGGTGGTCATGGAATGGTTCGTCGTCATCACTTCGCGCTCCCCCCGGCGATGCCCTGGCCGCCGGCGGCGGCGGTGCCCGCGGCGGGGCCGCCGCTTCCGCCCTTGCCATGCAGGAGGATGGTCGGGTCGCGGTGGGCCAGCAGGCCGCGCGGACGCCACAGCATGATCAGCACCATGCCCATGCCGAACGCCAGCATGCGGTAGTCGGCCAGTTCACGGAAGGCTTCCGGCAGACCGATGACCAGCAGGGCCGCCACGACCACGCCGATCTGGCTGCCCATGCCGCCCAGCACCACGATGGCGAGGATGATCGCCGATTCGATGAAGGTGAAGCTCTCCGGGCTGATGAAGCCCTGGCGCGTGGCGAAGAAGGAGCCGGCGAAGCCGCCGAACATCGCCGCGATGGCGAAGGCCGCCAGCTTCATGTTCGTGCGGTTGATGCCCAGCGAGGCGCAGGCGATGTCGTCCTCGCGCAGCGCTTCCCAGGCGCGGCCCAGCGGCAGCTTGCGGATGCGCATCGTGAACAGGTTCACGATCAGCGCCAGCACCAGGATCAGGTAATAGAGGAAGATGATCCGGTGCAGCGGGCTGAACTCCAGGCCGAACAGCTCGTGGAAGGCCATGGTGCCGTCCGCCGGGGTCCGCGTGAAGTCGGCGATGCCGAAGAAGCTGGGGCGCGGGATGCCGGAGATGCCGTTGGGACCGCCGGTGAACTGGTACCAGTTGATCAGGATGATGCGGATGATCTCGCCGAAGCCCAGCGTCACGATGGCGAAATAGTCGCCGCGCAGACGCAGCACCGGGAAGCCCAGCAGCACCCCCGACAACGCCGCCAGCAGGCCCGCCAGCGGCAGGCAGAGCCAGAAGCTGAAGCCGAAGTAATGGGCCAGCAGCGCGTAGGAGTAGGCGCCCACCGCGTAGAAGGCCACATAGCCGAGGTCGAGCAGACCGGCGAGACCGACCACGATGTTCAGGCCCCAGCCCAGCATGACGTAGGTCAGCAGCAGGATGCCGATGTCCAGCAACTGGCGGTCGGCCAGCGGCGTGAACGGGAAGGCCAGCGCCAGGACGATGGCGATCGGACCAAGCCAGCGCGAGGCGTGCTGCACCTGCGCGGCGATGTGGTCCATGCGCTTGTCGCGCTCCGCCTGCGACAGCTTGGAGCGGCCGGTGCGGATCGCCAGGATGGCGCGGATCGCGATCACGGCGCCCCCGGCGATCAGGATGATCCGCAGGGCCTCCGTCGGCATGGCGATGAAAAAGCCCGCGGCGGCGGCGGCGGCGGCCAGGACCAGGACGATGGCCGCATGCCCCTCGCGGATCAGGCAGAGGCCGAGGCGCCCGAGGAAGACCAGACCGACGGCGGCGGCCACCTCGTCCCAGCGGGTTTCCAGCCCGAGGCCGGTGGGACGGTCCACCGTGCGCAGGCCGACCAGCGGGATCGTCAGAAGAAGGGCGACGAAGGCGGTCATCGCCGCCTCCTTCAGGATCGCGGGCCAGGCGATGGCCCGCGGGGAAGACAGGGAAATCGCGGTCATGGCCTCACACCTTCTCGATTTCCGGACGGCCCAGCAGGCCGGTCGGACGGAAGATCAGGACGAGCACGAGAATCGTGAAGGTCGCCACGTCCTTCCATTCGCTGCCCATGTAGCCCGACCAGAAAGCCTCGATCAGCCCGATGACCACGCCGCCCAGCATGGCGCCCGGCAGGGAGCCGATGCCGCCCAGGACCGCGGCGGTGAAGGCCTTAACGCCGGCCAGGAAGCCGATGTAGAAGTCGATCACGCCGTAGATCAGCAGGACCATCATGCCCGCCACGGCGGCCAGGGCGGCGCCCATGACGAAGGTCAGCGAGATGACGCGGTCGACGTTGACGCCCAGCAGGCCCGCCATCTTCTTGTCCTGCTCGCACGCGCGCTGGGCGCGGCCGAGCGAGGTGCGGGTGATGAGCTGGGTGAATCCGTACATCAGCGCGATCGTGATGACGATCGTCGCCAGACGCACGTAGCTGACCGACACCGCGCCGTCCATCAGGGTCAGATTGCCGGGCAGAATCGGCTGCAGCGGCTTGCTGCGCGCGCCCTGCAGAATCTGAACGTAGTTCTGCAGGAAGATCGACATGCCGATGGCCGAGATCAGCGGCGCCAGACGCGGCGAGCTGCGCAGCGGGCGGTAGGCGATGCGCTCCACCGTCCAGCCATAGACGGCGGTAAACAGCATCGCCGACACCAGCATGACGAGAAGGGCCAGCGGAACCCAGGTGATCCCCAGGCTGCCGAGCGTCAGGAAGGTGATGAGGGCCACGAAGGCGCCGATCATGTAGATCTCGCCGTGGGCGAAGTTGATCATGCCGATGATGCCGTACACCATCGTGTATCCGATCGCGATGAGGCCGTAGATGGCGCCCAGCGACAGGCCGTTGATCAACTGCTGAAGAAAATATTCCATTGTCCTACCTCGCCTCGGCGCGATGCGCAGGCTTCGGCGAGCGAGACAAGCGCGCTCGTACACCAGTCACGTGAAGTGCCACTCCCCGAATTGGCTTTCCCAGGCTCTTGAGCGCGGGGCCAAGATTGTTGTCTAAGCGGAACGTTAGCCCAGCGGCTCTGAACTGAGCAAGAGGGCAAAACCGCACTCTATATGCGGTAATACCAATTTTCAGAGAATTTGCAATATCGATTCATGTCAGTTCCGTGAACTTTGCGCTTGCATTCTACCATGACGACTGAAGGGCATGAAAAAGCCCCCTTCACCGTGGTGAAGAGGGCTTCGCAACAACTGTGCCATTGCTGCGGTGCACGGTGCGGACGGTCCAGGCCATCCGGCATCGTCACCGGGGTTGCGCCGGTCAGCGCTTGGCGGACACGACCTGGGTCTTCGCCGGGTCCTTCGGCTTTCCGGGGGCCTTGGCGGTCGCCTTGCCCGTGGACTTGGCCGCCGGGGCGGCGCTGCCCCCGCGCGAGGCCGGGGCCTGGGCGACGTCGTAATTCACGTCCGGATTGCTCACGACCTGGACGTCGCACAGCGGCTTTGACGACAAATGCATCAGACCGGCGCTTTTTTCATCGGCGGTCAGGACGCGGATGTCGTCCGCCGTCAGATCCATGGCCGCCTTGGAGCGGTCGACGAAGTTGGCGCAATAGAGCCCCGTTCCGATGGTCGCCGCGCGGCGGCTGATCTCGTTCGCCATCTCCGTGCGGAACATGTCGAACTGCCGCGTCGCGTTGCCGCCGCCCTTCTTCCGGAAATGGTCGATCATCGACGCTTCCGAATTGGAGATCAGGGAGCGGTTCTTGACCGTGAAATCCTGATACAGGTTGAACGGCTTCTTTTCCGGATTGACCTGCTGGCAGGTCAGCCCGACCACCATCATTTCGGTGTGCATGCGGATCGTCTGTTCCGCCGCGTGCTCCGCGCGGTTGTAGCAGGCGCCGGGCTTGGACGCGGCGCTCTTGGCGGCGGCGCTTTTGGAGGAGGCCGGCTTCGCGGTGGCGGCCTTCGCGGTGGCCCCTTTTTCAACAGCGGGCTTCGCGGCCTCCTTGGCGGCGGCCGGCAGCGCGGCGCCGGCGAACAGCACGGCAAGGCCGATGGCGGCGGCGTTGCGCAAGGTGAAGGAAGGAATGCGATGGGCGGCGCGCTGGCGATTCATCGTTGGTCCGGCTCCGGTGGCCCTGATTGACGGGCGGAACCCAACGGATCGCGCCCTCTGTTTCGCTGGTTCTACAAGATCCCACTTTTCGGTCAACCCATATCGCCGCTCCAAAGGCCATTTGTCCCAGCCTGTGGCATCGCAGCCGCCAGAAAGGGATCTCGACTACGGGATGTTTGCTTGGGTTGCGGAACAGCGGTCTTTCCCAGTATTGCAACAGCGCCGGCGCCATTCTGTGACGCGGCCCACAGAACAGGGCATTTTCCCTATGAACCGCAACAGCGGCACCCCCTCGTCCGTCCGCATCGGCATCGACCTCGGCGGCACGAAAACGGAAGGCATCGCGCTCGGCGCGGGCGGCGAGGAGCTTGCCCGCTTCCGCGTCCCGACGCCCCGCGGCGACTACGACGCGACGTTGCGGACCATCGCCGCCATGGTCGCCCGGCTGGAAGAGGAGACGGGCACGGCGGGCGCCACGGTCGGAGTCGGCATTCCCGGGGCCATATCCCCGGCGACCGGGTTGGTGAAGAACGCCAACTCCACATGGCTGATCGGCAGACCCTTCGACCGGGATCTGAGCGACGCGCTCCAGAGGCCCGTGCGGATTGAGAACGATGCCAACTGCCTTGCGGTGTCGGAGGCGGCGGACGGGGCCGGGGCGGGCTGCGGGGTGGTCTTCGCGGCGATCCTCGGCACCGGCTGCGGGGCGGGAATCGTCGTCCATGGCCGCCCGCTGGGCGGCCGCAACGCCATCGGCGGCGAATGGGGGCACAATCCCCTGCCCTGGCCCACCGACGACGAGCGGCCCGGCCCCGCCTGCTATTGCGGGAAGTCGGGTTGTCTGGAGACCTTCGTGTCCGGTCCCGCCGTCGCCGCGGACCACCGCCGCGCCACGGGCGCGGAGCTGACCGCGGAGGCCGTCGCCGCCCTTGCCGGGAATGGCGATCCCGCGGCCCGCGCCACCCTCGGCCGGCTGGTGGACCGGCTGGGGCGCGGGCTCGCCGGCGTGGTGAACGTCCTGGACCCGGACGTCATCGTTCTGGGCGGCGGGCTGTCGAACCTGGAGTTCCTCTACACTGCCCTGCCCCCGGCCATCGCCCGCTGGACCTTCTCAGACAGCCTGGACACGCCCGTCCGTCGCGCCGTCCACGGCGATTCGAGCGGAGTCCGGGGCGCGGCGTGGCTGTGGCGGCCCGAGGAGACCGCTACCGCTGGAACGTGTATTCCGGGTTGAGCGTCACCTCGCGCGGGGTCGACGGGGTGTTGTCCCCGCCGCCGCGCCGCGCCGCCGCCGCCGCGCCGCGCCCGTCGCGGACCGGCGGGGTCAGCGAATTGGTGCGGGAGTAGGAGGGCGTGGCGCGGGCCGGGTCGGTGCCGTAGCCGCGCGAGCCGGCACGGAACTGTTCGCCGTTGCCCATGGCGCCCCAATGGGACGGGCGCGGGCCGGGAACCGGCTGGGCTTCCTCCATGCGGCGCATGTGGGGTCCGGTCGGGACCATCTCCTCATACACCCAGGAGGGGTATTCCTGCCTTTGCGCTTCGGCGGGTGCGGCAAAGGCCAGCACCGCGAGGGTCGCAACAGTCATCGTTCGAAGCATGACGCGGCGGCCTTCCATCCTTTTGCGTGTGGGAAGGCGGATTCCGCCGGATGCCGCGGCGCATGTCCAGTGAGGAGGCGAGTTACTCAGCCCGCACCCCCCATCCGTGGAGCACCCATTTCCGGTTCCTTCAGGACCGCGGCGCGCCGTAGAGCGTCAGGGTCAGCCGCTTGCCGGTGTTGTAGTTGAAGCCGGAGAACTGGCCGAGTTGCACCGGCTCCATCCCCTTCAGGGCCGCACGGAATTCCGCCTCCTCCCGCCCAGTGACCAGAGCCAGCCCGCAGGCCCGGTCCTCGGCCAGATGCGCGGCGGCACCCGCCCCGTGGGTCAGGCGCGTGCCGGTCCCCAGCAGGAAGACGAGGCTCGGCTCCGAATAGCCGGCGGAGGCGACCACGCTGTCGGCGCAGGGGCGCGCCGCCGCGACCGTACGCGCGGCCTGCCGGCTGATCCAGACACCGTCGATGCCCGGCAGGACGGCGCCGTAGGTGCCCACGTACAGCACCGCCACCGCCGCCACGCCCGCCGCGAACCCCGCCTTTTCCCGCCGCTGGGCAAACAGGCGTACGGTCAGCGCGTACAGCACCAGGACCACCGGCAGCATGGCGACCGCCACCGGATCGACGCGCTGGTCCACCAGATAGGGGATCACCGTGACCGCCACGGCCAGGGCGCCGAAGCCGATGGCGCCCAGGGCGGTGGCGGCGGTGAACAGGACCCGGCGCGGCGCGTCGGCACGGCGCAGGAAATGCTCGCGCGCCGCGGCTGCGGTCAGGATGGCGATGGCCGGAAAGACCGGCAGCGTGTAGTGCAGCAGCTTGGTCGGTACCGCCTCGAACACCAGCCAGCTCGGCACGATCCAGGCGACGCAGAAGCGCACGGCGTCCGCCGCCGGTCCCGTCGCCTTGCGGTGGCCCCACGCCCAGGGAACGGCCAGCAGCGCCAGGAAGGACCAGGGCGCGAAGGTCACCCAGAAGGTGCCCAGGTAATAGCCGGGCGGCAGGCCCTTGGCCTCCTGCCCGCTGACCACCTTGCCCATCATGTCGTGACCGACCGACTCGGCGAAGAAGGCACCCTTGGTCTTCACCGTGATGGCGATCAGCCAGGGCGCGGCGATGGCGACCACGATGGCGAGGCCGACCAGCGGGCGGAGCCGCTTCAGCCAGCCGGCCCGGCGGTCCAGCACTGTCAGCACCAGCGCTGTCGTGCCGGACACCAGAAGGACGATGGGCCCCTTGGTGAGGATGCCCACCCCGGCGGCGATCCAGAAGGCGAGCGGCGCCGCCCAGCCGGACCGTTCCGCGTGGCGGTTCAGATAGAGGCTGGCCAACGCCGCCTGGCCGATCACGATGGTGGAGAGCAGCACCGCGTCGGTCTTCGCCATGCGGGCCTCGACCCCCAGCACGACGCAGGAGGCCATCATCAGCCCGGCCAGGAACCCCACCGTCCCGCCGAACATCCGGGCGCCGGTCCAGGCCGTCGCCAGGACCGCCAGCACCGCCCCGATCAGGGACGGGATGCGGAAGGTCCAAATCTCCTTCGGCATCTCCCCCTGGCCGTCCACCAGCCGCGTCGCCGCGGTCTGCAGCCAATAGATGCCCACCGGCTTCTTGTGGCGCGCCTCGTCCTGGAAGCGGATGTCCACATAGTCGCCGCTCTCCAGCATCTGGTGGGACGCCTGGGCGAAGCGGGCCTCGTCGCGGTCGAAGGGCGGCAGGTCGAAGAATCCAGGCAGGAACAGCAGGACGCTGAGCACCGCCAGGAACAGATAGGCCAGGACCGGCAGCCGGCTGGCGGAGGGGGCGGGCGCCGCGCTCACGGCGTGCCCGCCGTGTTGCCGTCCGCCCCGCCGCCGCGGCGGTTGTTCCAGACGAAATAGAGGTTCCGGAAATAGATGATGAGGCCCAGCCCTTGCCCGAACATGAACACCGGATCACCCCGCTGGATCGAATAGGCCAACAGAAGAACCCCACCGCCGATGGAGAAATACCAGAAGAGGTCCGGCACGATGCTGCGCCGGGCACGCTCGCTGGCGATCCATTGCACGACGAAGCGCATCATGAACAGCGCCTGCGCGAAAAAACCGACGCCGACCCAAATCAGGTCGGCGGTGCTTTGGCTCTGGTACCAGGCGACGGCGCGTTCGAGCATCGGGCGGCAACCGGTTGGGTGAGACGGCCTAGCGGTCTTCGACCGCGGGCGACAGCGCGGTGCGCCGCTTCAGCCAGTAGACGCCCAGAAGATCGACCACGCCGATCAGCCCGCGGCGCCAATTGTTGTATTTGGACACGCCGCGTTCCCGCGGACGGTGGTTGACCGGCACATAAGCCACCGGATGGCCGTGCGAGCGGAACAGAGCGGGAAGGAAACGGTGCATCGCCCCGAAGAAGGGCAGATCGAGGAAGGCGTCGCGCCGGAACAGCTTCAGCCCGCAGCCGCTGTCCGTGCAGCCATCCTGCAGGAAGGACTGCCGCACCGCGTTCGCGAAGCGCGAGGCCAGCCGCTTGGACAGCGTGTCCTGCCGCTTCTTGCGCAGGCCGCCGACCAGAACCGGCGCGTCCGGACCGCCCTTGGCGGCCAGCGCGAACAGGGCGGGAATGTCGGCGGGGTCGTTCTGCCCGTCGCCGTCCAGCGTGGCGATCCACTCCCCGCGCGCCGCCTTCACGCCGGTGCGCACGGCGGCGCTCTGGCCGGAGCGGCGGACATGGCGGACCAGCCGCAGGCGGCCCGCGGCGACCACCGGGGCGAGGCGCGTCAGCGTGTCGTCGCTGGAACCGTCGTCCACATAGATCACTTCGAAACCGCGGCCCAGCACGTCGGCGGGCGACAGCGCGCGCTCGATCTCTTCGAGGAGGGGGAGGACGTTATCGGCTTCGTTGAAGACCGGAACCACGACCGACAGCCGCACGGGCGGACGGCCCTCGGAATCTACACTCACTGGATTAATCCCATTCGCCAAGTGGCGGGCAAATTACTCCCGCCGCCCGGCAAACGGTAGAGGAAAAGGTTGGGACCGCGCCCCTCAGCCCCTCCGGTCTTCGATGGGCATCGGCACATAGCGCAGGTCGCCGTCGCGGCTGAGCAGCATCAGCACCGTCTTGCGCCCCTGGCTGCGCGCGTCGTCCACCAGACGGTTCAGATCCTCCGGCGTCTTCACCGGTTCCTGCCCGGCCTCGACGATCACGTCGCCGGCCTCGATCCCGCGCTCGCTGGCGGCGCTGGAGTCGCCGACCTCGGTGACGACCACGCCTTCGACGTCCGGGTTGATCGCGAAGCTGTCGCGCAGGCCGGGGGTCAGCGGCGACAGGGTCAGGCCGAGAACCGTCCTGGTATCGACCGCCGTTTCCGGACGCGGCGCTCCGCTCGACCCGGACAGGGCGACCTGCTCCTGCGGCGGCTCCAGTTCACCCACGGTGATCGTCAGGGTTTCGGCCTTGCCGTCGCGCAGCAGTTCCAGCGGCACCGTGGAGCCGATCCGCGTCGCCGCGACGATCCGCGGCAGCGCGCGCATCTGCGCGATGGCTTCGCCGTTGAAACGGGTGATGACGTCGCCCTGGCGCACGCCGCCCTTCCCCGCCGGGCCGTCCGGAGACACGCTGGTCACCAACGCGCCCGCCGGTTCCGGCATGCCCAAACTCTCGGCGATGTCCGGGGTCACGCCCTGCACCTGGACGCCCAGCCAGCCGCGGCGCACCTGCCCGTGATCGCGCAACTGCTCGATGACCGGGCGCGCGACCGAGGACGGGATGGCGAAGCCGATGCCCACCGATCCGCCGGTCGGCGAATAGATGGCCGTGTTGATGCCGATCACCTCACCGTTCAGATTGTAGAGCGGCCCGCCGGAATTCCCCCGGTTGATGGAGGCGTCGGTCTGGAGATAGTCGTCGTACGGCCCCTGCTGGATGTCGCGCTGGCGCGCGGACAGGATGCCCGCCGTCACCGAGCCGCCAAGGCCGAAGGGATTGCCGATGGCGACCACCCAGTCGCCGACACGCAACGCCTCGCTGTCGCCCCAGGGGGCCGCCACCAGAGGTTTCCTGCTGTCCACCTTCAGGACGGCGAGGTCGGTCGGCCCGTCCACCCCGACGAGCTTCGCGGGCAGCTTCGTGCCGTCGTGCATGGTCACGGAAATCTCCGCCGCTTCGGACACCACGTGGCTGTTGGTGACCACGAAGCCCGCCGGGTCGATGATGAAGCCGGACCCGAGCGCCGCCGTCGGGCGCGGTGCCGGCTGCTGTTGCGGCTGGCCGCGCTGGCGGTCGCGGAATTCACGGAAGAATTCTTCAAAAGGCGAGCCCGGCGGAAAGTCCGGCATCTCCCGGCCGCGCGGCCCCGCCTGCGGTCCGCCCTGCGGAGCCGCCTGCGTGGTCGAAATGAAGACCACCGCGTCCAACTGTTTTTCCGCAAGATCGGCGAAGGTCGGCGGCGCGTTCGGTGGCAGAAGAGACGCCAACGGCGGAGTGGCGGGCGCGGTGCCCGCCCCACCCGCATCCTGGGCAAGCACCGGAGCCGACACCAGCAGAAAAGCGGCGACAAGTCCCGCGGGCGCGGCGGACGCCGCAAATCGTGATGCAGATCCCGTTTCCAATCCGGCGTGCCAATGCGCCTTGCGGGACAGGCGCCGGAATCGATCGATGGAATGCGG
Source organism: Azospirillum isscasi (assembly GCF_030849505.1). Lineage (GTDB taxonomy): Bacteria > Pseudomonadota > Alphaproteobacteria > Azospirillales > Azospirillaceae > Azospirillum > Azospirillum isscasi. Next base: position 821 of record NZ_JAUJFI010000069.1, on the reverse strand, counting down.
CATGAAGGAACTCCGCCAGTCGGACAGCAAGCGCCCGCGAAGGGCGCATCGTGTCAACAGAACGTTCCGCAACGCATTCCGGACCGCCGCGGATTTTCAAACCGCTTCCTGCATGACCGATCCGTGAAGTGAAGTTTTTAAAATTCTCGCCGCAAATGCTCCTATGCGGTTCGCTCAAACGGCCCTCCACGAGGCAATCCAGCCTTCGGACTATGGCCGGACTACGGTTCGGACAACCCGCCTAAGCGCAATTTTTCCAGGCGGCGCAAAGTTCTTCTGGCATTTTCCCATCAAGTTCCCGATATTCATCGGTACCGACAACATCGCACGCAAAAACGGCTCCTGACGTGATGCTCGTGCACGCGCCCGCGTGACGCTGCGTCAGAAGGCGCGCGATACGGCCCAAGCAGCATACGCATGACTCAAAATTCACTTTGGCAACCGAGCGACATAATGAACGCAGAAACCGGGTCCGAACCGGAGGCTCCGAAGAAGCGCGGACGAATCCCCCAGTCGGCGTGGCCGCAGATTCTTGAGCGTTACCGTTCCGGCGCAACCCTGTCGGCGATCGCGCGTGAATTCGAATGCACGCCGAGCGCCATTTCCTACATCATCCGCAAGGCGGAAGCCGCCAGCGAAAAGGATGTGGAGACCGAAGACGCCGCGGACGCCGCTCCCGCGGAAGCCCCGGCGGGTGACGCGCTGGCGGAGGAACCGCCCGCCGCTCCCGTTCCCGCTCCGGTTGCGGATTCCGAACCTCCCGCGCCCGTGAAGCCGGCCCGCCGCACCGCCGAGCCCCGCGCCACGGCGCCCGCCGCGCC
>NZ_JAUJFI010000068.1 GCF_030849505.1 Azospirillum isscasi | reverse complement strand
GCCGCCGCCGCCCGCGGCCTGCCCGGCGTCGCCACCCCGGTGGCCGACAGCGCCGGGGCGCTGGCGCGGGTGATGGAGAAACTCCAGGGCGGCGGAAGGGTGGCCATCACCGTCCGTGTCCCGCGCGAGCATGTCTTCGCCGGGGAGCGCGAGGATCTGGACGAGATGCTGGGCAACCTGCTGGACAACGCCTGCAAATGGGCAAACTCGCGGGTGGAGGTCTCGTCGCGGCTGGAGGCGGGCGGAATGCTGGCGGTGGCGGTGGAGGACGACGGGCCGGGCCTGCCCGCCGACCGGCGCGACGCGGTTCCGGCCCCCGGCCTGCGGCTGGACGAAAGCACGCCGGGCAGCGGCCTCGGCCTCGCCGTGGTGCGCGACGTGGCGCGGCTCTACGGCGGCGACCTGCGGCTGGGCGACTCGCCGCTCGGCGGCTTGCGGGTGGAGCTGGTGCTGCCGGCGGCGATGCCGTCCGGAACGGTTCAATAATTCCGTCACATCTCCGCGCTGGCGGCGGACCGTCCGTTGTGGTCTCAATGGTGCCCCTTTTGCCGGCCCTTGGAGACGATGCATGACCCGGGCGGACAGCGCCGACAGCGCCGGTCTGGACACCACCGGCCATGGGGTGAGCCTGTGGGAGGCGGTGCGGGTCTGGGCGCGGATCGCGGCGCTGAGCTTCGGCGGGCCGGCGGGCCAGATCGCCATGATGCACCGCGTGGTGGTGGACGAGCGGAAGTGGATCGGGGAGGAGCGGTTCCTCCACGCCCTGAACTACTGCATGCTTCTGCCGGGGCCGGAGGCGCAGCAGCTGGCCGTCTACATCGGCTGGCTGATGCACCGGACGGCGGGCGGGCTGATCGCCGGCATCCTGTTCGTTCTGCCGGGGGCGCTGTCGATCATGGCGCTCAGCATTCTCTACGCGACGCTCGGCAACACCGGGCCGGTGCAGGGGTTGTTCTTCGGGCTGAAGGCGGCGGTGCTTGCCGTCGTGCTGGAGGCGGTCGTCCGGGTCGGGCGGCGCACGCTGAAGAACGGGGTGCTGGCGGCCCTGTCGGCGGCGGCCTTCGTGGCGATCTTCGCCTTCGGCATTCCCTTTCCGCTGATCGTCCTGACCGCCGCGCTGATCGGGCTGGCCGGGGCATGGCTGGGCTTTTCCGCCTTCCGGACGGCGCCGGGCGGTTCAGGGGCGTCCGCTCACCGGGACAGCCTGCTGGGCGACGCGATGCCCGACCACGCGCGCCCCTCGCCCGGCTGGTCGCTGCGGGTCGGGGCGGTCTGCCTCGCCCTGTGGCTGGGGCCGGTGCTGGCGCTGCTGGTGACGCTGGGGCCGGACAACGCCTTCAGCGGCATCGCCGTTTTCTTCTCCAAAATGGCGGTGGTGACCTTCGGCGGGGCCTACGCCGTGCTGGCCTATGTGGCGCAGCAGGCGGTGGAAACCTACGGCTGGCTTCAGCCCGGCGAGATGCTGGACGGGCTGGGCATGGCCGAAACGACGCCGGGGCCGCTGATCATGGTGGTGCAGTTCGTCGGCTTCCTGGGGGCGTTCCGTGATCCGGGGGCGCTGCCGCCATTGCTGGCCGGGGTGCTGGGCGGCCTGCTGACCACCTGGGTCACCTTCGTGCCCTGCTTCCTGTGGATCTTCCTCGGCGCGCCCTATGTGGAGGCGCTGCGCGGCAACCGGATGCTCGGCGCCGCGCTGTCGGCGATCACCGCGGCGGTGGTGGGCGTGATCCTGAATCTGGCGCTGTGGTTCGCCCTGCACACGCTGTTCGCGCAAGTGCAGCCGGTGGGCTTCGCCGGGATGGCGCTGGACCTTCCCGTCCCGGCCAGCGTCAACCTGCCCGCCCTGGCGCTGACCGCGGCGGCGGTGCTGGCGGTGTTCCGTTTCAAGGCGGGGATGCTGCCCACCCTGGGGGCCTGCGCGCTGGCCGGCGTGGCGCTGCGCCTGACGGGGGTGGTGTAGGGCGGGGGTGGCGTAAGGCGGCGGCGTGTCGCCGCAGGCCGCGCCAGGGGCGACGCGGCCCGGGCCGGTCTCAGTGCATCTCCTGCACCTGGACGATGCGTTCGGTGATCGTGTCGAGGCGGCGGGACAACTGGTCCTCGTCCTCCGCCGCGATCTGGCCCTTGCGTTGGGCAAGCCGCAGGGCCGCTTGCGCCTCCTCCAGGCAATCGAGCGTGTGACGCACGTAATCGTGTTGGGCCATGCCCCGATCCTCCTATGCCGTTTTGCCGTCAAAGCGAAACAGGCCGGCACGGGCTGGGTTCCATCCCTTGTCGGGTCGGAAATCCGGGGCGGGTCAGAAATCCAGGTCGGCGTAATGGCGGGGCGGCGGACAGCCGGGAACGCTGTCGGCCAGCAGGCTGCGGAAGCTGGGGCGCGACTTGATGCGGGCGTACCAGTCCTTGGCCTCCGGCACCTTGTCCCACGGCACGTTGTCCACGTAATCGACGCAGGACAGCGCCGCCGCCGCCGCGATGTCGGCCACGGTGAAGGTGGGGCCGGCCAGCCAGGGGCGGCGTTCCGACAGGAAGGCGATGTATTCCATGTGGTACTGGACGTTCGCCAGCCCGGCCCGGATTGCCGGGGCGTAGGGGTGGCCCTGGCCGGACAGCCGCTTGATCAGCTTCTCGCCGACCAGATTCTCCGTCACCTCGCGGTCGAACGTCCGGGTGAACCAATCGACCACCCGCCGCACCTCGGCGCGGGCCGCCACCTCGCGCGGCATCAGGGCCACGTCGGGATAGGCTTCCTCCAGATATTCCAGCAGCGCAAGCCCGCCGGCCACGACGGTTCCGTCCTCCTCCACCAGCACCGGCGGTTCGCCGGCGGGATTCAGCATCAGGAATTCCTCGCGCCGTTCCCACGGCTTCTCGATGACCGCGTCGAAGGGAAGACCCTTCTCGGCCAGCATCACCCGCGCGACGCGGGACAAGGGATGGAGGGGATGGTGATGGAGTGTCCGCATGCCGGGCCGGACTGTAGCGTAAGGGAGACACGGAAAACAGTCTGCGCTTTGGCCTGTGACGCCGCTCCTTCGGCTGATGGATTAGCCTTGCCGGGGACTGTCAAAGGGCGGATTTGCGGTAGACCACCAGGGGTTCCGCGTCGCCCTCCGGATCGGCGGCGGGGACGGGGGTCCAGCCGTTGTGCTCGTAGAAGGCGCGGGCCGCCGCGTTGCGCGACGCGCAGGCCAGTTCCGCGGAGCCGTGCAGCAGCGCCAGCGCCTCGCGCAGAAGCGCGCTGCCGATGCCCCGCCCGCGCCACAGCGGGTCGATGAACAGGTTGTGGATGAAACGGTCCGCCACATCGACGGACAGGAAGCCGACCACCAGCCCGGCGCCGGCCTCCGCCACCAGCACCTCTTCCCCGTCCACGCAGTCGTAATAGTCGTCCAGGCCGAACCGGTCCTCGGGTTGCCAGGAGAAGGCGTTGCGGCGCCCGTGCAGGAAGATGTCGGCGCAACGCGGCCCGTCGTCCGCCGTGGCGAAGCGAATGCTGATGCGCGGGCCGTCCTCTGCCGGCATGACGCCCTCCCGTGTGGTTGCGGATGCCCTCAGGCGGTCCTAACAACCCGTTCCACGCCAGATTATTCCGAGACCCGCGCTCTGGAAAGGACGCCCATGCAACAGTCGGCGTGAAAACGGCGGCCCGGTTGGACCGGGCCGCCGTTCGCATACGCGCAATCCCCAGACACGCAATCCAGCTGGGCATTACGTCTTTGGTTTTATTCCGCCGAGATCGCCTTCGGCAGATGGACCGGCACTTCCAGGCGGTTCAGCATCTCCTTCGGAACCACCTGCCAGAACTTGGTCACCTCACGCGCCCAGTCGTTCAGGATCTCGGCGGCGAAGCGGCTCTGCGTCTCCGCCACATGCTCCTCGATCAGGTGCTTGAGCTGGCTTTCGTAATGGCCGACCTCGATGCGCTGGAAGATCACGCTCTCGTCGTTGATGTGCAGCGGCAGGCTGTCGTCCAGGTCGTAGACATAGGCCATGCCGCCCGTCATGCCGGCGGCGAAGTTGTCGCCGACGCGGCCCAGGATGACCGCCGTGCCGCCCGTCATGTACTCGCAGCCGTTGGAGCCGCAGCCCTCGACCACCACCGTCGCGCCGGAGTTGCGGACGGCGAACCGCTCGCCGGCCTGGCCCGCGGCGAACAGCTTGCCCGCCGTCGCGCCGTAGAGGACCGTGTTGCCGATGATCGTGTTCTTGTTGGTCTCCAGCGGGCTGGAGGTCGTCGGGCGGACCACGATGGTGCCGCCGGACAGGCCCTTGCCCACATAGTCGTTCGCGTCGCCCATCACCTCCAGCTTGATGCCCTGCACCGCGAAGGCGCCCAGCGACTGGCCGGCGGTGCCGCGCAGGCGGATGGTGATGTGGCCGGGCTGCAGCCCGAACATGCCGAACTTGCGCGTCACCATCGAGGACAGCCGCGTGCCGATGGCGCGCTGCGTGTTGCGGGCGTTGTAGGCGAGCTGCATCTTCTCGCCCTCCTCGAACAGCGGGCGGGCGTCGGCGACGATGCGCGCGTCCAGCGTGTCCGGAACCTCGTTGCGGCCCTGGAGCGTGCAGTAGCGCGCGTTCTCGCCGGGATCGACCTGGGCCAGCAGCGGGTTCAGGTCGAGGTCGTCGAGATGCTCCGCGCCGCGGCTGACCTGATGGAGCAGGTCGGTGCGGCCGATCACCTCGTTCAGCGAGCGGAAGCCGAGGCCCGCCAGGATCTCGCGCACTTCCTCGGCCAGGAAGGTGAAGAGGTTGACCACCTTCTCCGGCGTGCCGACGAACTTCTGGCGCAGCTTGTCGTCCTGCACGCAGACGCCGACCGGGCAGGTGTTGCTGTGGCACTGGCGCACCATGATGCAGCCCATGGCGATCAGGCTGGCCGTGCCGATGCCGAACTCCTCCGCACCCAGCATGGCGGCGATCACGATGTCGCGGCCCGTCTTCAGACCGCCGTCGGTGCGCAGCCGCACGCGGTGGCGCAGGCGGTTCAGCGTCAGGACCTGATGCACCTCCGACAGGCCCATCTCCCAGGGCAGGCCGGCGAACTTGATCGAGGTCTGCGGGGAAGCGCCCGTGCCGCCGCTGTTGCCGGAGATCAGGATGATGTCGGCGTTGGCCTTCGCCACGCCCGCGGCAATCGTTCCGATGCCGGAACGGCTGACCAGCTTCACCGTCACTTTCGCATCCGGATTGATCTGCTTCAGGTCGTAGATGAGCTGGGCCAGATCCTCGATCGAGTAGATGTCGTGGTGCGGCGGCGGGCTGATGAGCATCACGCCCGGCGTCGAGTGACGCAGCCGCGCGATCATCTCCGTCACCTTGAAGCCGGGGAGCTGGCCGCCCTCGCCGGGCTTGGCGCCCTGGGCGACCTTGATCTCCAGCTCGCGGCACTGGTTCAGATACTCGGCGGTGACGCCGAAGCGGCCCGAGGCCACCTGCTTGATGGCGGAGTTCCAGTTGTCGCCGTTCTTGTCCGGGCGGAAGCGCGCCGGGTCCTCGCCGCCCTCACCCGAGTCGGACTTGGCGCCGATGCGGTTCATGGCGACGTTCAGCGTGCCGTGGGCCTCCGGAGAGAGGGCGCCCATGGACATGCCGGGGGTGATGAAGCGCTTGCGGATCGCGGTGATGCTCTCCACCTCGTCCACCGGCACCGGGGCCTTGGTGGAGCGCAGCTCCAGCAGGTCGCGGAGCTGCATGGGCGGGCGCTTGTTCACCTGCTCGCTGTACTTCTTGAAGGTGGTGTAGCTGTCGTTGGTCACCGCCTGCTGCAGCGTGTGGATCACGCCGCCTTCCCAGCCGTGGCGGTCGCCCGACTTGCGGAAGCGGTAGAAGCCGCCGACCGGCAGGGCCACGACCTCCGCGTCGTAGGCGGTGGCGTGCTGCTCCAGCACCTTCTTCTGGATGCCGTTCAGGCCGATGCCGGAAATGCGGCTGACCATTGCCGGGAAATGCTCGGCGACCAGCGCGCGGGACAGGCCGATGGCCTCGAAGTTGCCGCCGCCGCGGTAGCTGCTGATGACCGAGATGCCCATCTTGGACATGATCTTCAGCAGGCCGTCGTCGATGGCCTTCTTGTAGTTGGCCATGCCCTTTTCCAGCGGCATGGAGCCGAACAGGCCGCGGCGGTGACGCTCGGCGATGGCCTCCTGCGCCAGATAGGCGTTGACCGTGGTGGCGCCGACGCCGATCAGCACGGCGAAGTAATGGACGTCCAGGCCCTCCGCCGTGCGCACGTTCAGCGAGGTGAAGGTGCGCAGGTTGGAGCGGATCAGGTGCGTGTGCACGGCACCCGTGGCGAGGATCGCCGGGATGGCGGCGCGGGCCGGTCCCATCGCCTCGTCGGTCAGGATGACGTGGTTGGCGCCGCCGCGCACGGCGTCCTCCGCCTCCTGGCGGATGCGGCGCAGCGCGTCGCGCAGCGCGTCGGGGCCGCCGTCCACCGGGAAGGTGGCGTCGATCTCCGCCGCCGTGTCGCCCATGTAATCGCGCATGGCGCGGAATTCGGCGGTCGTCAGCACCGGCGATTCGAGCTGGAGCAGGCGGGTCTGCGTCTCGTCCTCGTCCAGGATGTTGCCGAGGTTGCCGAGCCGCGTCTTCAGGCTCATCACCCGGCGCTCACGGAGCGAGTCGATGGGCGGGTTGGTGACCTGGGAGAAGTTCTGGCGGAAGAAGTGGTGCAGGCCGCGGTACTTGTCGGACAGCACGGCGATGGGGCTGTCGTCGCCCATCGAGCCGATGGCCTCCTTCCCGTCCTCCACCATCGGATGCAGGATCAGCTCCATGTCTTCCATGGTCAGGCCGAAGGCCTGCTGGCGGCGGCGCAGCTCGGCCTTGTCCATGTCCGACGGCTCGCCCTTCAGCGAGGCGGACTTGACCAGCTCGTCCAGGTGGGTGGTGTTCTGCACCCACTTGCCCCACGGCTTCTGGGCGGCCAGATGGTCCTTCAGCTCGGTGTCGCGGTACAGCTTGCCGGCCTGGAGATCGACGGCGATCATCTCGCCCGGGCCGAGGCGGCCCTTCTCGATCACCTGGGTCTCGTCGACCTTCACCATGCCCGTCTCGGACCCGCCGATGATCAGGCCGTCCGCCGTGATGGTGTAGCGCATCGGGCGCAGGCCGTTGCGGTCCATGCCGCCGACGACCCAGCGGCCGTCGGTCATGGCCAGCGCCGCCGGGCCGTCCCACGGCTCCATGACGGAGTTGCAGTACTGGATCAGCGCCTTGTGGTTGTCCGGCGTGGTCTGCGAGCTGGTCAGCGCCTGCGGCACCAGCATCATCTTGACCATCGGGGCGTTGCGGCCGGCGCGGACCATCACCTCGAACACGGTGTCGAGCGAGCCGCTGTCCGACAGGCCGACGCCGATCACCGGCTTCAGGTCCTGCATGTGGGTGCCGAAGGCCGGATGCTCCATCCGGGTCTCGTGCGCCTTCATCCAGTTGACGTTGCCCTTCACCGTGTTGATCTCGCCGTTGTGGGCGAGCATGCGGAAGGGCTGGGCCAGCGGCCAGGTCGGGAAGGTGTTGGTCGAATAGCGCTGGTGGTAGATGGCGAAGTCGGATTCGAACCGCTCGTCCAGCAGGTCCGGATAGAAGGTGGTCAGCTGCTCCGCCAGGAACATGCCCTTGTAGATGATCGAGCGGGCGGACAGCGAACAGATGTAGAAGTCGTTGATCTGCTCGGCCCGGACCGCCTTCTCGATGCGGCGGCGGATGATGTAGAGGTCCAGCTCGAACTGCTCGTCGGACACGCCCTTGTTGTTGCCGACGATGATCTGCTCGATCTCCGGACGGGTGGCGTTGGCCTTCTCGCCGATGATGTCGACGTTGATCGGCACCTGGCGCCAGCCGTAGATGTAGTAGCCGAAGGCCAGGATCTCGGTCTCGACGATGCAGCGGCAGGCTTCCTGCGCGTCCAGGCTGATGCGCGGCAGGAAGACCTGGCCGACCGCCAGCTTGTTGTCGGGCGCGCGGTGGCCGATGACCTTCACATGGTCCTTGAAGAACTTCTGCGGCACGGCGACGTGGATGCCCGCACCGTCGCCCGTCTTGCCGTCGGCGTCCACGGCGCCGCGGTGCCAGACGGCCTTCAGCGCCTCGATGCCTTTCTCGACCACCGCACGGCGGGGCTTGCCGTCGATCGCGGCGATGAAGCCGACGCCGCAGGCGTCGTGCTCATCCTCCGGGTTGTAGGCGTTGGCAGTGGTCAGCGCCGCGGCGTTGGCGCGGTATTCGGCGACGAACTGCTCACCCTGGTTCAACTCGGTGGTCATCGGTGGACCCTTTCAATCAGTCTGTTTTGAAGGGGGGACTTCGCCCCTTCACCCCGCCAGGGGCCGAAACGGACCCCTGGAACCCGCGGAACGATGGATTGGTTTGGCTTATTCCGCCGCCACGGCAACCGGCGCGTCGGCCTTCGCGGTGGCGTAGGCGTGGATGCCCTCCGCCGCGTCGCGCCCGTCGCGGATGGCCCACACCACCAGCGAGGCGCCGCGCACGATGTCGCCGGCGGCGAACACGCCGTCCAGGTTGGTCATCTTGCTGCGGTGATCGACCAGCAGCGTGCCCCAGCGCGTGACCTTCAGGTCCGGCTCGCCGAACAGGGCGGGCAGGTCCTCCGGCTCGAAGCCGAGCGCCTTGATGACCAGATCGGCCTGGACCGTGAACTCCGACCCCTCGATCACCTGCGGGGTCTGGCGGCCCGTGGCGTCGGCCACGCCCAGATGGATGCGCACGGCGCGCACGCCGGTCACCACGCTGTCGCCGGTGAAGCCTTCCGGGGCGGCCTGCCAGATGAACTCCACGCCCTCTTCCTCGGCGTGGGCGACTTCACGCTGCGAGCCCGGCATGTTCTTGCGGTCGCGGCGGTACAGACACTTGACCGACGTGGCACCCTGGCGGATGGCGGTGCGCACGCAGTCCATGGCGGTGTCGCCGCCGCCCAGAACCACCACATGCTTGCCCGCGGCGTTCAGGGAGCCGTTCTCGTACGCCTCCACCGTGTCGCCCAGGCTGACCTTGTTGGAGGTGGTCAGATACTCCAGCGCCGCGACGATGTTGCCCAGGCCCGAGCCCGGCGCCTTGATGTCGCGCGCCTTGTAGACGCCCGTGGCGACCAGAACGGCGACGTGCCTGCGGCGCAGTTCCGGCAGGGAGGCGTCGCGGCCCACCTCGAAGTTCGGGTGGTAGACCACACCGGCGTCGGCCAGAAGCTGCACGCGGCGCTCGACCACCGGCTTCTCCAGCTTGAAGCCCGGGATGCCGTAGACCAGCAGGCCGCCCATGCGGTCGTGGCGGTCGTAGACATGCACCTCGTAGCCCTTGGCGCGCAGCTCCTCCGCGGCGGCGAGGCCGGCGGGGCCGGCGCCGATGATGCCGACCGACAGGCCGAGTTCGCGCGCCGGCTTGCGCGGCTTCACCCACCCCTGATCCCAGGCGGTGTCGTTGATGTACTTCTCCACCGACCCGATGGTGACGGCGCCGTGGGTGGACTGCTCGATGACGCAGTTGCCTTCGCACAGGCGGTCCTGCGGGCAGATGCGGCCGCAGATCTCCGGGAAGTTGTTGGTGGCCTGGGAGACCTCGTACGCCTCCTCCAGCCGGCCTTCGGAGGTCAGCTTCAGCCAGTCGGGGATATTGTTGGAGACCGGGCAATGCACCTGGCAGAAGGGGACGCCGCACTGGGAGCAGCGGTTGGCCTGCTCGTTCGCGCGCTCGTCGGAGAAGCGGGCGTAGATTTCGGCGAAATCCTGGCGGCGCTCCGTGGCCGGGCGCTTGTCGGGCATCCGCTGCGCGGTGTGCACGAAGCCCAACATCCTCTGGTTCGCCATAACGCCTGCTCCTTTTTCCCGTGTCCCGTGCGTGGGGACGGTGCCGGCGGCCGGGCGGCCCTTCTCCATGCCGGTGGGGCATGCCAAGGGGCGTGGCCGCAGTGAAAACGAAAGCCCGCGGACACGCGGTCTGAACGTCATATACCGCAAGAGAAGGCGATGCGCGAGCACATTTTCGCCATTAGGGCAGTATGGCTGACCAAACTGTGACTCGGTGCCGCAGGCGCCTCCGTAGAGGACGGGGATGCCCGAAAAACAAGCAAGAAAATTAGGTCCGATCCGGGACTATCTCCCAATTCGGGGTATCGCCCCATGGGCCGTCGCCTTCCCCATGTTGCGCTGCTATAAGCCGGGCATTGCCACCCGCAATCCTGCCAGAGGCCCCGCGCCGCATGTTGATCGACCAATATCTGGACGCCGCTCTGCTCGGCCTGATCGAAGGGCTGACCGAATTCCTGCCGGTCTCGTCCACCGGCCACCTGATCATTTTCGACACGCTGCTGGGCTTCGAAGGCCCGCCGGGCAAGGTGTTCGAGGTGGTGATCCAGCTCGGCGCGATCCTGGCCATCTGCACGGTCTATTTCGCCCGGCTGTGGAAGGTGGTCACCGGGCTGAAGGACGATCCGGGGGCGCGCCATTTCGCCATCGCGGTGATCCTGGCCTTCCTGCCGGCGATGATCCTGGGCGCCGCGCTGCACGGCGTCATCAAGGCGGTGCTGTTCAACCCGACGGTGGTCAGCGTCGCGCTGATTCTGGGCGGCGTGGCGATCCTGATGGCGGAGCGGCTGGTGCCCGTCCCGCGCTATCACCAGATCGAGCGCTTTCCGGCGCCGCTCGCGCTGAAGATCGGGCTGTGCCAGTGCCTGGCGCTGGTGCCGGGCGTGTCGCGGTCGGGGGCGACGATCCTCGGCTCGCTGCTGATGGGGGTGGACCGGCGGACCGCCGCGGAATTCTCCTTCTTCCTGGCGATCCCCACCATGGCCGGCGCCACGGTCTACGACCTCTACAAGAACTGGAGCCTGATGACGATCGACTCCGCGACGCTGATCGCGGTCGGCTTCGTCACCGCCTTCATCGCCGCGGCGCTGGTGGTCAAGGTGCTGGTGGATTTCGTCGGGCGCTACGGCTTCGCGCCCTTCGCCTGGTACCGCATCGCCATCGGGTCGGGGATGCTGGCGTTCCTCTATCTGTAAGGCGCCGCTCTCCCGCGCGCCTCAGCCCTGCGGGGCCACGGCGCGCGAGGAGGCCGCGGCGATGACCAGCGCCAGCGCGGCGACCAGGGCGAAGGAGAAGCCCACCGTGCTGGCCTCCGCCACGAAGCCGAGAAGGGCCGGGCCGGTCAGGACCCCGGCATAGCCCAGCGTCGCCACCGCCGCGATGGCCGGGCCGGCGTCGCCTTCCGATTTGGCGCCGGCGGCGCTGAACAGAACCGGCACCACGTTCGACAGGCCGATGCCGGTCAGCCCGAACCCGGCCACCGCCACCACCGGCCCGCCCCCGGTCAGCGCCACCGCCAGCCCGGCGAAGGCCAGCACGGCCCCGGCGCGGACCAGCACCGGCCCGCCGAACCGCTGGCGCAGCCGGTCGCCGCAGAAGCGGCCCACCGCCATGGCCCCGGAAAACACGGCGAAGCCCAGCGCCGCGATGGACGCCGCGCCGCCCAGATCCTCGCGCAGATAGACGGCGCTCCAGTCCAGGATCGCGCCCTCGCTCATGAAGGCCAGGAAGGTCAGCGCGCCCAGCAGCAGCGTGCCGCGGTCGGGCAGGGCGAGGCCCGCCGGCTCCGCCCGCCGGTCGGCCCCGCCGGGCAGGAAGCGGCGGTGCAAAGCGAAGAACAGCACCAGCAGCGCCGCCGCGAGGACGGACGCCTGGACCGGCGGTGGCAGGATTTGCAGCAGCAGCCCGCCCGCCCCGGCGCCGAACAGGCCGCCCAGGCTCCACATGCCGTGCAGCGACGACATGATGGGCCGCCCCAGATGCCGCTCCACCAGCGCGCCGTGGGCGTTCATCGCCACGTCCATCGTTCCGCCCGCCGCCCCGAACAGGAACAGCACCGCGCACAGCGACGGCAGGTCCGGCATCAGCGCCGGCAACGGCAGGATCGCGGCGAAGGCCAGGGCGGTGCCGCGGATCACCGGGGCGCTGCCGACGCGGCCCAGCAGCGCGCCGGTGCCGACCATCGCCGTCAGCGCCCCGGCGGCGAGGCACAGCAGGGCGAGGCCGAGCACGCCGGGGCTGAGGTCCAGATGATCCTTGATCGCCGGGATCTGGGTGGCCCAGACGCCGAAGACGGAACCGTTGACGAAGAAGGCCGCCAGGGACGCCAGCCGCGCCCCCGGCGCGCGGTCCGAATATTCCCGCATGGTGAAATCCTGCGTTGCGGCCTGCATGGTTCCCCGCACCCGTCCCGTTGCCCCGATGAAGGGGCCAGATGCGGCAGGGGCGCGCGGGAATCAAGGCCGCGCGCCGCAGGGCACCCTTGCGCCGGGCGGCAGGAACCGGAAAAGACGGGCCCTGAAACGGCGAAAGCCCCGGCGGCGGGCCGGGGCTTCCGTCTGCGGCCTTCGGGCCGGTTCGGGCAGTGCGCGCTGGATCAGTGCGCGCCGGAATGGTTGCCGGCGTTGCGGGTCAGCGTGTTGGACTTGCCCCCGACGATGAAGCGCGACAGGTAGGTCGGCAGCACCACCTCGCAGCTCGACAGGTGCGCGATGCCCAGATCCTTGAAGCCCAGGGCGCCCGGAGCGGCGACGTTGTCGGTCTTCAGCATCTCCACCTGGTCGCGGGTCAGCGGCGGGGCGACGATCGGCGGCACCTTCTCCAGCAGGCCGCCCAGCTTCTCCGCCACGCTCCACGGAACCGGGACGAGCAGGCGCTTGCGGCGGATCTCCTGCAGCATGAGCTGCATCAGCTCCTTGAAGGTGTAGACGCGCGGGCCGCCCAGCTCGTAGGTCCGGCCGACCGCCGAGTCCAGCGTCGCGGCGGCGGCGATGGCGTCGGCCAGATCGCCGACATAGACCGGCTGGAACCGCGTCGCCCCGCCGATCAGCGGCAGCGCCGGGGAGACCTGCGCCATGGCCGCGAACTTGTTGAAGATGCCGTCCTCCGGCCCGAAGACGATGCTGGGACGGATGATGGTGGCGCCGGGGAAGGCGTCCCGCACGGCCTGCTCGCCCGCCGCCTTGGACTTGGCGTAGGCCGCGGGGGCCTTGGCGTCGGCACCGATGGCGGAGACGTGGACCAGACGCTGCACGCCGCTGGCCTTGGCGATGCGGGCGATGCGCGCGGCGGCGTCGACGTGCACGGTCTGGAAGCTCCAGGCCCCGCGCTCGTACAGCGTGCCGATCAGGTTGATGACGGTGTCGGCGCCCTGGATGGCCCGGGCGACGGACCGGTCGTCCTTCACGTCGGCGGCCATCGGCACGATCTGCCCGACCGAGCCGGCGGTCTTCAGGAAATTGGCCTGATTCGGATGGCGCGACACGACGCGCACGATGGCGCCGGTCTTGGCGAGGCGGCGAATGAGATGGCGGCCGACGAATCCCGAACCGCCGAACACCGTGACCACTTCAGAGCGATAGGACATCGACCTTCTCCCGTGCCGTTGGGCCCGCAAAACCCTTGCTTCGGTATTTTCCTCCGAACCGCCGCCCAGCGGAGCTGCGGCGGTCGGATCGGGGGTTGCTTATATAGAAACCTCCCCGAAGAGGCTAGGGCCTGACGCGCCGCACGCGGCCCATTTCGCGCCCGGTTCCGCGCCTGGGGGCGGTTTCCGTCCGGCGGTGAAAAAAGCTGTTGACGGGGATCCGCCAGACGGCTACATAAGCGGCCCACACCGAGCCCAGGTGGCGGAATTGGTAGACGCGCAGGTTTCAGGTACCTGTGGCAGAAATGTCGTGGAAGTTCGAGTCTTCTCCTGGGCACCATATCTACCCGGCTGCGCCGCATGCTACGGACCTCCCCCCGGCGGGGACGGAAAGGTAGCAGAGCGGCGTTCGTCGTTTCTGGGGTCCGTGGCCGGGGGCCGTCCACCTGAGCGGGAAGCCTCCCAATGCCCATCGACCTTCATGACGGCGACCTGCCGGACGGTCTCGACCTGAAATCCCTGGCCCGCGGCGGCGCCGTCGCCATCGACACCGAGACCATGGGGCTGAACCCCCACCGCGACCGGCTGTGCCTGGTCCAGCTTTCCCCCGGCGACGGCACGGTGCATCTGGTCCAGTTCCGCCAGGGCCGGTACGACGCGCCGAACCTGAGGCGCCTGCTGGCCGACCCCGAAGTCACCAAGCTGTTCCACTTCGCCCGTTTCGACGTGGCGGTGATGCAGGCCTATCTGGGCGTCGTCTGCCAGCCGGTCTACTGCACCAAGGTCGCGTCCAAGCTGGTCCGCACCTTCACCGACAAGCACGGGCTGAAGGATCTGGTGAAGGATCTGCTGGGGGTCGAGCTGTCCAAGCAGCAGCAGTCCTCCGACTGGGGTGCGCCGGAACTGACGCCGGAGCAGATGAAGTACGCCGCCTCCGACGTGCTGCACCTGCATGACCTGAAGGAAAAGCTGGACGTCATGCTGGCGCGCGAGGGGCGGAGCCATCTCGCAAAGGCCTGCTTCGACTTCCTGCCGGCCCGCGGGGAACTGGATCTGGGCGGTTGGGAGCAGCCGGACATTCTGTCGCACTGAAAACCGGGCCGGTGGAATAGGCCGGACCTTTCGGACGTTGATTTGACCGGACGCGCGCGGGTGGGCATACTGCCCGCGCGGTGGCAGGCCCGTTGTTGCGTATAGGCGGCCTGCCTGCCGGAGTACCCGCTTTCGGCCCCCCTGGGCCAAACAGAAGAGGCAAGAGCCGCCTTGACGAGCCTGACCGCAGCCAGCCTGATCGATTGCCCGGCGGACGCCACCGCGTCCGGCGGCGCCATATCCAATATCAGGGCGTCCGATGCCGGGGCGTCCGATGCCGGGGATGGCGGCGACATCGCCAGCGCGCGGCGCGTCCTGCGCATGGAGGCCGATGCCCTGACCGCGCTGGCCGACGGGCTGGACGGCGCCTTCGTCCGCGCGCTGGACCGGCTGGCCGGGATCGCGGGCCGGGTCGTCGTCTCCGGCATGGGCAAATCCGGCCATGTGGCGCGCAAGATCGCCGCGACGCTGGCCTCCACCGGAACGCCGGCCTTCTTCGTCCATCCGGGCGAGGCGAGCCACGGCGACCTCGGCATGATCGCCCGGCAGGACGCGGTGATCGCCCTGTCCAATTCCGGCGAGACGCACGAGCTGTCGGACATCGTCGCCTACACCCGCCGGTTCGAGATCCCGCTGATCGGCATCACCCGCCGCGCCGGCTCCTCGCTGGCGGAGCAGTCGGACGTGGCGCTCATCCTGCCGCCCGCCCCGGAAGCCTGCCCGCTGGGGCTGGCCCCGACCACGTCGAGCACGATGATGCTGGCGCTGGGCGACGCCCTGGCGGTGGCGCTGCTGGAGCGGCGCGGCTTCACGGCGGCGGACTTCAAGCAGTTCCACCCCGGCGGGCAGCTCGGGCGGGCGCTGCTGAAGGTGACCGACGTGATGCACAAGGGGGACGGCATGCCGCTGTGCGCCTTGGATACGCCGCTTTCCACGGTCATCTTCGAGATGACGGCCAAGCGGCTGGGCTGCGTGGGCGTGCTGGACGCCTCGGGCGCGCTGGCCGGGGTCATCACCGACGGCGACCT
Source organism: Azospirillum isscasi (assembly GCF_030849505.1). Taxonomy (GTDB): domain Bacteria; phylum Pseudomonadota; class Alphaproteobacteria; order Azospirillales; family Azospirillaceae; genus Azospirillum; species Azospirillum isscasi. The sequence goes on along the minus strand of NZ_JAUJFI010000068.1, from coordinate 12,056 downwards.
GCGCCGCCACCTGACGCCCGAGCTGTGGACGGAGCGCGCGGACAGCATCATGTCGCCACGCCCCAAGACGATCCGGCCCAAGGCACTGGTCGAGGAGGCGCTGCGGGAAATGAACGCGAAGCAGATCACCAGCCTGTTCGTGGTGGAGGCGGACCGGCCGCTCGGTGTTGTGCACATTCACGATTGCCTGCGCGCCGGGGCGGCGTGACGGGCAGCCGGAGGACGGTGACGCCATGGACAGCGATCTGAAGAACCGGACGGTGGAAACGGAGAAGCGTCGCGCCGATGCGCCTTCCCTCGCCGCGCAGCTCATGGCCTCACAGGGGGCCTCACAGGGGGCCTCACAGGGGGCCTCGCAGGGGTCGCAGCAGGGCGGCGAGCCCGCCAAGCGCGTGCACCGGCGCCGGGAGATCCGCCCGGTCAGCCGCGTCTACAGCCGGTTCGTGACCGGAATGAAGTTCGCGCTGCCGGCGCTGGCGCTGGCCGTGATGGCGCTGATCGCCGTCTGGCCCTCGCTGACCGAGCTGCCGACCCTGCGCATCTCCGCCGACAAGGGCCAGCTCGAAATGATCAAGCCGCGCTACATCGCGGTGGACGAATCCAACCAGCCCTTCTCCCTGGTGGCGGTCAAGGCCGACCGGATCGCCGACCAGCCGGACATCGTCCTGCTGGACCAGCCGGAGGCGGAGATGACCCAGGCCGACGGCACCTGGGTGACCATCCGGTCCGACAAGGGCTGGTACAACCAGGTCACCGGCATCCTGAAGATGCGCGGCCACGTCCGCGTGATGCGCGACGACGGCGACGAATTCACCACCGAAGAAGCGGAATCCGACATCCGCAAGGGCACCGCCTGGGGCGACGTCCATGTCGTGGGCCAGGGATCGCAGGGCGTGATCAACGCCGAAGGCTTCCGCCTGACCGACCGCGGCAAGACGATGGTGTTCCTGAACCAGTCCAAGGCCGACGTCCAGGCCGCCGAAAGCCCCGGAGGAAAGACCCGTTGAGCGCCGCCACCCGTGCAGCCATCTTTGCGGCCCCGCTGCTGGCCGCGATCCTTCTGCTGCCGGGGGCGTCCGTCCCGGCGGCGGCCCAGGGGCTGCCCGGCCTCGGCGGCGGCCCCAACCCGGTGGAGGTCGACGCCGATCAGGCCATCGAATGGCACCAGGACGTGCGCGCCTATGTGGCGCGCGGCAACGCCTCGGCCAAGCGCAACGACAGCACCGTCTTCGCCGACGTGCTGACCGCCTATTACCGCGAGGTGCCCGGCAAGGGGAACGAGGTGTTCCAGCTCCTCGCCGAAGGCAACGTGCGCATCGTCAGCCCGACCCAGGAGGTGTTCGGCGAGCGCGGCGTCTACGACGTGGACAAGCAGGTGGCGGTGGTCACCGGGCGGAACCTGAAGCTGGTCACCCGCACCGACATCGTGACGGCGCGCGACACGCTGGAATATTACGAGGCCAGGAACCTGACGGTGGCCCGCGGCGACGCCGTGGCCGTGCGGATTTCCAACGGCGACCGGCTGCGCGCCGACATCCTGATCGGCCAGTTGAAGAAGATGCCGGACGGCTCGACCCAGATGGAGCGGATCGACGGCGCCGGCAGCGTGGTGGTGACCACCGCGACCGACGTGGCGCTGTCGGACAAGCTGGTCTATTCGGTGGCGGACGACACCGCGGTGCTGCTCGGCAACGTGAAGATCACCCGCAACGACAACCAGCTCAACGGCGACGCCGCCGAGATGAACATGAAGACGAAGGTCAACCGGGTGATCGCCGGCCCCGCCACCGGCGGGCGGGTGATGGGCCTGCTGATCCCCGGCCAGGAGCAGGGCGCACCGGGCGCCGCTCCCGCCGGCCAGGGCGGCAAGCCCACTGCACCAGCGGGCGGCAAGCCCGCCGCGAAGCCCTGACCGACCCGGCAGCGAATCAATGACCATGGACATCGAAGACCGGGACCTCGGCGGCCCGACCCTTTCCGCCCCGAACACGTCGACCCACCCGGCGGACCATCCCGCCGCCGACGCGCGCCCGACCGAAGGGCTGGTGGCCCGGCATCTGGGCAAGGCGTACAAGAAGCGCCCCGTCGTCCGCGACGTGACCGTGACGGTCCAGCGCGGCGAGGCGGTCGGGCTGCTCGGCCCCAACGGGGCGGGCAAGACGACCTGCTTCTACATGATCACCGGGCTGATCGCCGCCGATTCCGGCACCATCCTGCTGGACGGCCAGGACATCACGGCGCTGCCCATGTACCGCCGCGCGCGGCTGGGCATCGGCTATCTGCCGCAGGAGGCGTCGATCTTCCGCGGCATGTCGGTGGAGAACAACATCCGCGCCGTGCTGGAGGTGGTGGAGCCCAACCGCGACGTCCGCGAGCAGATGCTGGACGAGCTGCTGGCGGAATTCTCCATCACCCACCTGCGCCGCGCCCCGGCGCTGGCCCTGTCGGGCGGCGAGCGGCGGCGCGTGGAGATCGCCCGCGCGCTGGCCTCCCAGCCGCATTTCATCCTGCTCGACGAACCGCTGGCCGGCATCGACCCGATCGCGGTGAACGACATCCGCGAACTGGTCAGCCATCTGCGCGACCGCGGCATCGGCGTTCTGATCACGGACCACAACGTCCGCGAAACGCTCGACCTCGTCGATCGGGCATACATCTTGCACGATGGTGTGGTACTAATGGAGGGAGAGCCGTCGGAGATCGTGGCGCACGAGGATGTGCGCCGGGTCTACCTCGGCGACCGGTTCAGCCTCTAGTGCGGTTTCCCTGCCCATGGCGCTCAGCCAACGTCTCGATCTTCGTCAGTCCCAATCCCTGGTGATGACTCCGCAGTTGCAGCAGGCCATCAAGCTGCTGCAACTGTCGAACATCGAACTGTCGGATTTCGTGGACCGCGAGATCGAGCAGAACCCCCTTCTGGAACGCGACGGCGGCCCCGGCGAAGGCGGCGGCGATGCCGCGGGTGACGGTGGGGGTGGCGACGGAGGCGAGCGGGGCGTGGTGGATCTCGCCGCACCGGAGGAGCGCCAGCCGCCGATGACCGACGGGCGCACCCGCGACACGGTGGAAATGACGGCGTCGGAGACGATGGGGTCGGCCTCCGACGCGCCGCTCGACACCGATTTCGAGAACGTCTATTCCGACGACCGCTTTTCCGACGGCACGGACGGCTCCAGCGACGTCTACGGTTCCTGGCAGGAGCGCGGCGGGCGCGGCGGATTCGAGGACGACGACTCCAACCTGGAAGCCACCCTGTCCGGCCAGAAGAGCCTGCGCGACCATCTGACCGAACAGTTGAAGATCGACCTGCCGGACCTTGGCGACCAGCTTATCGGCCTGGCCCTGATCGACATGCTGGACGAGGCCGGCTGGATCACCGGGCTGGAGATCGACGAGCTGGCCGGGCAGCTCGGCTGCGAGCCGGCGCGGGTGGAGCGGGTGCTCGCCGCCTGCCAGCGCTTCGACCCGCCGGGCATCTTCGCGCGGTCGCTGAAGGAATGCCTGGCGATCCAGCTCCGCGAGAAGAACCGCTTCGACCCGGCCATGGAGGCCCTGCTCGACCATCTGGAGCTTCTGGCGGCGCGCAACCTGCCGGCGCTGATGAAGGTCTGCGGCGTGGACGCCGAGGACATCGCCGACATGGTGTCGGAGATCCGCAAGCTGAACCCCAAGCCGGCGCTCAGCTTCGACCACACCCCGGCCCAGCTCGTCACCCCCGACATCCTGATGCGCGCCAACCCCGGCGGCGGCTGGCTGATCGACCTGAACCCGGACACCCTGCCACGGGTGCTGGTCAACCACCGCTATTTCGCGCGCATTTCCGGCACCACCCGCAACAAGGCGGACAAGGACTACATCACCGAGCGGTTCCAGTCGGCCAACTGGCTGGTCAAGTCGCTGCACCAGCGCGCCACCACCATTTTGAAGGTGGCCGGCGAAATCATCCGCCAGCAGGACGCCTTCTTCATCCATGGCGTCTCGCATCTGAAGCCGCTGATCCTGCGCGACATCGCCGAGGCCATCGGCATGCACGAGAGCACGGTCAGCCGCGTCACGACCAACAAGTTCATGGCGACGCCGCGCGGCGTGTTCGAGCTGAAATACTTCTTCACCTCCGCCATCCAGGGGGCGGATGGGCAGGCGGCCCACTCGGCGGAGGCCGTCCGTTACCGCATCAAGGCGATGATCGACGCGGAAAAGCCGGACGACGTGCTGTCGGACGATAAAATCGTCGAAATCCTGCGCGGCGAAGGGATCGACATTGCGCGCCGGACGGTCGCGAAGTATCGTGAAGCGATGCGCATTCCGTCATCGGTGCAGCGACGCCGTGCCAAGATGTCACGCATGTAACCGGGCCGGGAGGGGGCCGTCCTTGATTGACAGCCCATACCGCCGTCACTATGGTCCCCGTCCGCACGTGGCGGCCTTCCGTCGTCCTATGTCCATCGCGGACCAGATTGGAAACATCCCAAAATGCAACTGACCGTCAAAGGCAAGCAGCTTGACGTTGGCGATGCTCTGCGCAGCCATGTCGCGGACAGCCTGAACTCCGTCGTCGGCAAGTACTTCAACAAGCCGATCGAGGCCAACGTCGTCCTGACGCGCGAAGCGCACCTGTTCAAGGCCGACATCCAGGTCCATGTCGGTCGTGGGATCGTCCTGCAGAGCGCCTCCGACGCCACCGAGCCGTATCCGGCCTTCGACACCGCGTGCGAGAAGCTGGCCAAGCGCCTGCGCCGCTACAAGAGCCGCCTGCGCAACCACCACACCGCCGAAGCCGCCGTGCAGGAAGCCGTCCCGGCCCGCTACCAGATCCTGGAAGCGGAGAAGGACGAGGCCCATGTGGAGAGCGACGAGGCCGCCGCCGAGCCGGCGCAGCCCATGGTCATCGCCGAAATGGAAACCACCATCGCGACCCTGGCGGTCAGCGAGGCGGTGATGCGCCTGGAACTGGCCGACGCCCCGGCCCTGCTGTTCCGCAACGGCGCCCATGGTGGCCTGAACCTGGTCTACCGCCGCGCCGATGGCAACATCGGTTGGGTGGACCCGGCGGAGAAGGCTGGCGCCTGAGTCCGGTCTTCGTATCAACCACATCCGTAGCGTCATGCTCGATCTCATCACGCCGCACGCCATTCTCCCGAACCTCAAGGCCGGCAGCAAAAAGCAGGCCCTGCAGGACTTGGCGCGCAAGGCGGCCGAGCTGACCGGCCAGCACGAACGGGCGATTTTCGACGTCCTGCTGGAACGCGAGCGGTTGGGCACCACCGGCGTGGGCCATGGCATCGCCATCCCGCACGGCAAGCTGTCCAACCTCGACCGCGTCCACGGCGTCTTCGCCCGGCTGGAGCGGCCCATCGACTTCGATGCGATCGATGAGCAACCGGTCGATCTTATTTTCCTGCTGTTGGCTCCGGATCATGCCGGTGCCGACCATCTGAAGGCGCTGGCCCGTGTGTCGCGCCTGCTGCGCGACCAGTCCATGTGCGAAAAGCTGCGCGGTTCGGACTCGGCGGACGCGATCTACGCGCTGCTGACCCAGCACGAAGCCAGCCACGCGGCGTAACAAGCGTCTCGGTGGACAACGGGAACGGGAGGGCCGGCGGCTCTCCCGTTTTTCGTTTCGGGCATGCGGTGGGCTCCCACCCCAACCCTCCCCCGCTGGGCGGGGGAGGGCTTCAAGCCCCCTCCACGCGTACGCATGCACGTACGCCGGCACCCCGTACGTTCAGGCCCGCTCGGCCCAGCCCATGTAGTTCACGTCGAGATCGCGCGGGTTCAGGCGGAACTCGTCGGACAGCGGGTTGTAGGTGATGCCCGTCAGGTCGCGGATCGCCAGCCCTTCCGCGCGGACGGCGGCGGCCAGCTCGCCGGGGCGCAGGAACTGGCGCCAGTTGTGGGTGCCGCGGGGCAGCCAGCGCAGGATGTACTCCGCCCCGACGATGGCCAGGGCGAAGGATTTCGGCGTGCGGTTCAGCGTCGCCAAAAACAGCGCGCCGCCCGGCGCCAGAAGCTCGGCGCAGGATTTCACGAACAGCGGCACGTCGGCGACATGCTCGATCACCTCCATCGCCAGCACGGCGTCGAAGCGCTCGCCGGTCGCCGCCAGGGCTTCGGCGGTGGTGGCGCGGTAATCGACGGGGGTCCCGGTCTCCGCGGCGTGGGCGGCGGCGGTGCGCACGTTCCGCTCCGCCGCGTCCACCCCGACCACGGTGGCGCCCATGCGGGCCACCGGCTCGGACAGCAGCCCGCCGCCGCAGCCGATGTCCACGATGCGCAGGCCCTTCAGCGGCTCCGCCGCCAGCGGGTCGCGGCCGAAGCGGCGGCACAGCGTGTCGCGGATGTAGGCCAGCCGCAGCGGGTTCAGCCGGTGCAGGGGCCGGAACTTGCCCGTGGGGTCCCACCATTCCGCCGCGATGGCCGAAAAGCGGGCGATGTCCTCGGGGTCGACAGTGCCTGCGGGGCCTGCGGTTCCGGCGGTCGCGGTCATGAAAGAAATCCCGTATGCTTGGTTTGCGGAAACAATTGCGGGGCGAACTTGCCTCGCTGTGAGCGACAGAGTATGGATACGCCGCCCCGCGCCGGCAACGGTAGAGCGGGGGCGCGGACTGCCGGCTTTTGTGCCGGCCCAGACATGGTGTGAGGTATGGCGCGGATCGTCCTCAAGTTCGGCGGCACGTCGGTCGGCGACATCGACCGCATCAAGAACGTGGCCCGAAAGGTCGAGCAGGAAGTGAAGGCGGGCCACCAGGTGGCCGTCGTCGTGTCGGCGATGTCCGGCGTGACCAACCAGCTCGTGAAATACTGCAACGACATCGACAAGCTGCACGACGCGCGCGAGTACGACGCCATCGTCGCTTCGGGCGAACAGGTGACCTCCGGTCTCCTCGCCATCGCGCTGCAGTCGCTCGGCATCCAGGCGCGGTCCTGGCTCGGCTGGCAGATCCCCATCTACAGCGACGAGACGCACGGCAAGGCGCGCATCGTGTCGATCGACACGGCGGAGCTGGACAAGCGGATGGACACCGGCGAGGTCGCCGTGGTCGCCGGTTTCCAGGGCGTGACCGAGAACGGGCGCATCACCACGCTGGGCCGCGGCGGTTCCGACACCTCGGCGGTGGCCCTGGCGGCGGCGCTGAAGGCGGACCGCTGCGACATCTACACCGACGTGGACGGCGTCTACACCACCGACCCGCGCATCGTCTCCAAGGCCCGCAAGCTCTCCAAGATCACCTACGAGGAGATGCTGGAGCTGGCGTCACAGGGGGCGAAGGTCCTCCAGACCCGCTCGGTCGAGATGGCGATGAACCACCGCGTGCGCGTGCAGGTTCTGTCGAGCTTCGAGGAGGCCGCCGGCAGCGCGCTTCCCGGTACCCTTGTTGTTGACGAGGACGAGATCGTGGAAAAGGAAGTTGTGAGCGGCATCGCCTACAGCCGCGACGAGGCGAAGATCACCCTCATCGGCGTCGCCGACCGTCCGGGCGTGGCGGCCAGCATCTTCGGCCCGCTGACCGACAACGCCGTCAACGTGGACATGATCGTCCAGAACGTGTCGGAAGACGGCAAGTCCACCGACCTGACCTTCACGGTCGGCAAGGCCGACGTCGCCCGCGCCGTGAAGGTGCTGGAGGACGCGAAGGCCGAGCTGAACTACCAGCGCCTCGCCTCCGACGCCAACGTGGTGAAGGTGTCGGTGATCGGCGTCGGCATGCGCAGCCACGCCGGCGTCGCGCAGCGCATGTTCAAGGCGCTGGCCGACAAGGGCATCAACATCCAGGTCATCTCCACCTCCGAGATCAAGATCTCCGTCCTGATCGCCGAGGAGTATGCGGAGCTGGCGCTGCGCGCGCTGCACACCGCCTACGGGCTGGACGCGGCCTGAGCCGCGGGGAAAGGGGAGAGGCGGCGATGACCGACGCCACATCCGATGGGGCGGCAGGCGTCCGACTCGACCGGCTGTGGGCGCGGGGCTGCGCCTTCCTCGGCACGCGCACGGCCATCATGGGCGGTGCGATGAGCTGGGTGTCGGAACGCCACCTCGTCTCCGCCATCTCCAACGCCGGGGGCTTCGGCGTGCTGGCCTGCGGCTCGATGCCGCCGGACCTGCTGGCGGCGGAGATCGCCGCCACGCGGGCGCTGACCGCGCAGCCCTTCGGCGTCAACCTCATCAACATGCACCCGGACCTGGACCGTCTGATCGACGTCTGCCGGGAGCAGGGGGTGAGCCATGTGGTGGTCGCCGGGGGCTTCCCGTCCGGCGCCACCATCAAGCGGATCAAGGACGGCGGCGCCCGCGCCATGACCTTCGCCCCGACGCTGGTCAGCGGCAAGCGGATGGTGAAGCTGGGAATCGACGCCCTGGTGATCGAGGGCACGGAGGCCGGCGGCCACATCGGCCCCGTCTCCACCACCGTCCTGGCCCAGGAAATCCTGCCCGACCTGCGCGAGGTCCCGGTCTTCGTCGCCGGCGGCATCGGGCGCGGCGAGGCCATCCTGTCCTATCTGGAGCAGGGGGCGGCGGGCGTGCAGATCGGCACCCGCTTCGTCTGCGCCACCGAATCGATCGCGCACCCGCGTTTCAAGCAGGTCTTCATCCGGGCCTCGGCGCGCGACGCCCAGGCGTCGGTGCAGATCGACCCGCGGTTCCCGGTGATCCCGGTGCGGGCGCTGGCCAACGCCGGGTCCAAGCGCTTCATGGAGCTTCAGCGCGAGGTCATCGCCCGCGTGGACCGCGGCGAGACGACGCGCGACGAAGGCATCCTGGAGATCGAGCATTTCTGGGCCGGCGCGCTGCGCCGCGCGGTGATCGACGGCGACGTTGACAGCGGATCGCTGATGGCCGGGCAGAGCGTCGGGCTGGTCACGCGCGAACAGCCGGTGGCCGACATCATCGCCGACCTGATCGTCCAGGCCGAATCGGCGCTGGCCGCCCGCTGCCCGCAAGCCCATGCCGGCGAGCAGCCGGCCATACTGGGGGCCGCCTGATGAGCGGCGTCCTGGGCGACATCCCCGCCGGTTCGCCGGGCTTCGACGGCGCCGCCTCGCGCCGGCTGCTGGCGCGGCTGCGCGACGTCATGGCGGGGTCCGGCTCCGGCCAGGAGCGGCTGGACAAGATCGTCACGCTGATCGGCATGGAGATGGGGGCGGACGTCTGCTCCTGCTACGTCATGCGGGCGGGCGAGGTTCTTGAGCTGTTCTCCACCGTCGGCCTGAACCAGGACGCCGTGCACAACACCCGCCTGCGCGTGGGCGAGGGCATCGTCGGCGACATCGCCGGCCACGCGCGGCCCATCGCGCTGGACAACGCGCCGTCGCACCCCAGCTTCGCCTACCGCCCGGAAACCGGGGAGGACCCGTTCCTCTCGCTGGCCGGCGTGCCGATCCTGCGCGGCGGCAAGGTCCGCGGCGTCCTGGTCATCCAGCACAAGGACCGCCGACGCTACACCGAGGTCGAGGTCGAGACGCTCCAGACCATCGCCATGGTGGTGGCCGAACTGGTCGCCCAGGGCGAACTGGTCAACCCGCAGGAGGTCGCCTCCACCGGCGATCCGGCGCTGCTTCCGGCCCGCCTGTCGGGCACGGCGCTGGCCAACGGTCTGGCGATGGGGCTGGCGGTGATCCACCGCCCGCAGCTCACCATCCGCCAGATGGTGGCCGAGGATGCGGAGAGCGAGCTGGGGCGGCTGAACGCCGCCATCGCCACCATGCACAGCGCCATCGACGACCTGCTGAACGCGGCGGCGCTGGCAGGGCTGAGCGAGCCCAAGGACATCCTGGAAACCTACCGCATGTTCGCGGAGGACCGCGGGTGGCTGTCGCGCATCCGCGAGGCGATCCGCATGGGGCTGACGGCGGAAGCCGCGGTGCAGCAGGTGCAGAACGACACCCGCGCCCGCATGAGCCACCTGACGGACCCCTACATCCGCGAACGGCTGCTCGATCTGGAGGACCTGACCAACCGGCTGCTCCAGCACCTCGCGGGGCGCAAGTCGGAGGCCGACGGCGGCACCCTGCCGGACGACATCATCCTGGTCGCCCGCTCCATGGGGCCGGCGGAGCTGCTGGACTACGACCAGCGCCGCCTGCGCGGCGTGATCCTGGAGGAAGGTTCGCCGTCCAGCCACGTCTGCATCGTGGCCCGCGCGCTGAACATCCCGGTGGTGCAGGCGCCGGACGCGCTGAGCCGGATCGAGCCGCTGGACCCGGTGATCGTGGACGGCGACCACGGGCAGGCCTTCGTCCGCCCGGCGGAAGACATCCAGATGGCCTTCGTGGAGGCCGTGGCTCTGCGCGCCCGCAAGGAGGAGATGTACGAGAAGATCCGTGCGCTCCCCTCCGTCACGCGGGACGGCGTGCCGATCTCCATCCAGTTGAACTGCGGCCTGCTGATCGACCTGCCGCATCTGAAGGCCAGCGGGGCGGAGGGCATCGGCCTCTACCGCACCGAAATCCCCTTCATGGTGCGCTCCACCTACCCGGACGTCCACGCGCAGACGGACCTCTATTCCCGCATCCTGGACCAGACCGACGACAAGCCGGTGGTCTTCCGCACGCTGGACGTCGGCGGCGACAAGATGCTGCCCTACATCGCGGCGAGCGAGGGGGAGGAGAACCCGGCGCTCGGCTGGCGGGCCATCCGCATCGGGCTGGACCACCCGTCGCTGCTGCGCCAGCAGTTGCGCGCCCTGCTGCGGGCTTCCAGCGGGCGCCCGCTGTCGGTGATGTTCCCCATGATCGCCGAGGTGGCGGAGTTCGACGCCGCCCGCCGCCTGCTCGACCTGGAGGTCACCCGTCTGGAAGGGCAGGGCTTCCCGCCGCCCAGCCGCGTGCGCGTCGGCACGATGATCGAGGTGCCGGCGCTGCTGTGGCAATTGCCGGCGCTGCTGCCGCGGGTGGATTTCCTGTCGGTCGGCTCCAACGACCTGACCCAGTACATCTTCGCCAGCGACCGCGGCAACCCGCGCACCTCCGGGCGTTACGACCCGCTGTCGCCGGCCATGCTCAGCCTGCTGCGGCGGCTGGTGGAAGCCTGCGGCGACGCCGGCGTCCCGGTGAGCATCTGCGGCGAGATGGCGGGCCGCCCGCTGGACGCCATGGCGCTGATCGGCATCGGCTTCCGCTCGCTGTCGATGTCGCCGCCCTCGGTCGGGCCGGTGAAGACCATGCTGCGCTCCCTGGACGTGGCGGCGCTGCGCCAGTACATGGGCGGGCTCTACCAGCGGGGCGACCACAGCCTGCGCGACAAGCTGCGCACCTTCGCCAAGGACCACGGCGTCATCATCTGAGGCGGCTCGACGCCCGGACTTGTTTCATTCCCGGCAGCGGTGTTTTGTTACAACGGTCCCGACGAAGGGCGTATATAAGGCATCCGAGGCGACGGTACGGTTGAGATGATGGGCAAGCGGAAGGTTTTCGGCTCCTACGACCCCGCGCAGGACGGCCCGGCGCAGACCGGCCCCAGCGTGTCCGACACCTTGCGCCAGACGCGCGAGAGTCTCGGCTATGACCTGCGCGAGGTCGCGACGATGCTGCGCATCCGCTACCCCTACCTGCAGGCCATCGAATCGGGCCGCTTCGAGGAGCTGCCGGGCACCGCCTACGCGGCGGGCTTCCTGCGCTCCTACGCGGAATGCCTGGGGCTCGACCCGGACGCCATCATCACCCGCTACAAGGACGAGGCGGCGGGCCGCACGCGCAGCCAGCAGCTCTATTTCCCCACCCCGGTGCCGGAAGGCCGCATCCCCGGCGGCACGGTCCTGCTGGGCACGATGGTGCTTGCGGGCATCGTCTATGGCGGCTGGTACTATCTGTCGGCGACCGACCGCAGCATGGTCGATCTGGTCCCGGCGCTGCCCGACCGGCTGGTCTCGCTGCTCGACACGCTGCCCTTCAATGGCGGCCAGAACGGCGGCCAGAACGGCGGCAGCCAGAACGCCACGGCGCCCGCCCCCGCCGAGTTGCCCGCGGTTCCGGCTCCCACCCCGACCGTGACGGCGGAGGCCCCGTCCGCTCCGGTTGCCGCACCGCCCGCGGCTGGCGGTGCCTCGACGGTGGCGCCC
>NZ_JAUJFI010000067.1 GCF_030849505.1 Azospirillum isscasi | reverse complement strand
CACCGGCCGCATTCTCTTCAAACGGAGAGAATCACGACCGGCAAGCCGGGCATAGCCTTTTTCCGCGGCCTGCTAGGAGTATTGATGGGTGTCGCCGGCACGAAGGCCGGACGCCAGCCTTCCCGGACGACGCTCCCGACTGTTATCCGAGGGTCTCGGGGGCTTCTCACTGAAATCGCCTGTCGAAACTCCGGCCCCCTGGCAACGCTCGGCGCGGTCGTTGTTCGGCAACGGGAGGCCGGGGTTCGCCGCAGTCAAACCGGAGGGGCCATTTGTCCTTGCGTCTCGGCAACATGGAAGTGGGTGCCCGCATGACGGCGCCCGGAAGCAGACCCATTTGAGCCAAGCCTGAATATGACCATACGGCGAAACTCTGGAGAGACCAAGGATGGACACTGAACCCGGCATGAAGCGGGCGCCGAGTTCCTATTGCGGCCTGTTTTCCCGCGCATGGAAGGAACTGGGCTACCCGTATGAACGCCGACCGGTTCTGATAGGCATCGACGGTCGCCCAGGGGCGGGCAAGTCATCGCTCGCATCCTGGCTGGCGTGGCAACTTGGAGCCCCGGCCATTCATCTGGACCTCTTCCTTGTACCCGACCGCGTTCCGCCGGAATGGCGTCTCGACGACCTTTCGAGGGCCGTACAGGGACGCCTGCGCGGCTTTGCGCTGGAGGAGCGGCGGGGAAGAACTCTCGTCGTCGAGGGCATCCTTCTCCTGAATGTCCTTGAGGCCATCGGGTTGGAACCCGACCTGCTCGTTCACGTCGTCAAGGAAGGCCATGACACGGACGGGGCGGCGCTGGGTCCAGCCCTTGCTGACTACCGTCACCGCAGGGCGCCTTCGGAGAAGGCCGACGTTACCGTGGCATGGTCGGAACCGCCTGTTTGAAGTGCAGGTTGGAGCGGCTGGCGCCGTCACCGGCTCCGGCGAACGAACCCACCAGTGCGGTGCCGATCACATCATGCAGGCATCGCCGAGGGCTCCCTGGCGCAATTATTGTCTTTAGACTGGTCACAGGTGCCGTCCGCGGCGGGGGCAACCAACACCTCTGTGTCCTTGGGGAGGCGCCGCATGTGTCAGTCGCTGGGACGAGGTGAGGGAATGGCGGACCCGTTGGGGCAGGCAGACGCCTGCGGCCGACGTCCGGGACATTGACGCCGCCGTCGATGCGATGCGCGCGGCGCTCGCCCAGGCCGGGCGCGAGACCTTGTGGCTGGACGAGGACGAACTCGTGTTCCGGCTCATGGTGTCGTTCGACGAACCCGAGTTCTCCTGGGACAAGCGGTGCGGGGACGAGAACTTCTCGCCCCGTGAACGCGCGGGTTCAAGCTGGCGGTCCTAGGCCTGCCAATCCGGCAGATCGGTGAGCCCTGAAATCCCGGCGTTCGTAGCAACCGTGCGCATCGCGTCCCGTTCCTCGCGTGAGGCATCTTCCCAGGAACCGAGCGGGTGGTCGAGGCCGTTCGGGACTTCTTCCGGGCGGCCTGATCGGGGGATGGGCGGCGGTGGCCGGGCCGCGATGCGCGGGCGGCCATGGCGGGCAGGCCGGCGACGCTCCCCCTCTCCGTCACGCCACCGCCAATGTCACCGTCATGCGCAGGCCGCCGGTGGGCCGGTTCTCGGCGTGGACCTTGCCGCCGAAGGCTTCGATGTTCCGGCGCACGATCCACAGGCCGATGCCGAAATGGGTCGCCTCGGCCTGGTTCTGGGCGGCCGCGTCCTCCGGCATGCCCCGCCCCGGCTCGCGCTGGGAGAAGTAGCGTTCGAAGATGCGCGCCAGGTTCGCCGGATCGACGCCCGGCCCCTCGTCCTCCACCACCAGCTCCGCCCAGGCGCCGTTGCGGGTCAGCCGCACGCTGACGGTGCCGTCCGGCGGGGAGAAGCTGACGGCGTTCTCCACCAGATTTTCGATGACGGTTTCCAGGATGTCCTCGCTGGCCCGCACGACCACCCCGGATTCGATGCGCGAGCGCATGTGGAGCTGCCGTTCGGCAAGCAGGCTGGTGTAGCCGCCGGCCATCCGCTCCACCAGATCGGACAGGTCCACCCGGCGGCGCGGCGGAACCAGCAGGTCGGCGGCGGCCTCGTCCATGCGGCGCCCGAAGGAGACCAGACCGTCCAGCTTGTCCACCGACTTCTCGATCATCGTCAGGGCGCGCTGGCTGCGGTTGTCCCCGGCGGAAAGGGAGCGGCGCAGCGGCTCCACCGACTGGCGGATGACCGCGATGGGGGTCTTGTAGGCGTGGGCGTTGTCCTCCGCGGCGCGGCGCAGCGACCGCGCGCTTTCGCGCAGGGTGTCCACCAGCCGGTCGAAATCCTCGGCCACGCCGGACAGCTCCGGCACGGTGTTGCGGTTGGTGAAGGACCCCTGCCCGCCTTCGCCGATGCCGCCCGACACGATGTCGCGGGCCAGATCGCCGAAGCGGTGCAGATTGCGCCAGACGCCGAGCAGCACGGCCATCACCAGGGCCGCCATGACGACGTAGATCATCGCCGCGGCCTGAACGACCGGCGTGCTCCAATAGGGCCGCCCCAGGGAGGAGTCCAGATAGCCTCCCGCGGTGTGGCTGGTCACCAGCGCCCAGCAGCCGAAGGCGGTGTTGATCGGCGTGACGGAGGTCAGAATCTCGTAGCCGCCGGAGGAGCGCGGCAGGCGCAGGGCCAGCGGCTCGTTGCCGGCGCAGGAGGCGCCCAGCCGGTCCAGCACCCCCTGCTCCAGGAGTTGGTGCCGTTCGGCGTCCAAATCGTCGGTGGGCACCGACGGGGAGGCGGCGACATAGTAGAAGCCGTCGCTTCCCATCAGGTTGTTGCCCGCCAGGGCGCGCGGCCGGACCAGAAGCTTCAGCCGGGTGTTCCCGTCCGCGAAGCGGCGCAGGATGGGGCCGAGCTGCGGCAGGGCTGCGCGGTTGGCGCGGGACAGGTCCGGCTCCAGCGCGCGGGCGATCAGCTCACCCTGCCGCTGCGCGCTTTGCAACAGCAGGGTCTGCGTCGTGGTGTCGGCCCGCTGGAACTGATCGTAGATCAGAACCGGGACCGCCAGGAACACGATGGCCAGCAGCGCCAGCCGGCTGGCCAGCGAGCGCCACAGCCACCGCAACCGGCCGCCGGGAAAACCCGCCATGGAGTAGCCCCCCTTGGAGAGTTCCGCCCCGCCCCGCGCGCCGTCCGGCACGCGGGCCTCAATCGGCAGCAGCGCCATCGGCCATCACATCCGCGTCGTCGTCGCGCGTGCGGCCCGTGCCGCCGGTCCCGTTGCCCCAGCGATAGCCGAAGCCCGGATAGTTCTCGATGCAATCGAACTCGGCGTCCACCACGCGGAATTTCTGGCGGATGCGCTTGATGAAGGCGCGGACGTTGGCGCGGTAGCCCGACGGGCCGTAGCCGGCCAGGAAGCCCTTGCCGTGCACGAGGTCGTAGATCTCGCGGTAGGATACATCCTCTTCCGGGCGGGTCGCCATCAGCTTGACGATGTTGAACTCGGTCAGCGTCAGGTCGATGCGCTTGCCGTTCCACAGGGCGCGGCTGTTGTCGAGGCGCAGGTCCAGGTTGCCCAGGGCGTAGACGGATTCCTTCGGCCCTTCGGCCTCCTCCGGCGTGCCCTTGGAGCCGTCCACGATGAGGCGCATGCGCTTCAGCAGGATCGACAGGCTGCGCGACTTCTCCACGAAGTCCAGAGCGCCGCCGGCGAGCGCGGCCTCTTCATAAATCTGGTCGGACAGGACGGTGAGGAAGATCACCGGCAGGTCGATGCCGCGGGAGCGCATCTGGCGGAGGACGTCGATGCCGTCCATCTTCGGCATGCGCCAGTCCAGCAGGACGATATCCACCGAACCGCCCTCGGCGAAGAAATCGAGCGCGGGTTCCCCACGGTCGAAGGTGACGACCTCGTACCCCTCGTCGGCGAGGTTGAGGCTGAGGGATTCGCGGAACAGGTCGTCGTCGTCGACCAGCGCCACGCGGGCGACGGCGGCCTCAGTCATTGCGGACATCCCAGCCTTGGGCAAGGAGTTGAGCGAAGCATCGTTTATCGACATCTGGGACATTTTCGCTGCTCTTCATGTCGTAGGAGAGGGCACGGAAGTCCTGGGAGGACGTCATGTCCATGAAGAAGAAGACTTTGAGCGAGCAATCGCCCTTAGCGTAATGCCACACCTTTGCAGGTGGCGCCTCTTCCGTTGCGGCAGGGGTGCCCAGGAGACGCCGGGTCTGGATCTGATCCAGGCCGACGAGCGTTTCGGGGGACAGGGTGGCGGGCGGGCTGGCGCCGCCGAAGGGTACGGGGGGCAGCCCCGCCACCTCTGTTCCAGCCATGGCGATGGCCTCCGCGGCAGGACCGGTCCCCGGACCGCTCACCGCCTGGGTGGCCGCCTGTTCCTTCCCCGCGGTCTTGACGCGCGGCGGAACAGGCTTCGTCTTCGGCACCGGAACGGCCATGGCGGTCGGTCCGGCGGTCTGCGTTTCGGGAGGAACCGTGGTGCCGGGGCACCCGGCCAGCAGAAGAACCGCCAGCACAAGGCCCGCCTTCCGCCGCCGGCACCCCGCTCCGGCGTTGGTTCCAGCCACTTCGCATATGGTACCCGTCATCGTCATCGTCGGGCCTTTCAAGCATCGTGGTTGAATTCGCGGGCGGTGTTGCTGGCCCCACGCCTGCACTTGCCGCCTCCGTGAGATCAAGGTCAGTCCAGTCTGGTTAATGTGGCGTTAAACCCCTGTTTGATACCCCCTTTTTGCGCACATTTGCGGCCAATTTTTGTTCCTACTCCTATCGATAGGGTGGATTTCGAACTAATTTGCTTATTTGCAGGCTAGGATGGAGAAGGCAAATCCCCTCAAATACCCACACTTCCCTTTGGCCTATCCTATGACGCGAATTGCGCGAAGGCCGCGCGCACGGGACGCGAGGCGCAGGAGCCCCGTGGATGGCGAAACGGCGGATGGAAAGGGAAAGGGAGGACAAAAAGACGCCCAAAAACAATCGGCGGCGGAGCCACCCGGGTATGGCTCCACCGCCGGTCAGCCGGACGGGCAACAGTATCAGTAAGATGAGAGCGCCATGGAGGCGTCTCAGGCGATGTTGCCGCTTGAACTCCAGCCTTCTATCCGGCCAGCATCACCGCTGGTCGGCCATGTGCGTTCAATGCTTGTCGAGCATCAACCTTCACACCGATTATCCTGCGCCTGTCCGGGAGCGTCGTCAAGACCGCATCGACTGCAAAATGGGCGGGCTTACCCTGATGGGGATACTTCCGACGGCGGCACGCCCGCTTGTGCGGAGGAGGTGTGCAGAGGCGGTTCTGCGGAGGCGGTTCTGCGGAGAAGGTTCTGCGGAGAAGGTGCCCCGCGCCTTCGAGACGCGACGCCGCGTCTATGCGAACAGGTTGACCGAACCGGACAGTGACGGCATCCCCATGTCCGCCCCCGCCTGCGCCCCAACCTGTGCCCCGATCTGTGCCCCGATCTGTGCCGACGCGCTGTCCGCCGGCGCCGTGTCCGTCGCGTTGCCGGCGGAAGCGTCCACCCCCTCCAGATCGGCGAAACCGCTGTCGGTGTCGTCGGTGCCGGAGGTGGCTTCGACGAAGTCCTTCAGGGTCACGCTGGACCCGAAGGCCGCCTGACGCAGTTCGTTGACGTTGTCCTGCGCCTCCTCCACGACCTTGTCGTAGGCCTTGAAGGAGTCCCGCCGCGCCTTGCGCCGCTCCTCGGCCTGATCCAGTTCGTTGGCGGCCTTCGCTTCGGCGATGACCGACTTCACCGTCGCCAGGACCGTTTCCACGCGGCGCCCGAACTCGTCGGCCTCGCGGTAGCGCGACATCTTCAGTTCGTTGTCCGCCATCATCCGCTGAATGAAATTGCGGATCCTGTCGCCGTTGGGCGCGGAGGTCGCGGCGTTCAGGCTGGGCGCCGCCTCTTCCATCAGTTGGTCGAGGCCGGTGCCCTCCCCGTCCGTGGCCTTCTCTTCGGCCTTCTCCTCGTCTTCCTCGTCGTCCGTCTTCCCGGTTGCCGTCTTCCCGGTTGCCGTCTTCCCGGTTGCCGTCGTGCCGTCCGCGGACTCCTGGCCGCCCGCCCCCACGCCCTTGGCGGCGGCCTGCCCGGCCAGACCGGCGGCCTCCGCCGCCGCGGCTTCGGCGGAAACCGCCTCCCCGTCCTCCGCCGCCTCTTCGCCTTCGGCCATGTCCGAAGCCATGGTCTCGGCGGCGGCACTCTGCGCGGTCGTTCCATCCGTCGGAAGTGGCGGCGGAGGAGGAGCGGCGGAGGCGTCCGGCGGCGCCCCGCCGGTCGATTGGCCATCCGTCGATGCGTCGTCGCCGCGGATGGTCATCGTCACATCGACGGCGATTTCCGTCTGCACGATGGTGACGGAGGTGCGGGTGATCGTCCGTTCGATGGTGATGCCGCCGGCGGACGGCGCCCCGGCCCCGCCGGGCAGCCCCATTTCCGCGGCGGCGGCCACGCCGGCGCCATACTCCTTCGCCGCCCGCCCGGCCTGCTTGGCGAGGATCGCGGCCTCGCGCGCCAGTTGCACCAGCTTTTCCCGGTCGCCATGGTTGTGGCGCATCATCATCTTCAGCTCGGCGATCTTGCGCTCGACCTCTTCCAGCCGCTGCGCCGCGACGGCCTTCGGCCCGCCGACGCGCTTGGCTTCCTCCAGGGCGCTGACCGCGGCGGTGTGGTTCTTCTGCTGCTCCGGCGACAGGACGAAGGGCTGCTGCGCCCGGTCCGCCTTGTCGGTGAGGCGCTGGCTGGCGTCCTTGTAATCCATGGCGTCCATCGCCCGCTCCCAGTCCTTCTTGGCCTGCTGGAGCTGGAACATGCTGGACTGGCCGCCGGACAGGACGGAAAAGATGCCGCTCACGACCGCCTCCTCCGGTTCATCGGAACCATCGTGAATTCGCGGAGAAGTTTAGCACACTTTCATCCTTCGTCCAATTCCGACAGAAGGTCCGGAATCGGTCCCGGCAACCCCGCGTTGCTCCGCCGGAACGCAATGCACACACCGGAACTCCGATGCCCACGAGGGTGTTTGATTCCCGACATCGGACGCCGCAGAGCGCGGCGAATTGCCGCAGGCCGCGGACCCGGACACACCCGCGACCGACCCCGAGGAGGAAAACAGATGGCAGACCGCGATACGTTGGGCACCGGCGAACCGAACCGCAAGACGCCGGACCCGATGGCGAGTTCCGGACTCGGCACGGATCATTCGCAGAACAGGGAGCCTTCGGGCGACATCCGACGCATGGCCGGCGAGGCCGCCGACGCGGGCCGCGACAGCATCGGCGCCGCCCAGGGCCGCATCCGCTCGCTGCTGGAAACGCAGACGGGCCGGGCCGCCGACCAATTGGGCAGCGTCGCCAACGCGCTGCACAAGGCCGCGGAGCAACTGAACGAGGAAAACAACGGCACCGCCGCCCGCTACGCCGGGCAGGCCGCCGACCGGGTGGAGCAGGTGGCCGACATGCTCCGCAACTCCACGGTGGACGACATGGTCGGTCAGGTCGAGCGTTTCGCGCGGCGCCAGCCGGAGGTGTTCGTCGGCGCCGCCTTCGCCGTGGGCTTCCTGTTCGCCCGCTTCGTCAAAAGCTCCGGAGAGCGGCGATTTCGCGGCGCGTCCTCGTCGCATCTGACCGGCGGCTATGGCCGGCACGACCGCGGCCATCGCGAGCATGAACAGCGTGACCGCGATTACCGCGACTTCGGCCTCCAGGGCGCCGGACGCACCGGGCAGGACGCCCTCGGCGGAGACCGCGATCCGGGCCGGGATTTGGGCCGGGACCTGGCGGGCCGCAGCCGGGGCATGGCCGGCGGGATCGCCGGTTCGGCGGCCATGGGGAGCGGCACCGCGCCACGCCCGCGGTCCGGCCTGTCGTCCGGCATGACCTCCTCCGGGATGACGTCGTCCGGCACGACCTCGGCAGCCGGCGGGATCGCCCGGAACGAAGGGAGTGCACGCCCGCTGAGCGCCGCCTCGGCACCGGCCACCGCCCCGCGCACCCGTGACGCCGCCGAACTGGTGGCCGGCACCACGACGCCGGGCACCACGTCCGTCAACACGCCGGGCAGCACGCCGGGCGCCACCTCCGAGAACAAGCCGGCTTCCGGCACGCCTGCCCAGGGGATGAAACCATGAGCGCTGCGGAGGACCGTTCCTACGATCCGCGGCAGGACCGACCCATCGCCGGCCTGTTCGCCGATCTGGCGCGGGAGACCACCAACCTCGCCCGCACCGAGATCGAGCTGGCCAAGGCCGAACTGACCGAGAAGGCCGGACAGGCCGCGGGCGGTGCCGCCTATGTCGTCGCGGGCGGGCTGATCGCCTTCGCCGGCGTCCTCGTCCTTCTGGCCGCGGCGGTGCTGGCGCTGTCGAAGGTGGTCGAACCCTGGCTGGCCGCGGTCATCGTCGGGGCCGTGGTGCTCGTCATCGGCGGGATTCTGGCGATGGTGGGCAAGAAGCGCCTCAGTCCCGAAAATCTCCAGCCGCAGCGCACCATGGAGACGTTGCGGGACGACAAGCGCTGGGCCCGCTCCCAGCTCGCCCGATGAGCGGCGGCCCCATGGACAGCGGTGCAAAGGGGGGCGGCACGCCCCGCGACTACGACGCGATGCAACGGGAGATCCGCGAACGCCAGGCCCGGATCGGCGACACGATCCAGGTCCTGAAGCGCAAAGCCGCGCGGCTCGCTCCCCGTCACCTGATGGAGCAAACCATGAACCGGACGCACACCACCACCGGCGGCTACGGCGACCGCGCCGAGGACCGCTATTACGAGCCGATCCGCAACCAGACCCGCCAGCGGTCCCATTCGGTCGGCGACACCATGCGCAGCAACCCGATCCCGCTCGCCATGATCGGCATCGGGGTGGGCTGGCTGGCCCTGACCGCCTCCGGCTACGACCGGCGCATCGCGCGCAGCGGCGCCATGCACAACGTCCGCGACCGCGCCGGAAGCGCCGCGCAGTACGCCCGCGACACCTTCTACAGCGCCGGCAGCAGCGTGCGCGACGCCGCCAGCCACGCCTACGACCGCGCCAGCGACGCCGCGAGCCACATGTACGAACGGGCGAGCGACGCCGTGGACGAAGCCGGCGACCGCGTGCGCGGCATGGCCGGGCAGGCCCGCGACCGGGCGCAGGGCATGCACCGCGACATGAGCGGTTATGGCGGCGATCATGGCCACATGCGGGCGTCGGACCGCCTGCACAGCGCCACCGGACGCTTCTGGGAGATGGTGGACGACCACCCGATGGTGGCCGGCGTGATGGGCGTCGCCCTGGGCGCCGCGCTGGGCGCCAGCATCCCGTCCACCCGCTATGAGGACCGCTGGGTCGGGGATTACGCCGACGAGGCGACCAACCGCGCCAAGGAAGTGGCTCTCGACGCCATGGACCGCGGCACCCGCGCCGCCCGCGCCGCGGTCGAGGCCGCCAAGGAGGAGGTCGGCGAGGCGGTGAGCGCCGCCGGCGACGCCGCCAGGGAGGAGGCGCGCAAGCCAAGCTGATCCGGATTCGGCTCCCTTCGGGTTCCACGCTCACTGCACCGGCCCCGCGGCGTCGTCGCGGGGCCGGCTTTCTTTGTTTCCCGACCGCGGCGCAGGGTTTCCTCCGGGCCGGACGGCCCGCGACAGTTCGCCACAGCGTGCGCGGAGCGCAGCCCTGCCATCCTTATACCCGAGTGTTTTTCCCGGTTATGCGGCGCCGGTTCCGCTTGACAAAGGTCGTATGTTGGCCACTTAATCAGGACCAATTTAGTCCTGTATCGGGGTGGTCATGATCCGGCTGAGCAAGCTGACCGACTACGCCATCGTCGTGATGAGCGAAATGGCGCGCCATGTGGGCACGGTGCACACCGTCTCCCATCTGGCGGAGCGCACGGGCGTACCCTCCCCCACGGTCGCCAAGCTCATGAAGACGCTGACCCCGGCGGGCCTCACGACCTCGCACCGCGGCGCCGCGGGAGGTTATGCGCTCAGCCGCACCGCCGATGCAATCTCAATCGCCGAGATCATCACCGCGCTCGACGGCCCGATCGCGCTCACCGCCTGCGTGGAGGGCGCCGACAGCCAGTGCGGGGTGCAGCGCCTGTGCCCGATGCGCGGCGGCTGGGAGAAGGTCAACAGCGCCATACGCGGCGCGCTCGAACAGGTGACGCTGGCCGACATGATGGGGCCGCCCGTTTGGGCCGAGGCTCCGCCCGGTCCGCTCGACAAGATTGGAGCCGGCCCCGGCCCGGCACGGCGCGCCGCCGTCTGACGTTTCGGCGCCTTTATCGGACAACGCTTTCAGGGAACGAGAGACAAGCATGGCCGCCACGACCGAAACCGTCGAACAGGTCCGCGCCGTCACGGAGCAGAAGTACAAGTACGGCTTCACGACGGACATCGAAGCGGACGTCGCGCCCAAGGGCCTGAACGAGGACATCGTCCGTTTCATCTCCGCCAAGAAGGAGGAGCCGGAATGGCTTCTCGAATGGCGCCTGAAGGCGTTCCGCGTCTGGCAGGAGATGGAGGAGCCGCGCCACTGGGCGAAGCTGTCCTACCCGCCGATCGACTACCAGGACGCGCACTACTACGCCGCGCCCAAGATGAAGGACCGCCCGAAGTCGCTGGACGAGGTCGATCCCGAACTTCTGAAAACCTATGAGAAGCTGGGCATCCCGCTGCGCGAGCAGGAGATCCTGGCCGGCGTCGAGGGGTCCGAGGGCAGGAGCCCGGCCATCGCCGTGGACGCCGTGTTCGACAGCGTGTCGGTGGCGACCACCTTCAAGGCCAAGCTGGAGGAGATGGGCATCATCTTCTGCTCCATCTCCGAGGCCGTCCACAAGTGTCCGGAGCTGGTGCAGAAGTATCTCGGCTCCGTCGTGCCCTACACCGATAATTTCTACGCCACACTGAACTGCGCGGTCTTCACGGACGGCAGCTTCGTCTACATCCCGAAGGGCGTGCGCTGCCCGATGGAGCTGTCCACTTACTTCCGCATCAACCAAGCCAACACCGGCCAGTTCGAGCGGACGCTGATCATCGCCGACGAGGGCAGCTACGTCAGCTATCTGGAAGGTTGCACGGCGCCCAAGCGCGACGAGAACCAGCTCCACGCCGCGGTGGTCGAGCTGGTGGCTCTGGACGACGCGCAGATCAAGTACTCGACGGTCCAGAACTGGTATCCCGGCAACGAGGAGGGCGTCGGCGGCATCTACAACTTCGTGACGAAGCGCGGCGCCTGCCGTGGCCGCAACTCCAAGATCTCCTGGACGCAGGTGGAGACCGGTTCCGCCATCACCTGGAAGTACCCGAGCTGCATCCTGCAGGGCGACAATTCGGTGGGCGAGTTCTATTCGGTCGCCATCACCAACAACTTCCAGCAGGCCGACACCGGCACCAAGATGATCCACATCGGCAAGAACACCCGCTCGACCATCGTGTCGAAGGGCATCTCCGCCGGGCGCGCGCAGCAGACCTACCGCGGGCTGGTGAAGATCCTGCCGAAGGCGGAGGGTGCGCGCAACCACACCCAGTGCGACAGCCTGCTGATCGGCGACCAGTGCGGCGCCCACACGGTGCCCTACATCGAGAACCGCAACCGCACCGCCCGCGTCGAGCATGAGGCGACGACCGCCAAGATCAGCGAGGACCAGCTTTTCTACTGCCGCCAGCGCGGCCTGTCGGAAGAGGACGCCGTGTCGCTGATCGTCAACGGCTTCTGCAAGGAGGTGCTGAAGGAGCTGCCCATGGAGTTCGCCGTGGAAGCCCAGAAGCTTGTCGGCATCAGCCTGGAAGGCAGCGTCGGTTAAACCGCCCACCGTATCGCGAAGGACGAAGAAACGATGATCGAGATCAAGAACCTGCACGCCTCGGTGGACGGCAAGGAAATCCTCAAGGGCATCGACCTGACGATCCGCCCGGGCGAGGTGCACGCCATCATGGGGCCGAACGGCTCGGGCAAGAGCACGCTGAGCTACGTGCTGGCCGGGCGCGACGGCTATGAGATCACCGAAGGCTCGGTGAGCTTCTTCGGCAAGGATCTGCTGGCGATGGAACCGGAGGAGCGCGCCGCCGCCGGCCTGTTCCTGGCCTTCCAGTACCCGGTCGAAATCCCCGGCGTCGCCAACACCACCTTCCTGAAGTCCGCCCTGAACGCCATCCGCAAGCAGCGCGGCGAGCCGGAGCTGGACGCCATGCAGTTCCTGAAGCTGGTCCGCGAGAAGACCAAGGCGCTGAGCATGACCGACGAGATGCTGAAGCGCGCGGTCAACGTCGGCTTCTCCGGCGGCGAGAAGAAGCGGAACGAGACGCTCCAGATGGCCGTCCTCCAGCCGAAGTTCGCCATCCTCGACGAGACGGACAGCGGCCTGGACATCGACGCGCTGAAGATCGTGGCCGAGGGCGTGAACGCGCTCCGTTCGCCGGAGCGGTCGATGCTGGTCATCACCCACTACCAGCGCCTGCTCGACTACATCGTGCCGGACCATGTGCATGTGCTGGCCTTCGGCAAGATCCAGCGCTCCGGCGGCAAGGAACTGGCGCTGGAACTGGAGAAGAACGGCTACGCCGAATTCGGCGTGAACGAGGCGGCCTGACCATGGCGACGACGACCCTCACGAAGGCACCCCGGGGCTACGACCCCGCGGCGGCCAAGCCCTTCCTGGAGCAGCTCGACCGGGTGAAGGGCGGACTGCCCGGCGGCGGACTGTCCTGGCTGGACGGCCTGCGCGCCCAGGGCCGCGCCCGCTTCGCCGAACTCGGCCTGCCGACCGTCAAGAACGAGTCCTGGCGCTACACCAACCTGCGCACGCTCGACAAGCTGGCCTTCCAGCCGGCCACCGACGCCGGCGACGACGTGCGCTTCGACGTGCTGCCGACCGTCCGCGCGGACGGCGCCACCGGCCCGCGGCTGGTCTTCGTGGACGGGCGCTTCCGGGCGGAGCTGTCCTCCACCGCCGGGCTGCCGGCGGGGGTGGAACTGCTGAACCTCGCCGACGCGCTGACCCGCAAGCCCGATCTGGTGGCCGGGCATCTGGGCCGCATCGCCGCCCCCGACGATCTGGCTCTGGTCGCCCTGAACACCGCCTTCCTGGCGGACGGCCCGGTGCTGCATGTGCCGCGCGGCGTCACGGTGGAGGAGACCATCGAGCTGGTCTTCGTCTCCGTCGGCTCCGAGGCGCAGCCGACCGCCTTCCACCCGCGCGGCCTGATCGTCGCGGAGGCGGAGTCCCGCGCCGTGATCGTCGAGCATCACGTGGGCTTGGGCTCCTGCACCACCCTGTCGAACGGCGTGACCGAGGTTTTCGTCGGCGCGGGCGCGTCGGTCCACCATTACAAGATCCAGCGCGAGCAGGCCGACGCCTTCCACCTGTCCCACACCGCGGCGAAGGTGGCCGGCAAGGGCGTGTACGACAACTTCATCCTGACGACCGGCGCCAAGCTGTCGCGCAACGAGGTGCGCAGCGTCCTCGACGGCGAGGAGGGTGACACGCACGTCAGCGGCGCCTACATGGTGCGCGGCGGCCAGCATGTGGACACCACGACCTTCATCGACCACGCCCAGCCCTGCTGCACCAGCCGCGAGGTCTACAAGGGCGTCATCGACGATCAGGCCCGCGCCGTCTTCCAGGGCAAGATCATCGTGCGCCCCGGCGCGCAGAAGACCGACGGCTACCAGCAGAACCGCGCCCTGCTCCTCTCCGACACGGCGGAGATCGACGCGAAGCCGGAGCTGGAGATCTACGCCGACGACGTGAAGTGCAGCCACGGCGCCACGGTGGGCGAACTGGACGACGACCAGCTTTTCTACCTGCGGGCCCGCGGCATCGACAAGGCGACGGCCCGCGGCCTGCTGATCGGCGCCTTCCTGGCCGAAGCGCTGGAGGAGATCGCCGAGGAAAGCGTCCGCGACGCCTTCCAGAGCTACGTCGCCGACTGGCAGAACGCGCGCTGAGGAGGGACCGGGAAATGGACACCCAAATTTCGGACACCCGGATCACCGACACCCTTGCCGGCTTCGACGTCGAGCGCGTGCGGGCCGACTTCCCCATCCTGTCGCGCACCGTGCACGACCGGAAGGGCCGGCCCGGCAAGCCGCTCGTCTACCTGGACAGCGCCGCCTCCGCGCAGAAGCCGCGTCAGGTCATCGACGCCATGACGCGCTTCCTGGAGGAGGATTATTCCAACATCCACCGGGGCGTCCATTTCCTGTCGCAGACCGCCACCGACCAGTTCGAGGAGGCCCGCCGCAAGGTTGCCCGCTTCCTGAACGCCCCGTCGGAGCGCAACATCGTCTTCACCCGCAGCGCGACCGAGGCCGTCAACCTCGTCGCCCACAGCTATGGCCGGACCTTCCTGTCGGAAGGCGACGAGATCATCGTCTCGGTCATGGAGCACCACGCCAACATCGTGCCGTGGCAGCTCCTCCAGATGGAGAAGGGCATCCGCATCCGCGTCGTCCCGGTGGACGAGCACGGCGTGCTGGACCTCGACGCCTACGAGGATCTGCTGTCCGACCGCACGAAGCTGGTGGCGATGACCCACTGCTCCAACGTGCTGGGCACGGTGACGCCGGCCAAGATCATCGCCCGCATGGCGCACGAGCGCGGCGTGCCGGTGCTGTTCGACGGCAGCCAAGCCGCCGTGCACGGCGTGGTGGACGTGCAGGACATCGACGCCGACTTCTACATCATGACCGGCCACAAGCTGTACGGCCCGACCGGCACCGGCGTGCTGTACGGCAAATACGATCTGCTGAAGAGGATGCCCCCCTACCAGGGCGGCGGCGACATGATCGAGAGCGTCAGCTTCGAAGGCACCACCTTCAAGGCTCCCCCCGCCCGCTTCGAGGCCGGGACCCCGGCGATCACCGAGGTCGTCGGGCTGGGCGTGGCGCTGGACTACATGGAGAGGCTGGGCCGCGAGGCCATCGCGGCGCACGAGCACGACCTGCTCCAGTACGCCACGCAGCAACTTTCCCAGATCGACGGCCTGCGCATCTACGGCACCGCGCCGGGCAAGGGGCCGATCATCTCCTTCACGCTGGAGGGCGTGCACCCGCACGACCTCGGCACCATCGTGGACCAGTACGGCGTGGCCGTCCGCGTCGGCCGCCACTGCGCGGAACCGCTGATGGACCGTTTCGGGGTCGGCGCCACGGCGCGGGCCAGCTTCGCCCTTTACAACACACGGGCGGAGGCCGACGCTCTGGTCGATTCGGTGATCGCGGTGAAGGAGTTCTTCGGAGCATGATGGACGAACTGCGCGAGCTGTACCAGGAAGTGATCCTGGACCACGGCAAGAACCCCCGGAACTTCCGGCATCCCGACGATGCCAACCGGGAGGCCAAGGGCGAGAACCCCATGTGCGGCGACCGCTTCATGGTCTATCTGAAGCTGAAGGACGGGGTGGTCGAGGACGTGGCCTTCCAGGGCCGCGGCTGCGCCATCTCCACCGCCAGCGCGTCCATGATGACGGAGGTGGTCAAGGGCAAGACCGAGGCGGAGGCCAAGGCCCTGTTCGAGACCTTCCACGACCTGTGCACCAAGGACGACCACGAGCACGGCGACCACGGTCCGGTGGACGAGGACGCCATGGAGCGGCTGATGGTGCTGTCCGGCGTCCGTCAGTTCCCGGTGCGCGTGAAGTGCGCCACCCTCGCCTGGCACGCGATGAACGCGGCCATCGAAGGCGAGGACAAGGCGAGCAGCGAGTAAGTTGCAGGAAACGGTGAACCGCGATGCCCGATGACGCGATTTCCAAGGACGGCGAAGCCGAAGAGGCCAAGCCGATGAACCAGACCGAAGCGGCCATCGCCGCGGCGAAGGCGGCCTACGACCCGCGCGCCGCGCTGAGCGAGGCGGTGATCTCGGCGCTGAAGAGCTGCTACGACCCGGAAATCCCCGTGGACATCTGGGAACTCGGCCTGATCTACCGCGTCGATATCGGCCCGAACAACGAGGTCGAGATCGACATGACCCTGACCAGCCCGATGTGTCCGGTGGCCGGCGAACTGCCGATGCAGGTGCAGCAGGCGGTTGCGTCCGTCGAAGACGTTACCACATGCAAGGTGGAACTGGTTTGGGAACCCCCCTGGCACCAGGGCATGATGTCCGAGGTCGCCCGGGTCCAACTGGACATGTTCTAAGGAGGCGAAGATCCCCATGGCTATGGCTTCTACGGCTTCTCTCCCGAAGGCCCTTTCCATCACCGACGCCGCTGCGGAGCGCGTCCGGATGCTGATGGCGAAGGCGACGGACGACTATATCGGCCTGCGCATCGGCGTGAAGGCGAAGGGCTGCTCGGGCCTCAGCTACGACGTGCAGTACGCCAAGGAAAAGATGAAGTTCGACGAGGTGGTGGAGGACAAGGGCGTCACCGTCCTGATCGACCCCGCCGCGGTCATGTTCCTGATCGGCAGCGAGATGGACTACGTGGACGACAAGTTCCAGACCGGCTTCGTCTTCAGGAACCCGAACGAGAAGGGCCGCTGCGGCTGCGGCGAGAGCTTCCACGTCTGAGGCCGATGGGTTGCCCTACGTAAAAGCCCCTGTTCCGTTTGGAAAAGGGGCTTTTTTACTCCTCAGGCCAGCGCATGGCACCGTGAATGACGCGGAGAATGGCGACGGCATCGTCCGTCCCGCTTGCGTCGATCAGATAGACGATGATGTAAGGCAGGCCGGGAACCACCAATTCCAATTTCTTGGTACACGCCCGGTCCGCCCAATCCTGGGCGTGCCGCCAATGCGGTCCACTGCGTCCAACACTCTACGGCCAACGGTCCCCGCTGCGCCTGGATTCCGCTGCTCGATCCACTCACAAATGCTGAGAAAGTCGTTCCGCGCCGGTTGTGCCCAGCGAATCTGATTCATTGCGTCTGGCCGTAACGGCGTTCGAACTCCGCCACGACATCAGCATGCTCGACCGTATCGCCGGCTTGCCACGCGGCAACTCCATCCTGAACCGCCGCTGCAAACTGTTCTTCGGTGCGGACAAAGGCCCGCAACGCCTGTTCGATCAGAACGTCCTTGGACCAGCCATGCTCATCCGCAAGCCGTTGCAGGCTGGCGTTCAAGTCCTCGCTGATTTCGGCATTCACGCGAACGGTTTTGCCCATCCTGCACCTCCACGCTCCATGATAGGCACGCACCGCATCGACGACAAGCGCGGCACCCGAGCACCGCAGCATTGTTTCCCGCCGTGCGCACCTCCCCTGTCCAACGGCACCCCGCGTCCCCACTCTCCATGCTAGAGTCCGTCCCCGCGACGCCGACACGGCCAGAACAAGGTTAGAGAAAAGCCCCATGGACAAAGGCACGCCCAAGGCCATCCGCCTCCAGGACTACCGCCCGCCCGCCCACCTGATCGACACGGTCGATCTGGCCTTCGACCTCGGCGAGGACGCGACCACGGTCCGCGCCCGGCTCGGGCTGCGGCGCAACCCGGCGCGCGGCGACGCGGCGGCGCAGCCGCTGACGCTCGACGGACAGCGGCTGGAACTGGTGTCCGTGGCGCTGGACGGGAGGCCGCTGAGCGACGCCGACTACACCGTCACGCCGGACCATCTGACCGTCCACAGCGTGCCGGACGCCTTCACGCTGGAAACCGTCGTCCGCATCAAGCCGCAGGAGAACACCGCGCTGGAGGGGCTCTACAAGTCCTCCGGCAACTTCTGCACCCAGTGCGAGGCGGAAGGCTTCCGCAAGATCACCTATTTCGCCGACCGGCCCGACGTGATGGCCCGCTACACCACCACGATCACGGCGGACAAGGCGCGCTATCCGGTGCTGCTGTCCAACGGCAATCTCATCGAATCCGGCGACCTGCCCGACGGACGCCACCGCGCGGTGTGGGAGGACCCCTTCCCCAAGCCCTGCTACCTGTTCGCCCTGGTCGCCGGCAATCTGGTGCATCAGGAGGACCGCTTCCGCACCGCGTCGGGCCGCGACGTGACCCTGCGCATCTATGTGGAACCGGGGAACGAGGACAAGGTCGATCACGCCATGCGCTCGTTGATCAAGTCGATGCGCTGGGACGAGGAGGTGTTCGGGCTTGAGTACGACCTGGACATCTTCAACATCGTCGCGGTCGGCGATTTCAACATGGGGGCGATGGAGAACAAGTCCCTCAACGTCTTCAACACGAAATACATCCTGGCGAAGCCGGAGACCGCCACCGACCAGGATTTCCTGGGCATCGAGGCGGTGGTGGCGCACGAGTATTTCCACAACTGGACCGGCAACCGCGTCACCTGCCGCGACTGGTTCCAGCTGTCGCTGAAGGAGGGGCTGACCGTCTTCCGCGACCAGGAATTCTCCAGCGACCTGAACTCGCGGGCGGTCAAGCGCATCGCCGACGTGCAGCGCCTGCGCACCGTGCAGTTCCCGGAGGATTCCGGCGCCATGGCGCACCCCGTGCGCCCGGACAGCTATGTGGAGATCAACAACTTCTACACCCCCACCGTCTACGACAAAGGGTCGGAAGTCATCCGCATGATCCACACGCTGCTGGGGCCGCAGGGCTTCCGCAAGGGCATGGACCTGTATTTCGAGCGCCATGACGGGCAGGCGGTGACCTGCGACGACTTCGTGGCGGCGATGGCCGACGCCAGCGGCGTGGACCTGAGCCAATTCAAGCGCTGGTACCGGCAGGCCGGCACGCCGGAACTGGACGTGACCGGCGCCTATGACGGCGCGTCGAAGACCTACCGGCTGACCGTGAAGCAGACCGTGCCCCCGACGCCGGGCCAGCCGGTGAAGGAGCCGATGCACATCCCGCTGGTCCTGGGGCTGCTCGGCCCGGACGGGGCGGACCTGCCGCTGCGCCTGAAGGGCGAGACGGAGGCCGCCGGAACCAGCCGCACCCTGCACGTCACCGAGGCCGATCAGACCTTCGAGTTCGTGGACGTGCCGGCCCGCCCGGTGCCGTCGCTGCTGCGCGGCTTCTCCGCCCCGGTGAAGCTGCGGGCGGACCTGACGGACGGCGACCTGACCTTCCTGATGTCCAACGACAGCGACGCCTTCAACCGCTGGGAGGCCGGGCAGACGCTCGCCACCCGGCTGCTGCTCTCCCTGGTCGCCGACCGGCAGGCCGGGCGGGAGTTGGCGCTGCCCCAGGGCTTCATCGACGCCGTGGGCGCCGTCCTGAAGGACGCCGACCAGGACCCGGCCTTCGCCGCGCAGGCCCTGGTGCTGCCGACCGAGGGCTATCTCGGCACCCAGATGGAGGTGATCGACCCCGACGCCATCCACGCCGTGCGCGAGTTCGCCCGCCGCCGGCTGGCGGAGGCGCTGCGTCCCGGCTGGCTGGACACGCACCGGCGCAACGCGGGGAACGAGCCCTTCTCGGTGGACGCCGCGGCCATCGGGCGGCGGGCGTTGAAGAACCTCTGCCTCGCCTACCTCATGGCGCTGGAGGACGGGGAGGCGCTCGGCCTCTGCCTCGGCCAGTACCACGGCGCCCAGGCGATGACCGACGTGATGGCGGCGCTCCAGTTCCTCAGCAACTCCGCCGCGCCGGAACGGGAGGAGGCCATCGCCGGCTTCTACGAGCGCTGGAAGGGCGAGGCGCTGGTGGTGGACAAGTGGTTCGGCGTGCAGGCGACCTCGCACCGGCCCGACACGCTTCAGCGGGTGACGGAGCTGCTGTCCCACCCCGCCTTCGAAATCCGCAACCCGAACAAGGTCTACGCGCTGATCGGCGGCTTCGCGGGCGGCAACCCGGTGCGCTTCCACGACGCCGGCGGGGCGGGTTATCGCTTCCTGGCGGATCAGGTGCTGCGGCTCGACCCGATGAACCCGCAGGTGGCGGCCCGGATGGTGGGGCCCTTCTCGCGCCTGCGCCGCTACGACGGCCCGCGCCGCGCCCTGATGAAAGCCGAGCTGGAGCGCATCGTCGCCACGCCGGGTCTGTCGCCGGACGTGTTCGAAGTGGCGAGCAAGAGCCTGGAGGCCGCGGGCTGAGCGGAAAAGGAAACGGGCCGGAGGGTTTCCCCTCCGGCCCGTCCATACCCCCGCG
Source organism: Azospirillum isscasi (assembly GCF_030849505.1). GTDB lineage: Bacteria > Pseudomonadota > Alphaproteobacteria > Azospirillales > Azospirillaceae > Azospirillum > Azospirillum isscasi. The sequence goes on along the minus strand of NZ_JAUJFI010000067.1, from coordinate 7,992 downwards.
CCGAAACGCGGGCGTCTTTACTTCTGCTCGGCCAGGAAGGCGATCAGATCGTCCACCTTGGCGGCGTCCTTGATGCCGGCGAAGGCCATCGTGCCGCCCGGAACGACTTCCTTCGGGGCGGTGATGTAGGCCTTCAGGTTGTCGGCGGTCCAGGCCAGGCCACCGGCGGCCTTCTCCTGCATCGGCTTGGAGTACTTGAAGCCGTCGATCGAGGCGGCCGGACGGCCCACGACGCCGAACAGCGACGGACCGACCTTGTTCTTGCCCTGCTCGGCGGTGTGGCAAGCCATGCACTGCTTGAAGACGTCCTTGCCGGCGGCGGCGTCAGCGGCCTGCGCGGCGCCCGCGCCCATGGCAATGCCGGCGATCAGGGCGGCGCCCAGGATATGCTTCTTCATTGGTCAGATTCCCCCTTCCGGATAAGGCCGGCGATCGGAGCCGGCTGGTTCGTGCGCAGCATACACATTCTGTGGTTAAGGCCAACCCCCCAACGTGTCGCGCTCACGGCACAAACACCAAATGCGGGTTATTTCATCCAGGCAAGGAGGAGAAGAAGCACCGCGACCGCGATCAGCGCCGCCCACGGCACATAGAAGCCGCCCGGCCGCCGGGCGCCGGGGAGCGGGATCGGAATCTCCGGCGGGGCTTCCGCCACGGCGGGCGTCACCGGAGAGGCGGCGGCGCTTTCCACCACAGGTTCGGGCACCGGCTCGGGCGCCGGCCCGCCGACCACCGCGGTGAAGCGGGTGAAAAAATCGTCGGCCATCTTGCGCGCGGTGGCGTCCACCAGACGCGACCCGATCTGCGCCAGCTTGCCGCCGACCGTGGCGTGGGCGGTGTAGGAAAGGAGCGTCGCGTCCCCGTCCGCTTCCAGCGACACCTTGGCGCCGCCTTTGCCGAAGCCGGCGGCCCCGCCGGAGCCCTCGCCGGTGATGGTGTAGCCGTTCGGCGGGTCGAGGTCGGACAACGTCACCTTGCCGGAGAACTTGGCGCTGACCGGACCGACCTTGGCGACCACCTTCGCGGTGAGTTCCGTGTCGGAGACCTTCTGCACCTCCTCGCAGCCGGGGATGCACCGGCGCAGGATGTCCGGATCGTTCAGCGCCGCCCACACCGTGTCCCGCGGGGCGGCGATGCGCTGGCTGCCGCTCATGTCCATGACGTCGTTCCTCCCCTGCCCTCGTTACAGCCGAGCCTGAGCCGGACGATACGGCAAGGCCGCAACCGGCGACAGTCCCCCTTTCAGCCAAGGCAAGGCCGGATCAGCGCGGCGCGGGCGGAACGCAGTTCTGGACGATGGTCGTGCAGGCCGACAGCGAGGCGTTGCCGGGATAGGACACCTGCTCCACCCCGTCCGGCCCCAGGACGAAGGTCGCCTCGCACATGCCGGGAGACGACGAACCGATCGGAAGCCCGAACCCCAGCCCGACGCCGACGCCGCTGGAGCCGCCGCCCCCGAAGCCGCCGACTCCGATGCTGCTGCCGCCCAGCGGGTTGATCGCAACCCCCGGATCGGAGACGTAGGTGTAGTATTCCCGCCCGTTGGCCTGGGCCTGCCGCGCCGGAACCCCGGCGCAGGCGAGCAGCCGTTCCTTCGGCATGCCGACCAGTTCGGTCTGGGCGCGCCGGGCGATCTGCGGATCCGGCCCCGTGGCGCAGGACGCCAGGAGCGCCCCGGCCAACCCCAGAACCATCGCCGTCCCGACACGCCGAACCGTCATGACCGTCATCCTTCGATGCAGCACCGCACGACTGGCACAACCCCGCCCGCCGCTTGCGGTTCCCGGAGAAAGCCGGCTACCTAAACCGCATGAGTCCCGGCGCGGACGCCATTCGGGCATGGTTGGACGCTTTGGCGGTTGAAGGAACGGAGGATCGTGGTATGACTGACAAGGATTCGGTTTCGACTAGCGACGGTTCGGCGATGACCACGGTCTACCTCGCGCTCGGCAGCAACCTGGGCAACCGCGCCGCCAATCTGGCGGAGGCGCAGCACCGGCTCTCGCCACAGGTCCGGGTCACGCTGGCCTCACCCGTCTATGAAACCGCTCCCATGTACGTGACCGACCAGCCGGCCTTCCTGAACATGGTGCTGCGCGGCCAGACGTCGCTCGGGCCGTGGGAGCTTCTGCGCCTCGTCAAGGGCATCGAAGCGGAACTGGGCCGCGATCTGGAAGGCGGCCTGCGCTATGGGCCGCGCCCCATCGACATCGACATCCTGCTCTATGGCGAGTTGGTGATGTACGCGCCGGAACTGGAAATTCCCCATCCCCGTATCGCGGAGCGCGCCTTCGTGCTGGCTCCGCTGGCCGACATCGCGGGCAACCTCCGGCACCCGGCCATCGCGCGCAGCTTCGACGATCTCCTGGCCGCCGTGCCGGGCCGGGACACGGTGGTCCGCACCGGGACGGATCTGTCCGTGGCGGTCTGACCTTGCCGAGAGGGCGGGCGCCTGCGCTATAGTGGGCGCGGCGCAGCGACGAGGCGGCCGCCCGCGACCGGGCATGGACCAGGGCCGCCACCCGCCAGGAGATGTCTTTTTTGGCCAACGATTCCGTTTCCCGACACAGCGGTGCCAGCGACTCCGGCGCGGCGGCGACGACCTACACCATCCTGCTGCGCGACTTCACCGCCACCGTGTCGGTCGCCGGACGGCCCGGACGCCCGACCGTGCGCATCAGCCTGGAGCTGAAGGTCAGCCATCCCGGCCTGGGCTTCCCCGACGACATCACCGCGGTCATGTCCTACGAGGACATCGTGGAGGACCTGCGGCGGCTCTGCGCGCAGGAAACCCTGCCCGGCCCCGATTACCTGGCCGACCGCACCGCGGACCTGTGCCTGGCCCATCCGAAGGTGCGCCGCGTGCGCGTGGATGTGGAACTTCAGTCCCTGATTCCCGACACTGCCGGAGCCGGCGTCACCATCACGCGGAACCGCAGCCCGGAAGGCTAAGCCCGTCCGCCTCCCCCACCATCGTGGTAATCCGCTTGTCAATATAGGCAAGAAGGACGCGATCAGGCATGAACAGTCAGCGGCTTTCTGCCTTCATGCCCGCCGCGACAGGATGTTTCGCGATGCAGCATTGTTGCGAAATATCATATCTTGCATAAAATATGACAACGCCGCCATAAGGCCGGCCGGAATGCACAGGGAGGGTAACATGGACCATTTGCAGGCTCCGACCCTGTCGGAAATCCTGGACGAGCCCATCATCGTCGCCCTGATGAAACGGGACGGCATGACCGCCGAGACGTTGCGGCAGCTTCTCGAACAGGTCGGGCGCAATCTGCGCGCCCGTGAGGAGCGGCTGGCCGCCTGAGGGGTGGAGTTCGGCGGCCCGGCCTTTTCCGATCCCGGGATCACGACCCCAGAACGTCGCGCACCGCGTCCATCACCTCGGCGGGGGTGAAGGGTTTGCGCAGGGTCTTCTGCGCCCCCAACGCCTCCGCCACGGGAAGGACGTCCAGAGAGGCGCGCGCGCCGCCGCCGGAAATGGCGATGATCCTGATGTGCGGGAAACTCCGCCGCAGCTCCATGATCGTCGCCAGCCCTTCCTGGTTCGGCATGAAGATGTCGGTGATGACGAGGTCCGCGGGCTTCTCCCGGAAGGCGGCCACGCCCTCCGCCCCGTCCCGCGCGCCGGTCGCCGTGTGGCCGCCGCGGGCAAGCGTGCGCAGCAGCATGGTGCGCACCATGTCGTCGTCGTCGATCACCAGAACCTCGGCCATCCGTCCGCTCCTTTTCCGCCCGTCATGTTCCGTCAGGCTTCCCGGCTTTCGGCCAGGGCCTGTTGCGTCTGCCGTTCCTGGACCAACCGCCCCGCCAGGGTGACGAACTCGTCCGGCACCACCGGAGTCCGCAGAATCCGCGTGACGCCCGCCGCCTCCATCGCGGCCCCCTCCAGGTCGCTGCCGGGATCGGCGCAGACCAGGATCGGCACACCCGGAGACGCCGCGGCGAAGGCCCGCGCCAGGGTCAGCAGCCTCCAGGTCTGGGCGGCGTTCCCCTGCTCCAGCACAATCAGGTCGAAGCGCTCCGGCGCGATGGTGAAGAGGGCCAGCGCCCGCCGGCTGTTGGCCGAAGCGACCACCCGGAACCCCTGCATGCGCAGCAGCCGCCCCGCCATGCCCAGCATCGTCCGCTCCTCGCCCGCCAGCAGGACGCGGCCCCGCCCGCCGCGGCGCCCGCGGTCCACCGCCCGGCGGGAGCCGTCCGCGTCGTGGCGCGGCAGATAGACGGAGAAGGCCGCCCCCTCCCCCGGCGCGCTCACCACGTCGATCACGCCGCCATGGTCGGCCACGATTCCGTGGACGGCGGCAAGGCCCAGCCCGGTGCCCTTGTCCACCGCCTTGGTCGTGAAAAAGGGTTCGAACACCCGCTCCAGCAGGGCGCCGTCCATGCCGCAGCCGGTGTCCGCAACGGTCAGGCAAATGTAGCGGCCGGGGTTCAGCAGGGCCCGCGGCAGAACCTTCGGAGTCGCCACGGTGGCGTGGACCAGCGACACGACGATCATCCGGGCGCGGAAAACGGCATCGGCGCACGGGCCGCCGCCATCCACGGACACGTCCTCCCCGGACACGGCGTCCACGGCGTTCTTGCACAGGTTCACCACCACCTGATGGATCTGGGTCGGCGCGGCCAGAACCGGCATCTCCCCGTCGTCGCACAGGAAGCGGAGGGTGACGTCGTGGGGCACGGTGGGCTGCACCAGGGCCAGCGCCTCGCGGACCACGCCGCGGACGTCCACCATCTCCCGCCCGACCTTTTCCTTGCGCGAGAAGGTGAGGAGTTGCTGAACCAGCGACTTGGCGCGCTCCGCCGCGATGGTGACCTGGAGGATGTCGTCGCGCGCCTCCGTCCCCTCCGGCAGGCTGTCGAACGCCAGATGGCTGTAGCCGAGGATCGCCGTCAGGATGTTGTTGAAATCATGGGCGATGCCGCCGGCCAGAACGCCGACCGCCTGCATCTTCTGGGCGCGGCGGATGTGTTCCTCCGCCTGCCGCCGCTCGGTGATGTCCTCGATGGAGCCGACGACGTGGGTGATCCCGCCATCCTCGCCCAGGACCGGCGCGACGGTGACCGACGCCCAGAAGAACCCTCCCGGCCCACCGGCCACCCGGCGGCGCGCCGGCAGCTCGCCATGCCAGGTCCCGCCGCCGGAGAGGACGCGCCACATCTCGCGGGCCGGGTCGGAGCCGGGTTCGGCGAAGGTCTGGGCGAAGGCGCCGAGATCGGGGATTTCTTCCGGAACGCGCCCGGTCATGGCGGTGAAGCGCGGGCTGACGTAGGTGACCTGCCCCAGCGCGTCGGTGATGACCAGGGCGACCGGGCTCTGCGCGACGGCGAGCGACAGGGTGCGCAGCATCTCCCCGGCGCCGTCCGGCGCATCTCCCGATCCTGGACCCGTCCTTTCCGCCATCGACCGCCGCACGCCCCGCCCCGCCTCGCCGGGACTCTATCCCGCGGAGGCGGCGGGGCCGATACGGGCGGATTGCCGCAGGACGGGGCCGGTCAGCGGACGGAGACCACGCGGAATGGCCGCTGCACGCCGTCATGCTCGGTGATGGAGATGTATTCCCCCTCCACCAGCGTGTGGCGGTCGAAGCGGAAGATCGGCTCGTCGTCGTCGCTGTCGTCGCTGTCGTAATCGAACAGCCAGCCCCGGCCCCGGTGGGCGAGATGGCCGCTCTGCTCGTCCTCCCCGCGCCAGAAGCGGCGGACCGTGCAGTCCGCCTTGCGGCTGCGCCATTCCTCCAGGTTGAGGTGGCCGTCCGCGGTCAGCGGTGCGGTGAACTCATAGCCATGCTCCGCGCTGCCTTCCGGATGGTCGGCGGTGCGGGCCAGTTCGAGACGGATGGTCTTCAGGGGCACGGGCGTTTGTCCTTTGCTGGCAACGGGACAAGGCGGCGCGATGCGGCGGACGGTCGGGGAGCACGCCGACCGTGCCCCCCGCCATCCTCCCCCCGCCGTCTCCCCGACATGAACCCGCCGATGCCAACCGGACGGGGGGCCGGTTGTTCCCGACCTCCCCGCCATCCCGCAACGCCTTGCGGACGTGACGCGGGGCGTTTCCTTCCTGTCGCTTTGCCGTTCGCCCTTCCTTCACAGGGCCGGGTGCTGGTGCACGAAGCCGTCCAGGACCACCGTCAGTTCGCGGACGTGGACGGCCTGCCCATGACTGCGGGCCCGCTCGATGTCGTCGCGGATGATGCGGGCGATCCGGCGGATGCCCTCGGCGTCGTGGGCGAGGCAGCAGCCCAACTCGACCGCCAGGATTTCCGGCAGATGTTCATGCTCCGCGATGGCGTCGATTTCCTCTTCGGTCAGATCGCTGAGCGCGATGCAATCGTCGATCGTCAACATGGCGCGTTCCCTTCCCGAATGCCGGGCCTTGCCCGGACCGGAGTCCGGGCAGCCCTTGTGGTTGAAAACCACCGGCGTGGAGGACGCCTTTCGCGACGGCGCCGCGCGTCGGAACAGAATGGCCCGGCCCTCAGGAAAGCGGCCCGGTCGTCAGTGGGCCATCAGGACGGGCAGACCGGCGTGATTCAGAACATAGCGGGTCACGCCACCCAGGATCATTTCCCGCATCCGGCTGTGCCCGTAGCCCCCCATCACGAGGAGGTCGGACCCAAGTTCCGCGGCCTTGTTGATGATGACTTGGCCGACGGGTTCCGATCCCGGCTTCAATATGGTTACCTGAACGTTAACACCGTGCCAAGCCAGATATTGGGCAATGCGACGACCTGCCGCAGCCTGGGTGTGGGAGGTTTCGGCGGTCAGCACATGGACGGTGTCGGCGCCGGTCAGGAAGGGCATCGCCCCGGTCAGCGCGCGCACCGATTCGGGGCTGCCGTTCCAGGCGAGCGCCACCGTGCGTCCGATCTCCGCCGGCAGGGTGGCGGGGGCCAGCAGGAGCGGGCGGGCCGCCCCCAGCAGCGCGCTTTCCACCGTCGCGTAGGCTTGGCTGTTGCTGTCCAGGGTGGTGTGGGCGAAGACCAGCAGGTCGGCGAGGCGGCCTTCGCGCGGCACCACCTCCTCGACGCGGCCCGTCTCCTCCCGCCATTGGGCGGTCGGGGCTTCGACGCTGGTGGGCATGTCGCGCAGCTCCACGCCCGCGGCGCGGATCACGTCGTCGAAGGTGCGGCGGGCGGTGTGGAGGTGGGTCTTCGACTCGCCCTCGGCGGCGCGCATGATCTCCTCGACCATGGCGCCGGACATGCCCTCGCCCAGCATCGGCACGGCGTCGCGCGGGTCGAGCGACACGAACAGGGCATCGACATGGGCATCGAAATCGCGCGCGATCTGCAGCGCGGCGTTCAGCGCCACCGTGTCGCCATCGATGCCGGCCAGCGGCACAAGGATCGTCTTGAGTGACATGATCTCCCCCCGGGCCGTTTCCGCCGGCCCATCTTATGGACGGTGCCTGTCGGAACGACGGCTGGATGCACCGTATCCAGCGCCGCGCCGCAGGTATTTTAGATCATGGGAACCGGCGGCGCCCGTTCCACCTGGAATTACACCAGTCGTTCCAGCGCAGCCGCAAGCGTTTCCCCCGCATCCCTGCCAGCATTCGTACGCAGCCATTCGAGCGGACCGAGATCGTAGCCTTCCTGCCGTTCCGCGACCTCCGCCGTCGCGTCGGAGGCGTCGCCGCTGCGGGCGGCGATGCGGGCGATCCGCGTGCCCAGAGGCGCATCCAGCCAAATTCCGTCGAATCGCACGCCCGCCTCCGCCGCCACGCGGGCGGCGGAGGCGCGCTCCTCCGGGCGGGCGTGGACGGCGTCCAGAACAACCGCGTGTCCGGCGCCCAGCACCGCCCGTGCCCGGTCCAGCAACCCGGCGTAGACCCGCTCCGTCACCGCGGGCGCGTAGGCGCCGGGAGGAAGCCGCTCCGCCTCCCCGACCCCGAACAGGCGCTTGCGCAGCGCGTCGGAGCGCAGGACCACCACCCCCGGCGACGGCCCGAGCGACGGCACCAGGGCGCGGGCC
>NZ_JAUJFI010000066.1 GCF_030849505.1 Azospirillum isscasi | reverse complement strand
TTGCCCCCGGCCAGCCGGCCGGGCTCCTGCTGGCCGGCGCGGTCTGCGTGGCGCAGGGGGCGGAGAGCGAGGCGCCGGCCCTCTACGGCCGGGTCATCGCCGCGGCACCGGGCATCGGCACCGGCTTCTCCCGCCGGGCGACGCTGCTGCTGCGCCGGGCCGTGGGGAACGCGCCCCCGCCGCGCGTCGCGTCGGGAAAGCGGCGCCTGCTGGCATCCACGCTCGGCGATGCGGGGCGGTTCGGCAACCAGCTTCTCCAGTACGGCCATCTGCGCGTCTGCGCGGAGCGGAACGGGATGGAGCTGGAAACGCCGGACTGGATCGGGCGTCATCTCTACGGGCTGGACGACCCCCTCCCCGGGCCGCCACTGCCCACCCTGCATGAGGAGGCGTGCGGCGTTCCGGCGCTGCTGGACGGGCGTGCGCTGTCCGGGGCGGACGGACACGACGTGGCGGGGTTCTTCTGCGGCGGCACGGCCCCCCTGGCGCCCCACCGCGAGCGTGTCCGCGCCGTCTTCACGCCGGTCGGCGCGGTGGCGGAACGGGCCGCCGAGGCTCTGGAGAGGGTGCGGGAGCGCGGGCGGACCGTGGTGGCGATCCATCTGCGCCGCGGCGATTTCGGCTTGAACGAGCGTTTCTGGATCGCGCCGGAGGACTGGTATCTCGACTGGCTGGCCGGGGTTTGGGCGGCGCTGGACCGGCCGGTGCTGTACCTCGCCACCGACGCGCCGGAGCTGGCGGGCCGCTTCGACCGCTACCGGCCCGTCCTCGCCGGGGATCTGGCGGAGCCGCTGCCGGGGGCGGAGTTCTTCACCGACCATTGGATTCTGTCGCGGGCCGATCTGGTCGCCGTGTCCAACAGCTCCTTCTCGGTGACGGCGGCGATGCTGAACCCGTCGCTGCGCGCCGCCCTGCGCCCGGACCGCGGTGCGGCACGGCTGGTGCCCTTCGACCCCTGGAACGGGCCGGTCCTGCTGCCCTGACCGGTCGCGTCAGCCGGGCCGGCGCGCGTAGAGCGCGGCCAGTTGCCCGCCGGCCTCCTCCCGGTCGAACTGGAGGAAGTCGATGTGGCGCGGCCCGGTCGAGCCGCGCCAGCGGTCAAGCTCCGGGACGGATCGGGAAAGGTCGAACCACGTCCGGCCGGGGACGGCGGAGGCCGTCCAGCGCCCGGCGCCGGTTCCGGCCGCCACCAGCGTGGCGTCGGGCGGAAGGAAGGCGTTCTGAAGCGCGGAGCCCGGATGGGTGGGCGTCATGGCCGCGCCCCGGCGGGTCTGCGGTGGCCGGCGTCGCGCCGTGGCGTTTCGTGCTGCATCTCATCACCGGAATGGGCCTGACCGACAGTCCCAAGGGATGATCGCAACCGCTTCCCGTCGCCTTGGCACGGACGCATTGCGGAAGTGGACGCGGGGCGGGTCAACGGTGCCGCCCCGGTCGCGCCCGCTTGCGGCGTCAGGCCGCGCGGTGGAGGAAGCCCAGATGCTGCGGCGCCAGGGTGGCGGCCCATTCCTCCGCCGCGTCCTGCGCCTCGCGGCGGGATGCGAACCAGCGGGCGTCGGGGGTCCAGTCCAGGCCGTCATGCTCCGCGTGCCAGTTCCACCAGCCGTCCGCGGCCTCGCAGACCGTCAGCATCACGCCGAACGCGGATTCCAGGGCGCGGACGCCGGTCTTAGCCTTTTCGTTATGCCAGTCCATAAGCGTTACTCCAGATGTCCTGCCTTTCGGCATATCACAGTTTGGTAGGCCAACAAACCAAAAACGGAGGAGAGCAGTCGGGATTGCCGGTCCGGACGGACGCTTCCTCACTCCGGTAAGGACGCGAACGCCGTGGGTTGCGTGACTATTCCATGGCGTGCGCGGCGTGCGCGCTCGGCGGCGCGATGTCCCAGCCGGGCGGTGGCGATTCCCGCGGCGATTCCCACCGCGTCCCCGGCCAGATCGGACAGGCTGGCCTCGCGCCCCGGCACGAAGGATTGCGCCGCCTCGATCGCGGCGCCGAGCGCGAAAACCGCCAGCACCGCCAGAAGGGCCGCGCGCCGGCCGGCGCTGGCCAGGATGCCGAGCAGGGTCAGAAGCCCGAAGGCCCCGGCATGCACCAGCTTGTCGAAACCGTAGAGGCCGCTGGGCGCCAACCGTGGTTGCAACGCGGCCCAGAAGGCGAGCCCCATGAAGCCCAGAAGGGCGCAGAGCGCCATCCGGCGCCATGCGGGGGGAAGTGGGCGGAACGTCATGACGGCCTCCTGCGACGAAGGCCATCCTGCGCGGATCACCGTCAAGAGCCGGTTAATCGCCCCCCGGCCGCGCTGTGACATCCGGGGGGCGGGACGGCTCCATTCAGGAACCGGTCGCCAGCCCCATGGCGATGCCGCGCGCCTCGGTGAAGGCGGCGCGCTGCTGCACCAGCGTTCCGTCGGCGTACACGCCCCAGCCGCTTTGCGAACCGGAGGCGTGGTAACGGATTTCGATCCGGCGGCGACAGTCCTGCATCACGAAGTGACACGGGCTGATCTTCTTCCAAATGGACACCATCGGCATGTCGGGCACCCATCCAAGCGATGAATTACGATGACTCTACCAATGGCCGATTATGGTTGCCGTGATATTAACGAGACTGCGCCGGATTCCCGCGCAAAGTGGGTAGTGGCTTGTTCAGGCGCGGTTTTTCAGGGGTTTCCAGCCATCCGGGAGCGCCCTGGACCGGCTTTCCGGGGAGGGGCATATGCCCGATGGGAGGACGAGCTGCGGGCTTCATTGGTTAATATTCTACTAACGGACGGGTGGTCGGCCCGCCAACGATAGGGTAGGGTGGCTCATCTCAATCACCTTCGAGAGTGACTGGACGATGCAATCGGTCTCCATCTTTCTGATCGACGCCAACAAGCTGTTCCGCGAGGGCATGAAGGCCCTCTTCACGGAAGGGGAGTTCCGCATCACGAAAGAGGCCGCCAGTCTCAGCGACGTACCGCCGCCGGGCATGATGGAGGGCGACACGCCCAAGCTGATCATGATGGATCCGGCTTCCGCCAACGGCACGGTGCAGGCCGTGACCATCCTGCGGGAGCAATATCCCAGCGCGCGGCTCGTCCTTCTGGCCAGCCACCTCGACGCCCAGGAAATGGCGAACGCCATCCAGGCCGGGGCCGACGCCTTCCTGATGAAGGACATCTCCCCGGCGGCGCTGGCGCAGTCGCTGCGTCTGGTGATGATCGGCGAAAAGGTCTTCCCGACCCATCTCGCCGCCCTCCTCATCACCGGCAAGGCCGGCGCCAACAGCAGCGCCAACGGCCCGACCGCGGCCAAGGGCCTGTCCCAGCGCGAGACCCAGATCCTGGAGCGTCTGCTGCAGGGCGACAGCAACAAGATGATCGCCAACCACCTGAACATCACCGAGGCGACGGTGAAGGTTCATCTGAAGAGCCTGCTGCGCAAGATCAACGCCTCCAACCGCACCCAGGCGGCGATCTGGGCGCTGGAGAACGGCTTCGGCGGCAAGGTGGACAAGCCGATGGAAGCCGTCGCCTGAAAGGGATTGCGCCTGCGTGGCGCAGGACTGACGGAGGAGGGATGAGTGGTCGCGCCGGCCCCCCTCCCGGCCTCCCCCCACGTCGCGGGGGGAGGAGAGAGGTGGAGGAGGAGAGAAGCCCTTCCCCGCGAAGCGGGAAGGGTTGGGTGCGGGCCCAATGCGGCAACCGCGGGAGAACCTATTTCGCCCTCTTGCTCTTCCCCGGCGCCCGCACCGGTTCCGGCACGGGGGCCAGCATCCCCGCGCTGACGAAGCTGCTGATCTCCGTGATGATCTCGTCCGGGTCGCCGGGGTTGCAGATGCCCGGCGCCAGCTCCTCCAGCCGGTGGGTGTCTGAGAAGGCGTAGAGATAGGCGCCGATCATCAGCGTCATCCGCCAATAGACGTCCCGCTCCGACAGGTGCGGCAGCGCCTCCTTCAGCGCGGCGGCGAAGATGCGCGTCGAGGCGTCGTAGGCCTCGTTGCGCAGCTTGTAGGAGATTTCCGGCGGTTCGGTGTGCAGCCGGGCCTGGAGCCGCATGAAGGTGCGCCCCCCCTCCGTCTCGCGCATGGCGAGCGCCGGCATCAGGAAGGCGTAGACGATGTCCCGCACCGCCGGCGGCGCGGCGGCACGGCGCAGCGCCTCCAGCCGCTCCATGCGCTCGTCGGCGATCTTCCGTCCGCGGCGCAGGAAGACCTCCTCGAACAGCCCGTGCTTGGACCCGAAATAATAGCTGATGAGGGCCTGGGTCACCTCCGCCCGGTCCGCGACGTTGCGCAGGCTGGTGCCGGCGTAGCCGAGGTTGGCGAACTCCAGTTCCGCCGCGTCCAGGATCTGGTCGCGCACGTTGCTGGTGCCCTCCGGACGGCCCGGCCCGGCGCGGCGGCTGCGCGGCGGGCGGCCCCGCGCCGGGCCGCCGTCCGGCGCGGAGTCGGCGACGGGTGCGGCGTCCTGGATTTTGCTCATCGGTCGGCTCATCTCAATCCCGGCGGCACTCTTTGGACGGAAAGTCTAACATGGTGCAACGCCCGATCCTCCTTTCAACCATGGCCGCTTCTCACAGCGCGAGGATTCGCTCCGCCGGAACCACGTCGCCGTATTTCTGGCCGATGTCGAACAGGTTGGCCTCGTGCGGCGCCAGGGCGCGGTCGCCCACGCAATCGGCCATGACGACCGGGCGGAAGCCGTGGCACATGGCGTCCACCACGCTGGCCCGCACGCAGCCGCTCGTCGTCGCTCCGGCGATCAAGAGAGTCTCGACGCCGCGCTGTGTCAACCACGGCGCCAGCCCGGTCCCGAAAAAGGCGGAGGGAACCGTCTTGCGCACCACCAGCTCCCCCGGCACCGGAGTCAGCTCCGGCACGATGGCGCTGATGGGCGCGTGCTCCGTAAGAGTCTGCATGCCCGGCACCTTGATGGAGAAGACGTTCCCGTCCGACCCGTCGTCGGCGTAGACGATCCGGCTGTGGGCGACCGCCCAGCCCATGGCGCGGGCCTTGTCCAGCACCTGCGCCGTGCGGGCGATGGCCGGCGCGATGTTGCCGCCGCCGAACACCGCCGGGTCGGCGAAGCCGTTGACGAAATCGACGATCAGCAGCCCGATCCGCCCCTGGATGCCCAGCGATTGGCCGAAGCCCTGCCGTTCGTAGACGGCCTGTTCCGCAACGCTCATTGGGCCAATTCCTTTCCGGCCAGCAGCTTGCCCTCGCGGACGACGTCGCGCCCATCCAGCCGGACGGTGCAGTTCCGCATGGGAATGTCGATGTGGCAGGCGGTGGTGCGCGACCCGCCCGCCTCGTTGTTGGGGCCGAGCGAGAAGAGGAAGTTCCCGGCGAAGGCCCGCGCGTCCATGCCCAGCGTCTGTTCCCGGTCGTAGAGTCCGAGCGTGGACCAGCGCGCCCGCGTCTGCGTGCCCCAGCCGACGTGGGAGATGGCGTAGGCTTCCGGGTCGGCGAAGGCGTCCATGTAGTCGTTCAGCAGATCGGCATCCAGCCCGCCGGTGATGGCGGTGACGTAGCCCCTCTCCACCGTCATCTCGATCTGCGAGGTCAGGTAGGACTTCATCGGCAGCAGGATGTCGCCCTTGTCCAGCACGATCCGCCCGCTCGCCTGCCCCTCGTTGGGGAAGGTGAAGCCGAAGCCGCTCGGCCAATGGTCCCAGCGGCCCGGCTCGTCGACGAAGCCGTATTCCTGCACCGTGGGGAACTCGCCGATGGGCAGGCGCAGGTCGGTGCCGGCGCGGGAGGTGACGTGCATCTCCTTCGCCGCCTTCAGCAGCGCGGTGGCCTCGCCCACCGTCGCCTTGTCCTCCAGGCTGGGCAGCAGGCGGACCAGCACCTCCGGCGGCTCGACGGCCAGCAGGATCTTCGTGCCGCTTTCCAGGATCTCCATCTGCTCCGGCGAGAAGAGGAGGGTCATCAGGTCGAGCACCAGATCGCTTTCCTTCAACGCGGCCATGGCGGCGCGGTTGCCGGTCAGCGGGGTGGTGCCGAGATAGGCGAGGCTGTCGCGGCTGTGGGCGTGCTCCGCGTTGACCGGCGGCAGGTCCAGCCGGTTGACCCGCGCGCCCAGGTTCGAGGCGGCGATCAGGGCGGTGCGCAGGGTCTGCGGGTGGGTGCCGTCGCTGGTCAGGATGGTGACCACCTCCTGCGGCTTCAGCTTCGACAGGGTCAGAACATGGGTCCAGGCGCGGACCATATCGGCGTCACTGACGGGCATGATGCGTGTCCCTTTCCGGATGGGCGGTCAGACGGCGGTGCCGAGGAAGGTGCCGAAGGCGCGGTAGAAGCCCTCCGCGTCGTCCCAGGGGATCATGTGCCCGGCCCCCTCGACGCGGGTGACGGCCAGCTCGGGCTGGAGCCGGCGGATCTCCGCCTCCTCCTCCGGCCGGATCACGTCGCCGCGCCCGGCGGCGATCAGCAGGGCCGGGCAGGGGATGCGCGGGAAATCCGCGTGGATGTCGTCGGTCTGGAAGTCGTTGAAGGCGGTGACGATGGCCCGCTCGTCGCAGGTGTGCAGCCATTCGGCGCGCAGGCGGAGCTGCTCGTCCGTCCAGGTCGGGCAGAAGGGCCGCATCGCCTCCAGGTCGGCGCCCTCGCGCATCCGACGGATGGAATCCACGTACCAGGGCAACTGCGCCGGGTAGGGGCGGCGGCCCGGCCCGGAGACCGGCGGATCGACCATCACCAGCCGCGCCGGGGCGGCGCCATGGCGGCTGACCGCGCGCAGGCCGATGCGCGCCCCCATGGAGTGGCCGACCAGCGCGTAGTCGCGCAGGCCCAGCGCCTCGGCAAAGGCCGTCACGTCGGCGGCCATGGCGTCCAGCCCGTAGTCGAGCGCGTCCGACGCCTCCGACAGGCCGCGCCCCCGCACGTCGAGCACGTAGGTGTCGAAGTTGCGCCCGAAGCGCTCCGCCACGAAGCCCCAGGTGACGGCGGGGCTGGTGATGCCCGGCACGATCACCACGGGACGCCCCTGGCCGCCGTAGCGCAGGTAATGCTGGCGGATGCCGTTGGCGCGGACGTTCGCGCCGTAGCGGTGGGTGCTGCTGGTCATGGCATCCCCCGTCAGTAGGCGCCGGAGAGCAGGGCGCCGGCCCCCGGAACGCGCGTCGGCAGGCCCAGCGCCTTCAGCTTGGCATAGGTGGTGGCGACGGCGGCGCTCAGCACCGGCTTGCCGGTCATCGCCTCGACCTGCGCGATGGCGGGCAGCGAGGGCATCTGGACGCAGGCCGACAGCACCACCGCGTCCACCCCGGCGGTGTCCAGGCCGGCGACGATCCCCGGCAGGCGGGACGGGTCGTGGCGCCCGACTTCCAGATTGTCGGGGATCTCCAGCGCGCGCCAATCGGCGACCTGCACGCCCTCATGCTCTATGTAATCGACGACGAGCTGGGCCAGCGGCTTCATGTAGGGGGCGACCAGGGCGATCCTCTTCGCCCCCAGAACATGCAGCCCGTCGACGAGTGCCCCCGCGCTGGTGATGACCGGGGCGGCCCCGCCATTCTCCAGGGTGCGCCCGTGCAGCCGCTCCTGCGAGACGCGGTGGTAGCCCTTGCCCATGCTCATGATGGCGACGAGGCAGGCGTAGCCGAGCACATCGACGCGGGCGTCCGACAGCTCCAGCGCGCAGCGGTCGGATTCCGCGTCCATGGCGGCGAGTTCCTCCTTCCGCACCGTCTTCATGCGCATGCGGCTGGAATGGAAGGTGAAGCGGGTGCCGTGCGCCAGCGCGTGGGCGGTCAGCATCGCCGGGATTTCCGTCTCCATGGTCGTGTTGGAGCTGGGGACGATCTGGCCGATGCGATAGGTCTTGCCGTTCATGGTCGTTCTTTCGGATGGCGGGCCGGGGGAGTGTCGCGGGGGAGGCGGGGCACCACGAAGACACGAAGAACACAAAGAATTTCACAAAGCAGTTTTCGGCATGAACGGACGGCTCAAGCAGAGGAGAATTCTTTGTGATAATCTTTGTGTTCTTCGTGTCTTCGTGGTGAATTCCGCCTTCCCATCACATGACTTCAAGCGGCCAATTCGGGATTCGCGCCCACGGAAGGCCGGAAGGCGCGGGCGTCGTACTGGTAGACCCAGTTGGCCTGGATGCCGGTGGCCTGCGGGTTGAAGAGGCCGCGCAGCCAATAGACGAAGTCGCGCTTCGCCTGGGCCAGCGGGGAGGGCAGGTGGTAGGTCCGCCCGCGCTCCCGCGCCTCCAGCTGGACGCGGCTGGTGCGGGGAAGCCGCTCCGCCTCGTAGTCGCGCAGCGCCGATGCCACGTCGCTCCCGTGCCCCTTCAGGGATTCGGCCAGCACATAGGCGTCCTCGATCGCCATGGCGGCCCCCTGCGAGAGGAAGGGCAGCATGGGGTGCGCGGCGTCGCCCATCAGCGTGATGCGGCCCTTCGACCAGCTCGTCATCGGGTCGCGGTCGAACAGGCCCCATTTGTAGACCTGATCCACCTTGCCGAAGAGCGTCTCGACGTTGCGGTGCCAGCCGCGGAAGGCGCCGAGCATCTCCTCCTTGCTGCTGGGGGCGTTCCAGGACTCCTCCACCCACTCCTTGGTTTCGGCGACCGCCACGATGTTCACCGCCTTGCCGCCGCGCACGTAGTAGGTCACGACGTGGCTGTGCGGCCCGAACCAGAAGGAGGCGTCGGGGCTGACGTAATCGACCACCCCGCCGGTCGGCACCACGGCGCGGTAGCACATGTGGCCGGTGAAGCGCGGCGCCTCCGGCCCGAACAGGGCGGAGCGCACGACGGAGCGCACGCCGTCCGCGCCGACGATCAGGTCGGCCTCGAACTCGCTGCCGTCGCTGAAACTGGCGACCGCGGTGGTCTTGTCCTGGCGCACGCCGGTGCAGCTCACCCCGAAATTGGCGACGCTTTCCGGGACCAGGGAGGCCAGGATGGCGTGCAGGTCGGCCCGGTGGATGTGGATGAAGGGCGCGTCGTACAGCACCGGGCAGGTCTCGATCAGCGGCGTGCGGAAGCTCTCCCGCCCGCTGCGCCAGTTGCGCCCGACCAGGGACTGCGGCAGGAAGCCGGCGGACAGCATCCGGTCCAGAAGCCCCAGCGACTTGATGACCTTCACCGCGTTCGGCGTCATCTGGATGCCGGCGCCGATCTCGCCGAAGCCCGGCGCCCGCTCGAACAGGCGGACCTCGAAGCCGCGCTGGAGCAGGCTGCCGGCCAGCGCGACGCCGCCGATGCCGCCGCCGACGATGCCAATTCGCATGTTGGTTCGCACTCTTGCCTCCTGAAGGACGGCGACCGGAATTGTTCGGTCGTTTGTTTAATTACTGATGCCGCGACGCCCCGCCTTGCGGCGGCCTCAGCCGCCCAGATAGGCGCGCAGCAGGTCGGGATCGCCGCGCAGCTCCGCCGAGGGGCGGCTGGCGGTGATGCGGCCCGTCTTGACCACATAGGCGCGGTTGGCGACGCCCAGCGCGTTGTGGATGTTCTGCTCGACCAGCAGAACGGTGACGCCGTGGGCATTGACGGAGCGCACCACGTCGAACACCTCGTCGGCCATCTTCGGGCTGAGGCCGAGGCTGGGCTCGTCCAGCATCAGCAGCCGCGGCTCCGACATCAGCGCGCGGGCGATGGCCAGCATCTGCTGCTCGCCGCCGCTGAGCGTCCCGGCCATCTGGCGCGACCGCTCGCGCAGGCGGGGGAAGCGGTGGAAGGCCATGCCGATGCGGCGCTGCACCTCCTCGCGCGAGCGGCAGAGATAGGCGCCGAGCGCGATGTTCTCCTGCACCGTCATGTTCGGCCAGACGTGCCGTTCCTCCGGGCAGTGGGCGATGCCGGCGGCGACGATGCGGTCCGCGGGCAGGTTGGCGATGGACTTGCCGTTCCAGACGATGGTGCCGGAGCGTGCCTTCAGCAGCCCGGAGATGGCCCGCAGGATGGTGCTCTTGCCCGCACCGTTGGCGCCGATCAGCGCGACCGTCTCGCCGGCCCGCACGTCCAGCGACACGCCGTGCAGCGCCGCGGTGGAGCCGTAGGAAACGTGCAGCCCGTCCACGGCGAGGACCGGCGCACCGGCGGCCTGCGCGATGGCGGCGGGGGAGGGGGATTCGGAGAGCAGCGTCATGCGGCGGCCTTTCCGAGATAGGCTTCGGCAACCTGCCGGTTCTCCAGGATCTCGGCGGGCCGGCCCTCGGCCAGCTTGCGGCCGAAGTTGAGGACGACGATCCGGTCGGACACCGACATGACCAGATCCATGTTGTGCTCCACGATCAGCAGCGCGTCGATGCTGCGCCCGACCAGCGTCTTCAGCACCGCGCCGAAGGTCCCGGCCTCGTGGCTGTTCAGCCCGGCGGCGGGTTCGTCCAGCATCAGCAGGCTGGGCTTGGCGGCCAGCGCCACCGCGACCTCCAGCAGGCGCAGCTCGCCGCAGGACAGCCGATGCGCCGGGGCGTTCATGCGCTGGGCCAGACCCATCGTCTCGACGATGGCGGCGGCGCTCTCCCGCGCCTCCCGCTCGGCGCGGCGGACCGCCTCGCCGGGGAAGAAGGTGGCGAGAAGGGATTGGCGGCTCGCCATGTAATGGCCGGTCAGCACGTTCTCAAAGACGGTCAGCCGCTTCATGACGTTGGTCTTCTGGAAGCTGCGGACGAGGCCGAGCCGGGCGATGGCGTGGGGCTTGCGGTTGGTGATGTCCTGCCCCTTGAAGCGCACCCGCCCGTTGCTGGGCGCGTAGAAGCCGGTCAGCATGTTGAAGCAGGTGGTCTTCCCGGCGCCGTTGGGGCCGATCAGGCCGACGATCTCGCCGGGCTGGATGTGGAAGCTGAAGTCCTTCACCGCCGTGATGCCGCCGAAGGTCATGGTCAGGTCGTCGGCGCGCAGAAGCGGCTGCCGGTCGGTGGTCGCCGTCATACGGTGCGCTCCTTCGCGGCGTTGAGGGTCGGCCTGGGGGCTTGCTGCTCGCGGCGCAGGGCGATGAAGCCCATCAGGCCGTTGGGCAGGAACAGGACGATGGCCATGACGATCAGCCCGAACAGGGTGAGGCGGAGTTCCTGCATCTCGCGCAGATATTCCTCCAGCACCGTCACGATCACCGCACCGGCCAGCGGGCCGATCAGCGTGCCCTTGCCGCCCAGCAGCACCATGATGATCATCGTCGCCATGAAGGAGAAGCGGAACACCTCCGGCCCGACGAAGGAGATGTAGTGGGCGTAGAAGCCCCCGGCCAAGCCGGCCAGGAAGGCGCCCAGCACGAAGGCCTGCATGGCCGTGCCGAAGGGATCGACGCCGATGGACTGCGCCACGAAGCGGTTCTCGCGCACCGCCACCGCCGCCCGGCCCGCGTTGGAATAGACGAAGCGGTAGGAGAGGTAGAGCGCCACCGCGGCGATGCCCAGCACGATCAGGAAGAAGCCGGCCTTGTCGGTGACGGCCATGTCCCCGAAGAGATTCTGGCCGACGCCCGCCAGCCCCATCGGGCCGTTGGTCACCGCGATCCAGTTGTTGGCGACGATGCGCAGCACCTCGGCGAAGGACAGGGTGACGATGACGAAATAGGGGCCTTGCAGCCGCAGCGTGATCGCCCCGATGGCGAAGCCGAAGACGGCGGAGACCAGCCCGGCCAGCGGGATGGTGATCCACATCGGCAGCCCGGCCTGGGTGGACAGCAGCGCCGCCGTGTAGGCCCCGGTGCCGAGGAAGGCGGTGTGGCCCAGCGAGAATTCGCCGACATAGCCGACCACCAGATTGAGGCTGGTCGCCAGCACCGCGTAGAACAGCGCCATGATGGCGAGGTGCAGGATGTACTGGTCCGACACCGCGAAGGGCAGAAGCGCCGCCCCCGCCAGAAGGGCCAGCAGGATGTTGCGTTCCAGGGTCATGTCAGGCCCTTTCCGTGCGGATCGAGAACAGGCCCTGGGGCCGGAACAGCAGGATCAGGATGACCAGAACGAAGCCGATGACGTCCACCATGCCCATGGAGACGTAGCCGCCCCACATCGCCTCGGCGACGCCCAGCAGCAGGCCCCCGGCGATGGCGCCCGCGAAGCTGCCCATGCCGCCGAGGATCACCACGACGAAGCTCTTCAGGCTGATCAGCCCGCCGACCGACGCCTGGGCGGAGTAGATCGAGGCCAGCAGCATCCCCGACAGGGCGGCCAGCGTGCAGCCCAGCGCGAAGGTGGCGGCGTAGACGTGGCCGGTGCGGATGCCGGCGAGGCTGGCCGCCATCGGGTCCTGGAAGGTGGCGCGCATCGCCGCCCCCAGCCGGGTCCGGCGGATCAGCAGATGGGCGCCGACGATCAGCGCGATGCCGACCGCCACGGCCAGCAGGCGCAGCTTGGTCACCGCGACCGGGCCGAAGAACAGCGGCCCTTCGGCCACCGCACCGGCCACCTTCATGGGCGCCGGGCCGACCAGCAGGAGCGTGCCGTTGACCAGGAAGATCGACAGGCCGATGGTCAGCAGGATGCCCGGCTCCTCGCCCTGGCCGCGCACCCGCTCGATCAGGAAACGGTCCACGAGCCAGCCGACGGCGGCCATCGAGGCGGCGACCACGATCAGGCCGCTGAAGAAGTCGAGACCCAGGTGGTTGGTGACGAACCAGCCGCTGACCCCGCCCAGCATGTAGAATTCGCCATGGGCGAAATTGACCACGCGCATCAGGCCGAAGATCAGCGTCAGGCCGAGGGCGGACAGCGCGTAGAACACGCCCATCACCAGCCCGTTGGCCAGGAACTGCGGAAAGAGATCCATGACGTTCTCGCAAAAGCAGGCCCGCACGGGACGTGCGTTGGATCGGTGCGCGCCTGCGGGAACGGTGCCGTTGGGACGTTCCCGCGGCGCGGCCGCCGGTCAGTGCGGCGCGTCCACCGGGGTGGAGGCGATCACCTTCGGCGCGCCCTTCTCGATCCGCACCAGCACCGCGTCGAAGCCGTAGGCCTGGCCCTTGTCGGTGAATTTGTAGACGCCGTTCGGCGCCTCGTAGCTGGTCTTGGCGAGCGCCGCCCGGATCGCTTCGGCGTCGGTGCCGCCGGCCCGCGCGATGGCTTGCCCGGCGATGTTCAGGGCGTTGTAGCCGGCGGCGCCGTACTTGCCCGGCTTGATGCCGTACTTCGCCTCATATTTCTGGACGAAGGTCTGGTTGCGCGGGGTGTCCATGCTGGAGGCGTAGGGAACGGCGGCGTGGATGCCCTCCGCGGCCTCGCCGGTCAGGTTGATGAAATCCGCCGTGGCCCAGGAGCCGACGCCGAACACCTTGGTGTCCAGCCCCATCTCGCGGATCTGCTTGACCAGGATGGAGCCGTCCTGCGTCTCGGCGGCGACGAACACGCCGTCCGGCCTGGCGGCGCGCAGCTTGGTCAGCAGCGTGAAGAAGTCGGTGGCGCCGTGGTCGAAATACTCGGTCAGCACCGTCTTGACGCCCAGCGCCGTCAGGTCGCGGGAGAATTCCTCCACCCCGCCGCGGCCCCAGTCGTCGTTGACGCCGATGTAGGCGACCTTGGTCAGCTTCAGGTCGTTGGCGAGGATCTTGGCGAAGGCTTCCGCCATCAGCGCGTCCGTCTCGGCGGCGCGGAAGAAATAGGGGTTGCCCTGCTCCGTCAGGCTGGCCTTGGACGAGACGCCGGTGATCAGCGGCAGCTTGTACTTCTGCGCCACCGGCATGATCGCCGCGGTGGCGGAGCTGCAGAAGGCGCCGACCAGCGTGACGACCTTGTCCTTCTGAACCAGCTTCTCGACGGCGTTGACCGAGTTGGCCGGGGTGCACTGGCCGTCCTCGACGATCAGTTCGATCTTCTTGCCGAGGACGCCGCCTGCGGCGTTCATTTCCTCGACGGCGAGCCGGGCGCCCTCCACCACGGACTTGCCGTTGTAGGCGACCGATCCGGTCAGCGGCTGAACCAGCCCGATCCTGACCGTATCCTGCGCCTGCGCCGGAACCGACGCGGCGATGCCGGTCAACAGCAGGCCGCCCAGAACCACGTTTCTCATCTCTCCCTCCGCTTCGACGGTGAATGTCACGACGACGGCGAACGACGATTCCCTGTCGGCGCCCCGCCGTTGTCCGGCGTGGGCGCGTCGGCCCGTTGCGGGAACGCGCGCCGTCCGATGCGGCGATCGTTCCTGTGTTTTATTATACGGCCAATTAATTATTCAGGGATGCTAACGGTCGCGTCGCGGCGCTGTCAATCGCTTTTCCGACGAAGGCGGTTGGAGATTTTTTACGGAAGTGTCCGGCGCGCTCCTCAGCGGAGCGCGTCGAGCGTGTCGGCGTTGGGGCAGAGCAGGGCGTGCTCCGGCTGCGTGCAGCCTTCGGCCAGCAGATGGCGGCAGGTGCGGGCGCTGCGGCAGAGCGCGCAGACCCGTTGCAGGTCGTTCATCAGGTCGGGCCGGTCCTGCTCCACCGCGGCGCCATCGACGCCGTGCAGCGCCATGGCGGCGGGCAGCAGCGTGCCGACGTGGTTGGCGCGCAGGACTGCGGGCGCGTTCAGGTCGTTCAGCCCGGCGTCGGCCAGCACGCGGCTGCGCTCGTGCGGAGTCAGCGCCTGGAGCGCGTTCAGGGAACGGGCGTTGCGCCAGCCGCGCACGAGCTTCGCGCACAGGCCCTCCTGCGGCGCGGGGGCGGGGGTGGTCATGGGAGTCTCCGACGCGGGTTATTAATCGTTCGATTAATATTCCCTGCCGGAGCCTGCCGTGCCTTGATGTGGATCAGCCGCGCCCGGATTCCGTCACGGCGGGGGCCGCGTTCCGACGCAGCGCACGGCGTAGCGCCGGTAGCCGAAGCCGGACTCGCCCTCGCAGCGCTCCACCACGAAGGCCGCGCGCCGGGTGACGATGCGGCTTCCCATGGCGAGCGGGGTGTCGTGCGACAGTTCCAGCATCATGCGCTGCCGGCGCTGCGGGTGGGAGAGCAGCAGGGCACGGGCCTTGCCCAGCCGCCGTCCCTCGGCGTCGCGGCAGCGGGCCGGGATCGCGAACATCCACAAGGCGAGTGCGGCTTCGGGCATGGGCGGAATCCTTGGGGGATGGTGGGGGCAAGGCCGCGCGTTACGCCGCCACCGGAACCGGCTTCGGCAGCAGCGGGCTGTCCACCTCCTGCACCGCGCCGTCGCGCAGCGAGAAGGCCGGGACGATCATTTCCGGCGCGGTCACCCGCTCTCCGCTGTTGTCGCTGAGCTGCCAGCGGCCTTGCTTGATCTCCAGCACCGCCACATCGGCGGCCATGCCCGGAGTCAGCGCGCCGATCTCGTCGGCCATGCCCAGCATGGCGGCGGGGTTGCCGGTCACCGTCCTCAACACGTCGCCCAGCGCCATGCCGAGCGTCAGAAGCTCGGTCATCGCGTGGGTCAGGCTGAAGGGCGCGACGCCGTAGAAGGGGTTGGCCTCGCGGTCGCCGCCCGCACCCGTCGCCGGGGCCTTCACGTTGTAGCCGTGCAGGTCCGCTCCCAGCGTGTAGGGCAGGATGCCCGCCGCCAGCGTCCGCCGCGCCATCTCGAAACTGAAGTGCGAACCGTGGCCGACATCCACGGTCAGGCCGCGCTCCAGCGCCTTGTAGATGACCGGGTGCACCTCCCCGGTGCGGGTCGAGATGAAGCCGCCGGGGTGGCGGGTGAAGGGATGGGCCAGGATGTCGCGCGAATCCAGAAGCGGGACCAGTTCCTCCACCAGCATGTCGGGATCGACGGCCTCGCCGCCCTCCACCTCCGGCCAGAGCTGGCCGAGATGGACGTAGAGCGGCACGCCGATGCCGTCCGCGATGCGCTTGGCCTGCTTGATGACGTCCAGCCCCCAGCGCGAGGCGCCGCCGACCTCGGCATGGGCCTTGATGCCCTTCACGATGTCGCGGTTCTCGCGTCCGACGCGGATGGTGGCGTCCACATCGACGCAATCCGGGCGGTAAAGCTGCGGGTAATAGTGGCCCTCCAGCCCGCCGACCAGATAGGCCGACAGGAAGCACAGCGTGCGCGAGCGCGCCGGTTCGGCGATGAAGCGGCGGAAGGCCGGCAGGGTCATCAGGCTCGGCCCGCCCTGATCCACCAAGGTGGACACGCCGGAGCGCACGCCCACCATGTCCGGGTTCAGCCCGAACCGACCGGTCACCTTTTCGAAGACGTGCGCGTGGGTGTCGATCAGGCCCGGCGTCACGAGCTTTCCGGTCACGTCGAGGATGGTGCCGGCGGCATCGTCGGGCAGCCGTTCCGCCACCGCCGCGATGCGGCCCTTCGCGACCGCCAGATCGCCGACCAGATCCAGCCCGTTGGCCGGATCGAGAATCCGTCCGCCGCGGAGCACGAGGTCGAACGTGTGCGTGTCTGACATAACCCACCTTCTTGCGCTGATTTTTATCTGGCCGACCTTTCAGCAAGGGGCATGCCAGGGCTGGTGGGATTCGCTGGGATGCGCAAAACTTCAGCATGCTGACGATTGACCGTCCGTTGGGCATCGGGTGGTCAAAATACGCACAATACGGCATACCACGGCATGCGGCGGGCGCCGCGGACCGGGGGAATTTCCGCAGTATGCTGATGATTTATGGCAGGGCGAGGGGCCGCGGCATCCTGCTGACGATTTGTGCACCAACGCAAAGGCCAAGGCGGGAAACCAGCTTTTCCAGGTGGTTTTCCGCTCTGCAAAGGCGGGGACAGCCGGCTGTGCCGGAGCCACGGAGAAGCGGGTCCATATCGTCAGTACACTGATTACTGCCTGCGCGGCGGGCAGCGGATGCGCACGGATGAAGCGGACCGCCGGAAGGCCGCCGTTTCGCCTTTAACCGTTCATTCTCAATGCGATGCCTGGGAGTCCGCGCGGCTCGCCCCACGATCCGCCGTGTTTGTTTGCCCAACAAAGGGGCGCTTTCGGCCCTCCGCGCACCGCCTGCCCAATCATCCCGCCGGACCGGAACGCGCGGTGTTCCGCCGGTTGGCACAGCGTTCGCAAAGGGACGGGAAACCAACGGAAAACGTCGGGTATCCCCAAGAATGGCAGGGTTTCTCCACGATCCGCGGCCTCCTTCGCTGAGGTTCCCATGCTGAACACGCCGCGCAGCCGCCGGGGAATGGTCACCTCCCCGCATCATCTCGCCAGCCAGGCCGGTCTCCAGATCCTTCGCGACGGCGGCACCGCCGTCGAGGCGGCGGTCGCGGTCGCCGCGGCGCTGGCCGTCGTCTACCCGCACATGACCGGCATCGGCGGCGACGGCTTCTGGCTGATCGCCGAACCGGGGCGCGAGCCGGTCGCCATCGACGCCTGCGGCGGGGCGGGCAAGGCCGTCTCGCTCGACCTCTACCGGCGCCACGGCCATGCGACGGTGCCCTGGCGCGGGCCGCTGGCGGCGAACACGGTCGCCGGCACCATCGACGGCTGGCGCGCGGCGCTGGCCCTCAGCGCCGGGTGGGCCGACCCGCTGCCCCTCGCCCGCATCCTGGAAGAAGCCATCGCCCACGCCGAGCAGGGCATCCCCGTCACCGCCAGCCAGGAGGGGCTGACCCGTCAGAAGCTGCATGAGCTGAAGGACGTCCCCGGCTTCAA
Source organism: Azospirillum isscasi (assembly GCF_030849505.1). Lineage (GTDB taxonomy): Bacteria > Pseudomonadota > Alphaproteobacteria > Azospirillales > Azospirillaceae > Azospirillum > Azospirillum isscasi. Next base: position 10,942 of record NZ_JAUJFI010000066.1, on the reverse strand, counting down.
GGACACCTTCCTGCCGGGGGGCGCGGTGCCGCCGGAAGGCTCCACGCTGAAGCAGCCGGCGCTGGCCGCCACGCTGCGCCGGCTGGCGGCGGAGGGTCTGGACAGCTTCTACCGCGGGCCGCTCGCCGCCGCCATCGCGGCGGATCTGGAACGCGCCGGGTCGCCGGTCGGCGCCGCCGATCTGGCGGGCCACACGGCGCACCGCCGCCCGGCCCTGTCGGTCGGCGTGCGCGGGGCGCGGCTGTTCAACCATCCGCCGCCGACGCAGGGTCTGGCCTCGCTGATGATCCTCGCCTTGTTCGACCGGCTGGGCGTGACGGAGGGCGAGGGCTTCGACCACATCCACGGGCTGATCGAGGCGACCAAGCAGGCCTTCCTGGTCCGCGACCGCGAGATCGGCGACCCCGCCTGCATGGAGCGGGAGGCCCGGAGCTTCCTCGACGACGCGGTGCTGGACGGGCTGGCCGCCAACATCGACCGCGCCCGCGCGCTGCCCTGGCCCCATGTCGCCAAGCCCGGCGACACGGTGTGGCTGGGCGTGATCGACGGGCAGGGCCGCGCCGTCAGCATGATCCAGAGCGTCTATTTCGAATTCGGCTCCGGCCTCGTCCTGCCGGACACCGGCATCACCTGGCAGAACCGCGGCGCCTCCTTCCGTCTGGCGGAGGACGGCTGGAACGCGCTGGCGCCGGGGCGCAAGCCCTTCCACACGCTGAACCCCGCGATGGCCCGCTTCGACGACGGGCGCAGCATGGTCTACGGCACCATGGGCGGGGAGGGGCAGCCGCAGACGCAGGCCGCCGTCTTCTCGCGCTACGCGATGTTCGGGCAGGGCTTGCAGGCCGCCGTCACGGCGCCGCGCTGGCTGCTCGGCCGCACCTGGGGCGAGGACAGCGTGACGCTGAAGCTGGAAAGCCGCTTCGACCCCGCCCTGGTCGCCGCCCTGCGCGACGCCGGGCACGCGGTCGAACGGCTCGACCCGTTCACGAGCACCATGGGGCATGCGGGCGCCATCGTCCGCCATGCCGACGGAACGCTGGAGGGGGCGACCGATCCCCGCAGCGACGGCGCGGTCGCCGCCTGGTGACCGCCGCCCAGTGACCGACGACCTGACGGTTCAAATCAAGAAGAGGGGGCTAGACGACATGCGGACGATGAAGACCACGGCGTTGCTGCTGAGCGCCGCGCTGCTGGCGCCGGGCGTGGCCTTTGCGCAGGAGACGATCCGGATCGGCGTGACCCAGCCGCTGACCGGCGCGGTCGCCGCGTCGGGCAACTACGTCGCCAACGGCGCGCGGGTGGCGGAGGAGGTCGTCAACGCCAACGGCGGCGTGCTGGGCAAGAAGATCCAGCTCATCATCGAGGACAACAAGAGCAACCCGAAGGAGGCCGTCGCCTCCGCCGAGAAGCTGATCGTGCGCGACAAGGTCCCGGTGCTGATGGGCGCCTGGAGTTCCACCTTCACCCTGGCGGTGATGCCGAAGCTGGTGGAGTACGGCGTGCCGATGGTGGTGGAGACCTCCTCCTCGACCAAGATCACCACCTCGGGCAACCCGTGGGTCTTCCGCATCGCCCCGACCTCCGCCATGGAGGCCAAGTCCTTCGCGGAGAAGCTGGACCACTTCCAGCCGGCCATCCAGAAGGCCGATTTCCTGGCGGTGAACAACGACTTCGGGCGCGGCTCGGCGGACGAGTTCCGCAAGATGCTCCAGACCAAGGGCGTCAAGATCGGCGTCACCGAGACGATGGCCCCGGAGGCCACCGACCTGTCGGCCCAGCTCTCCAGCATCAAGCAGTCGGGCGGCGACACGCTGTTCGTCACCACCGGTGTCGAGCAGATCACCCTGATCCTGAAGCAGGCGGCGGAACTGCGGCTGCCGCACCGGATCATCACCAACGGCGGCTCCTCCTCCCCCGACCAGCTCATCGCGCAGGCGGGGGCCGCGGCGGACGGCGGCTACTTCACGCTGTTCTTCGCCCCCTGGTTCCCGGAGAAGGCGGTGCACCCGGCGGTCGCCAAGACCTTCGTCGATGGCTGGAACCGGAAGGGCTACGACTTCGCCGGCCTGACCGAGGGCTACCGCGGCTATGACGGCATCATGACCATCGTGGAGGCCATCAGGAAGGCCGGCAAGGCCGAGCCGCAGGCCATCCGCGACGCGCTGTGGACCGTCAAGCTGGACGGCGTGAACGGCGACATCGCCTTCAGGAAGGATGGTCCGGAAGGCAAGGAGAGCGGCCAGAACGAGGCCAACGTCTACGTCGTCCAGGTGAAGGACGGCAAGGTGACGATGCCGTAACCGGCTTCACCGCCCTCTCCCGCCCCGGGAGAGGGAAGGGGCCCGCGCGAAGCGCGGGAAGGGTGAGGGTACCGGCAAGGATCAGCGCCTCGATCCTCGCACGACCCTCACCCGTCGCCTTCGGCGCCACCCTCTCCCGGGGCGGGAGAGGGGAAGTTAGGAGACACGCGGTGGAAGCGCACCTACAGCACCTTCTGAACGCCGTGGTCCTGGGGGGGACCTACGCGCTGCTGGGAATCGGCCTGACGCTGATCTTCGGCATCATGCGCGTGGTCAACTTCACCCATGGCGAGCTTTACACCTTCGGCGCCTACATGGCCTACATGCTGGCCGGGATGATGGGGCTGAACTTCTTCATGTCCCTGGCGATGGCCGCCGTGCTGGGCATGGCGTTGGGCGCGCTGATCGAATTCACGCTGCTGCGTCCGCTGAAGGGCGCCGACATCGACACCACCATGCTGGTGATGATCGGCGCCGGCATCGCCATGCAGGCCGGGGAGCAACTGGTCTGGGGCGGTGTGGCGAAGTCCGTGCCCAGCCCCTTCCCGGCGGAGCCGGTGGTGCTGGGATCGGTGTCGGTGGGCATGAACCGGCTGTTCGTCCTGGGCGTGGCGCTGCTCCTGCTGGGCGGCTTCTACCTGCTCATCAACCGGACGACGCTGGGTGTCGCCATGCGCGCCACCTTCCAGGACCCGGACACGGCGGCGCTGATGGGCGTCAACCGCGGGCTGATGTACACGCTGACCTTCGCGCTCGGCTCCGGGCTCGCCGCCACGGCGGGGGCGCTGCTCGGCCCGATCTTCGTGGTCACGCCGACCATGGGCGACCTGGTGGCGCTGAAGGCCTTCGCCATCGTCATCCTTGGCGGGCTGGGCAACATCCCCGGCGCCACCATCGGCGGCTTCGTGCTGGCGCTCGCCGAGGAGTTCGGCGCCGGCTACCTGTCGTCGGGCTACCGCGACGCCATGGGCTTCCTGCTGATCATCGCCGTGCTGATCGTGCGGCCCCAGGGTCTTTTCGCCATGAAGGAGCGGATCGGATGACGGCGCGTCTCCTCCCCTGGCTGTTCGTTCTGGTCATGGCGGTCGGGCCGCTGTGGCTGGGCGACCAGTACATCCTCTACGTCCTGACCTCGACCGGCATCTTCATCATTGGGGCGATGAGCCTGAACCTGCTGCTGGGCTACACCGGGCAGCTCAGCCTCGGCCACATCGCCTTCTTCGGGATCGGGGCCTACACCAGCGCGCTGCTGTCGCTGGGCTTCGACCTCGACCTCGGCGGGGCGGAACCCTTCGTGCTGGGGCCGCAGCCGGTGTGGGTGGCCTTCCTCGGCGGCATCCTGGTGGCGGCGCTGTTCGGCTTCCTGATCGGCAAGCTCGCCTTCCGGGTGCGCGGGGCCTACTTCGTCATCGTCACCATCAGCTTCGCCCAGGTCATGCGCATGGTCGCGCTGAACTGGGTGGACCTGACCGAAGGGCCGATGGCGCTGAACAACATCCCGCCGCTGTCGGTCTGGCTGCCGTGGGACGGGGTGATCCCGCTCTACCGGAAGGAATACAATTACCTTCTGGTGCTGGCGGTCGCGGTGGTCTGCTTCCTGGTGATCCAGCGGCTGGTGCAGTCGCGGGTGGGCCGGGCGCTGGTGGCGCTGCGCGAGAACGAGTCGCTGGCGCGCTCGGTCGGCATCGACGTGACGCGCTATCTGGTGGTCGCCACGGTGATCGCGGCGGGCATGGCCGGGGCCGCGGGCGGGCTCTACACCCACTACATCCGCATCGTCGATCCGGACGTCTTCATGTTCATCTACACGGTGACCATGGTCATCATGGTGGTAACGGGCGGCAAGGGCACGCTGGCCGGACCGATCGTCGGCGGCCTCGCCTTCGGCATCCTGCCCGAGGTGCTGCGCGAGGTGGCGCGGCCCGAGGTGCAGTGGATCATCTACGGCGTCGCCATGATCGTGGTCGTCTTCTTCCTGCCCCAGGGCATCGTTCCGGCGGTGAGGAACTGGTTCGCCGGCCGCCGCAAGCGCGTTGCCGCCACGGCGCTGGGCCTGCGCAAGGAGACCTCGGCATGAGCCTCGCCCTCGACGAATCCGCCGCTCCGATCCTGGAAGTGCGCGAGGTCGCCGTGCATTTCAGCGGCCTGATCGCCATCGCCTCGATGAGCTTCGCCGTGCCGGAGGGGGAGATCGTCAGCCTGATCGGCCCCAACGGCGCGGGCAAGACGACGGCCTTCAACGTCATCACCGGCTTCCTGAAGCCGACCGGCGGGCGGGTGCTGTTCCGCGGCACCGACCTGACGCGCCTGTCCTCCAACCGCATCGCGGGCCTGGGCGTCGTGCGCACCTTCCAGCGCACCAGCATCTTCGCCGGCTGCACCGTCTTCGACAACGTGCTGACCGGGATGCACCGGCAGGGCCGGGCGGAGACCTGGGGGGCGCTGCTGCGGCTCGCCTCCGTGCGGGCGGAGACGGGGCGGATGCGGGCGGCGGCGGCGGAGATCCTGGCCTTCGTCGGGCTGTCGCACCGCGCCGGCGAGCTGGCCGGCAACCTCGCCTACGGCGAGCAGCGGTTGCTCGGCATCGCCATCGCGCTGGCCGCCGACCCGAAGCTGCTGCTTCTGGACGAGCCCGCCGCCGGGCTGAACCCGTCGGAGACGGAGGCCTTCATGGGCGTCGTCCAGCGCATCCGCGACCGCGGCGTGACCATCCTGCTGGTCGAGCACGACATGCGCATGGTCATGACCATTTCCGATCGCGTGGTGGTGCTGAACCACGGGCGCATCATCGCCGAAGGCCCGCCGGAGGTCATCCGCGCCAACCCGGACGTGATCCAGGCTTACCTGGGCCAGGGGGTGAAGCATGCTAAGGGTTGAGGGGATCACCGTCTGCTACGGCCAGATCCCGGCGCTCCGCAACGTCTCGCTGACGGTGGAGGAGGGGGAGCTGGTCACCCTGATCGGCGCCAACGGCGCCGGCAAGACCACCACGCTGCGCGCCATCAGCGGCCTGCTGCCGCTGGCGTCCGGCCGCATCACCTTCGAAGGGCGGGAGATCGGCAACGCCGCCCCCCGCACGGTGCTGGCGCTGGGCGTGGCGCACTGCCCGGAGGGGCGGCGCGTCTTCCCCCACCTGACCGTGCGCGAGAACCTGGAGATGGGCGCCTATCTGCGCCGCGACCATCAGGCGGTGGCCCAGGACATGGAACGGCTTTTCCACCGCTTCCCCCGCCTGAAGGAGCGTCTGAACCAGCCCGCCGGCACCATGTCGGGCGGCGAGCAGCAGATGCTGGCCATCGCGCGGGCGCTGATGTCGCGCCCCAAGATCGTGCTGTTCGACGAGCCGTCGCTGGGTCTCGCCCCCAACCTCGTGGAACGCACCTTCGAGATCGTGTCGGACATCCGCAAGGAGGGGACCACCGTGCTGATGGTCGAGCAGAACGCCTACGCCGCGCTCGACATGTGCGACCGCGCCTACCTGCTGGAAAGCGGGCAGGTGATGGAGCAGGGCACGGGGCAGGCCATGCTCGCCAACGACCACATCCAGCGCGCCTATCTGGGCGGCTGAGAAGAAGAACGAGAGGGTCAGGGAATGGCAGAAGTTTCCACGGCGGGTTCCGGCGTCGGCGCCAGGGTCCGCCGCAAGGAGGACGACCGGCTGCTGCGCGGGCGGGGCCGCTTCGTCGGCGACATCGCCCTGGTCGGCATGAAGGAGCTGGCCTTCGTGCGCAGCCCGGTGGCCCACGCCACCATCACCGGCATCGGGATTCCGGAGGAGCACCGCGGCGCCGTCTTCACCTGGGCGGATCTGGCGGCGGGCGGCGTCAAGCCGATCCGCGCCGTGTCGGGCCTGCCCGGCTTCAAGGTGTCGGAGCAGCCGGCGCTGGCCGACGGCAAGGTGCGCTTCGTCGGCGAGCCGGTGGCCGTCTGCGTCGCCGCCAGCCGCGCCGAGGCCGAGGACATCGCGGCCTCCGTCTTCGTCGATTACGCCGAACTGCCGGTGAATTCCGACATGCTGGAGGCGGTGAAGCCCGGCGCGCCGAAGGTGCACGACCACTGGCCGGACAACGTCTTCCTGGAGACCAACGTCGGTGGCACCATCGCGGAAATCGCCGCCACCGCGCCGGTCAAGGTCTCCCGCACCATCCGCACGGCGCGCCAGTGCATGGTGCCGCTGGAAGGCAAGGGCGTGGTCGTCCACTGGGACCGCCACGTCGAACAACTCGTCCTGACCACCTCCACCCAGATGCCGCACATCGTGCGCGCCGGCCTGTCGGAATGCCTGGACCTCGACCAGGGCTTGATCCGCGTGGTGGCGCCGGACGTTGGCGGCGGCTTCGGCTGGAAGGGCCTGCTCCAGCCGGAGGAGGTGGTGGCCGCCTGGATCGCCATGCGGCTGGACCGCCCCGTCCGCTGGACCGAGGACCGGCGGGAGCATCTGGTGGCCGCCGCCAACGCCCGCGAGCACCATTACGAGATCACCGCCTACGCCGACGAACGCGGGCGGCTTCTGGGGGTCGAGGCCGACGCCTGGGTCGATGCCGGGGCCTATTCCGTCTATCCCTTCTCCGCCTGCCTGGAGGCGGCGCAGGTCGGCAGCATCCTGCCCGGCCCCTACGACTTCGCCCATTACCGCTGCCGCACCTTCTCGGTCTGCACCAACAAGCCGCCCATCGTTCCCTACCGCGGCGTGGCGCGCACCGGCGTGTGCTTCGCCATGGAGCAGATGATCGACGCCGTGGCCGACGCCGTGGGGCGGGAGCCGTGGCAGGTGCGGCTGGAAAACCTCGTCCCGCCGGAGAAAATGCCCTTCGACAACGTGACGCGGAAGCATTTCGACAGCGGCGACTATCCCGAATCCGTCCGCCGCGCCGTCGCCGCCATCGGGCTTGACGGCTGGCGCGCCCGCCAGAAGGCCGGGGAACCCGATGGCCGGCTGATCGGTGTCGGCTTCGCCACCTGTTGCGAACAGTCGGCCCACGGCACCGCCGTCTATCACGGCTGGGGCATCCCCATGGTGCCGGGGCACGAGCAGGCGCAGGCCCGCATCACCCCGGACGGCGGGCTGGAACTGCGCGTCGGCGTGCAGTCGCACGGCCAGAGCATGGAGACCACCTTCGCCCAGGTCGCCCACGAGGTGCTGGGAATCCCGCTGGAAAAGATCAAGCTGGTGCACGGCGACACCGGCCTGACGCCCTATTCGACGGGCACCTGGGGGTCGCGCAGCATGGTCATGGCCGGCGGCGCCGTCGCCACCGCCTGCCGCACGCTGGCCGAGCGGCTGTGCCGGATCGGCGCGCACCTGATGCAGGCCGCCGGTCCGGAGGCGGTGGTGCTGAAGGACGGGGCCGTGACGGCGGGGGGCGCCGCAGTGACCGTCCGCGAGATCGCCCACACCTGGTACCGCGCGCCGCAGCTTCTTCCCGCCGACGTGGACCGCGGCGGGCTGGAGGTCACCGCCGGCTACAAGCCGGGCAGCGACCACGGCACCTTCTCCTACGCCACCCACGCCGTGGCGGTGGCCGTGGACCCGGAGATCGGGCAGGTCGAGATCCTCGACTACGTGGTGGTCGAGGATGCCGGGACCATGGTCAACCCGATGGTCGTGGACGGCCAGATCTACGGCGGCGTCGCCCAGGGCGTCGGCACCGCGCTCTATGAGCGGATGCCCTACGACGCGGAGGGGCAACCGCTCGCCTCCACCTTCATGGACTACCTGATCCCCGGATTCACCGAGGTCCCGCACGTAAGGATCATCCACATGCTGACGCCCTCGCCCTACACCGAGTTCGGCGTGAAGGGCATCGGCGAGGGCGGCGCCATCGCCCCGCCCGCCGCACTCTGCAACGCCATCAACGACGCGCTGAAGCCGCTGGGCGTCATCGTGACGAACGCGCCGATGACGCCGGAGGTCATCCTGTCCGCCATCGCGGGCCAGCGGGGGACGGCATGAAGGCGGTCGATTTCGACTACGCGCAGCCGGCGACGCTCGACGCGGCGCTGGCGCTTTTGTCGCGCGACGACGTGATGGTGCGGCCCGTCGCGGGCTCCCAGTCGCTTGGCCCCATGCTGAACCTGCGGCTGGCCCAGCCGGAGCTTCTGGTGGACATCACCCGCATCCCGGAGCTTCAGGCGATCCGCCGGGAGGGCGACCGGCTGGTCATCGGGGCCTGCGTCACCCACGCGCGGCTGGAGGACGGCGACTACCCGGACGTGACGCGCGGCGTGCTGCCGTCCGTGGCGGCGGTGATCGCCTACCGCGCGGTGCGCAACCGCGGCACCATCGGCGGCAGCCTCGCCCACGCCGACCCGGCGGCGGACTGGGTGAACGTGCTGACCGCGCTCGGCGCCGAGGTGGTGATCGCCGGAGCGGGCGGGCGGCGCACGGTGCCGATGACCGGCTTTATCCTGGGCGTGTTCGAGACGGATTTGCAGCCGGGCGAGATCGTCGCGGAGATCCATGTCCCCGCCCTGTCCGAGCGGGCGCGCTGGGGCTACTGCAAGGTCTGCCGCAAGACCGGCGAGTTCTCCCACGCCACCGGGGCGGTGCTGATCGACCCGGCGCGCGGGCTGTGGCGCTGCGTCGCCGGGGCGACCTCCGGCAAGCCGGTGGTGATCGACGGCCCGGCCCTGTTCGAGGGCGGCTGCACCGAGGCGGCGATGGCCGCCCATCTTGCCGGCAGCCCCGCCGCGGACGACCCCATCGCCCTTCGGACCCACACCGTCGCGCTGAAGCGCGCCATCGCGCAGGTGATGTCATGAGCGCCCACGCCAAAACCATTTCCCTGACCGTCAACGGCACGCGGGTCGAGGCCACCGTACCGCCGCGCCAGCATCTGGGCGACTTCCTGCGCGAGCGGGAATTGCTGACCGGCACCCATCTGGGCTGCGAGCATGGCGTCTGCGGCGCCTGCACCATCCTGATCGACGGGGAGCCGGCGCGCTCCTGCATCACCTTCGCGGTGGCGTGCGACGGGCGGTCCGTCACCACGGTGGAGGGGCTGGACGACGATCCGCTGGCGGCGGAACTGCGCGAGGCCTTCTCCGCCGAGCACGGGCTCCAATGCGGCTTCTGCACGCCGGGGATGCTGGTGGCGGCGCGCGACGTGGTTCTGCGCTGCCCGGACGCCGACAACCGGGCCATCCGCACGGCGATGAGCGGCAACCTGTGCCGCTGCACCGGCTATGTCGGGATCGTCAACGCCATCCGCCGTGTCATCGACGCGCGCAACACGAACGCGGGGTAAGCCCATGCCGACCATGACCCAGACCCTTGCCGTCAACTTTCCGCGCGCCCGCGTCTGGCCGCTGCTCGGCGACGTGGAGCAGGTGATCGCCTGCATGCCCGGCGCCTCGCTGACCAAGCCGCGCGAGGGCGACCGGATCTTCGGCCAGATGCGCGTGAAGCTCGGCCCCATCGCCGCCGCCTTCGCGGGGGAGGGCACGCTGGCGATGGACGCGGCGACCCACACCGGCGTCATCCACGGCCAGGGAACGGACCCCAAGAACAACTCCCGCGCCAAGGCCGACGTGACCTTCGCGGTGCTGGAGGAGGGGCCGGGGACGCGGATCGACCTGACCGTCGATTTCACTCTGACCGGCGTGCTCGCCCAGTTCGGCCGCGGCGCCATCGTGCAGGAGATCGCCAACCGCCTGACCGCCGAGTTCGCCCGCAACCTGGAGGCCAAGCTCGCCGCGACGGCACCGGTGGAGGTGGCGGTGGAGGTGGTGGAGGATGCGGCGCCCATCGCAGCTTCCGCGGCTCCGGCGGAACCCGCCAAGGAACTGAACGCTGGCAATCTGCTGTGGGTGATGCTGAAGGACTGGCTGCGCAAGATGTTCTCCAGCCCTCTCCCCTCCGGGGAGAGGGTGGCCCGGAGGGCCTCTCGCGCTGACTGAAAATCAGCGCTGACGGCGGCAGGCGGATGCCTCTGGCATCCGCTGAGAGCCGGTGAGGGGATGCGCATGGCGGTGCGTCCGGCAAAGGCGCACCCCCCCTTCACCCTGACGCTCTCCCTAGAGGGGAGAGGGGATTTGAACTCCCGAACGTGAGACCCATCGCCGCATCATGCCCAACGACCCTCTGAATGCCTTCGTCCCCCACGGCCTGAGCGAGATCCCCGGAGCCGCGGACGGCCCCTTGGCCGGGCTGCGCTTCGCGGTGAAGGACCTGTTCCACATCGCGGGCCTCCCCACCGGGGCAGGCAATCCGGACTGGCTGCGCACCCACGAGGTTCCGCAGGAGACCGCACCCGCCGTGCGGCGCCTGCTCGACGCCGGGGCGCGCGTCGCCGGCAAGACGCTGACCGACGAACTGGCCTGGAGCCTGGCCGGCGAAAACGCCCATTACGGCACCCCGGAAAACCCGAAGGCGCCGGGCCGCATCCCCGGCGGCTCGTCCAGCGGGTCGGCCTCCGCGGTGGCGGGTGGGGCGGTGGATTTCGCCATCGGGACGGACACCGGCGGGTCGATCCGCCTGCCGGCCAGCTATTGCGGCCTCTACGGCCTTCGGCCCACCCATGGGGCGGTTCCGCTGGACGGCTCCGTCCCGCTGGCGCCGAGCTTCGACACGGTGGGCTGGTTCGCGCGGGAGGCGGCGCTGCTCCGCCGCGTCGGGGCGGTGCTGCTGCCCCCGGCGCCCG
>NZ_JAUJFI010000065.1 GCF_030849505.1 Azospirillum isscasi | reverse complement strand
CTGCTGGGCTGAAGCTCTGGCCCCGGCAGCGGCGCCGTGGCATGGTCCGAGAGTGATCGACCGGCAGGAGTTGCGGCAATGGTGGTCAGCGGCCTTACGCTTTTCGTCATCGCGCTTCTGGTCTTCGCGCTGGCAATGGTGCTTCTGGGCGTGCGGACCGTGCCCCAGGGCCAGGAATGGACGGTGGAGCGGTTCGGGCGCTACACCCGCACGCTCCAGCCGGGCCTGCATCTGCTGCTGCCGCTGATCGACCGGATCGGGCGCAAGCAGAGCATGATGGAAACCGTGCTCGATGTTCCCTCGCAGGAGGTCATCACCCGCGACAACGCCATGGTCACGGCGGACGGCGTGGTCTTCTTCCAGGTGATCGACGCGGCCAAGGCGTCCTACGAGGTCAACAACCTGCAACTGGCCATCCTGAACCTGACCATGACCAACACCCGCACGGTCATGGGCTCCATGGACCTGGACGAGCTGCTGTCCCAGCGCGACCAGATCAACGCCCGCCTACTGGGCGTGGTGGACGAGGCGACCAGCCCCTGGGGCGTCAAGGTGACCCGCATCGAGATCCGCGACATTCAGCCGCCGCGCGACCTCGTGGACAGCATGGCCCGCCAGATGAAGGCGGAGCGCGACCGCCGCGCCGCCATTCTGGAGGCGGAAGGCCAGCGGCAAGCCGCCATCCTGCGGGCGGAGGGCGCCAAGCAGGCCGCCATCCTCCAGGCCGAGGGCCGGCGCGAGGCCGCCTTCCGCGACGCCGAGGCCCGCGAGCGCTCCGCCCAGGCGGAGGCCGAGGCCACCCGGCTGGTCTCCGACGCCATCGCCGGGGGCAGCGCCCAGGCCATCAACTATTTCGTCGCCCAGCGTTACGTGGACGCCCTGACGGCGGTGGCCGCGGCACCGAACCAGAAGGTGCTGTTCATGCCGCTGGAGGCCGCGAACGTGATCGGCGCCATCGGAGGCATCGCGGAAATCGCCCGCGAAGCCTTCCCGAACCGCTCCGCCGCCCCGGCGCCGCGCGGCCCCTGGAACAGGGACGAACGGAACAGGGACGAGGCGCCGGCATCGCCGGAGTCGTGACGTTGGACGAACTTCCGAAGGCGGGACGGCGATGATCGAATTCTGGCACTGGTGGGTTCTGGCCGTCCTGCTGGGGGCGCTGGAGACGGTGGCGCCGGGGGCAGCGTTCCTGTGGCTGGGCGGGGCCGCCGCCCTGGTCGGCCTGGTGGTGCTGGTCTGGCCATCCCTGCCGTGGGAGCATCAGGGGCTGCTGTTCGCCCTGCTCGCCATCGCCGCGGTCGCCGGCACCCGCCTCCTGTCCCGGGGGTCAGCGCATACGACGCACACGCCGCATCTGAACCGCCGGACGGCGCAATACATCGGGACGCTGCACACGCTGGACAGCCCCATCGTCAACGGACGGGGCCGGGCGCAGATCGGTGACGGGCTCTGGACCGTCGAAGGACCCGACCTCCCCGCCGGGACCCGCGTCCGCATCGTCGGCGCCGAAGGCACCCTGCTGAAGGTGGAGAAGGCCTAGCCGCCAGCCGAACCGCCGCGTCGGGGCCTCCGCCAGATCGTGCCGGATCTGTTGGGCGTGACGCCCGAGCCGACGCGCCAGGGCGTCCATGGTGCCGTCGCCGGTGGCCGCCGCGCGCTCCGCCGCCTGACGGCTGAAGTCTTCCAGTTCCCGCGCTATCGCGCGGTAATCGGGAGCGCCGCCTTTCGATCCGGATGTCCCGTCCATGGCCCCGCCATGCTGCATTGCCGCAAAATACGGAGGTATGCTGGCACAGAGCGGGGGCGGCTGGAATCAGGCTTACGGCGGGTTCCGCTTCCCTTTCGGCGCAGCAGCAAAGCCGCCGCCTTGCCTTGCGGCCTAGGCCCTTGGGCCTTGCGGCCTAGGCCCTTGGGCCGGTCGCCTTTCCGTCAGTCGATCAACTCGTCCAGGGTCGCGCGGACAACCTGCACGATCTCCCCGCCATGCTGGCCGACGCCGAGGTCGCGGGCGCCGACGATGATGGACAGCTCGCGTTCGGTCGTAGGAGCGAAGCGGGCGATCTCCGGCACCAGCTCGTCCGGCAGGACGGCTTCGCGCGGCAGCCCGTCGCGGGCCGCCGTGCGGTCCCGCCAGTTGTTGAGGGCGGCGTTGATCGCGGCCTCGATCTGGAGGGATTCCTCCTTGCGCTTCAGGTCCTTGAAGAGGACGAGAACGCGCCATCCGCCATCGGCGTAGGCGGTGTCGATGCGCTGCACCTCGACCGTTCGCAGGAAGGAGGACAGTTGCCCTTGGGCCTCTTCCGCAATCGCGTCGGGGATCGTGAAGGTGCGGATTTCGGTGCTCATCCTGTTCCTCAGTGCGTGCTTCGCCTTTCGGGAAAGACTACACGAAAGCGCCGGGATGCGGCTACTCCGGCACGCCCCCACAGCCGCCCCTCTTCGTCATAGCTCCTTTCCGCCATGGGCCACGGAATAAACGCACGGGACCCAGCCGCGTCCCGAAGCGTTGAGGCACCGGGCGCCGCGCGCCGCAGGGAGGAGCAGGAGGCCGATGACCGGGCGTGTCGCACCGCGCGTCGAACCGCATGGAGACCGGCGGGAACGGACCGGCCCGCAGGCGAAGCCGCGGCGGCTGTGGATCACGCTGCTTGCGGTGATTCCCGCCCTGTTCGCGGCCGGGACGGCGGGGGCCTTCTGGACCGGCTACACCCTCTACGACCAGCCCTTCGTCTGGTACAACACCAACCGCATCGCCGCCACGGCGGACCGGGCGGCGCGGGACCTGTCCCCGACCGTGGTGGTGGCGCTGGGCGACTCCGCGTTGCGCCACGCGACCCTGGACGAGCCGGGCATGGCCACCCTGGCGGCGAAGCACGGGGTGGAGCGCCTGCATTTCCTGCGCATCGTCCACGACCATGCCCGGATCGCCGACTTCGAAGCGATGCTGGGCGACGTGCTGAAGCTGAAGCCGGCCCTGGTGCTGCTCGACGCCGATCTGCTGTTCGCCGAACGCAGCGCGATCGCCGGGCTGCGCCGCTACGGCTCCCACCTGGCGGAGGTGGCGGTGCTGGGACGCGCCTACCTGCCGGACCAGATCGCCCAGCAATACGCCAAGCCCTGCCGCCCCACCGGGCCGTCGGGCTGGACCGGCACCGCCGCGGACCGCTGGGTGGCGAACCGCGGCACCGCCGTCCGGCTGGACGCCGCCTCGTCCGCCTTCGAGCGGGTGCGCCGCTTCGCCGGTCAGGCGCGGGCCGCGGGGGTGCGGGTCGCCCTGCTGGTTCCGCCCCGCCCGGCGGCGGTGGAGGAGCGCCTGTACGGTCCGGGGAACGGCTATCTCCCGAAGGCGCTCGACCGGCTGAGCGGGGAGGAGGACCTGCCGCTGTGGCGCTTCCCCGACTCGGCGCGCCGGGCAGCGTCCTTCTGCCGCAGCGGCATGCTGGGACCGGAGGGCCGCGACGCCTATTCGGCCTGGCTGGCCGGTAGAATCGCCGAACGGCTTTCTCGCCCGCGGGTGGAGGAGGCCGCGCTGCCATAGGGTCGGCCCGCATCGGCCTCCAATGACCCGCCCATGAACCGCCCAATGACCCGAGGGTGACACGGCGGCGTCATCAAAGTGCAATTCCCCGCGCCCTAGAATGCGCCCGCGTCCACGCCGGGGGTTGCCCGGCGGGGAATGCGCCTCTCTTCGGCCACGGGTGAACCACAGATGAGCGCCGCCATGGATTTCTCCGTCCGCGAGGCCCCGGCCAGCACCGAGATCGTGCTGAGCGGGCGCATGACCTTTGCCGACCACGACACGTTCCGCGACGTCATCGCCACCTTCGAACGCCCGGCGGGGCACCGGATGGTGTTCGACCTGTCGCGGTTGGACTTCGTGGACTCCTCCGGCCTGGGCATGTTCATCATCGCCCGCGACACGGCGCAGCGGCGGAACCTGGACTTCGCGATCCGCGGCGCCCGCAACGAGGTGCGGCGCCTGATCACGATCGCCAAGTTCCACACCATGTTCAACATCGACGACTGACGCGGCGCGGAGGGAAGCGATGGGCCACGCCCGCGCCATGGCGGTGCTCCCCCGCACGGACGGCGCCGCCGCTCCGCCGAGCCCCGCCGGCCAGGGGTCCGGGGCGTCGGTCTACGGGATGGAGCTGGGCATCCCGCTGGGCGGCTGCCGGGTGCTGATCGCCGACGACAGCGTCTTCAACCGCAAGACCCTGACCCGTTTCCTGCAATGGGCCGGCATCACCCAGGTCGCCTTCGCCTCGACCGCCGAGGAGGTGATGGAGCGGCTGGAGAGTTTTGCGCCCGACCTGCTGCTCCTCGACACGGCCATGCCGCGGATGGACGGCATCGCCGTCTGCCGCAGCCTGCGCGGCGACCCGCGCTGGCGCGACCTGCCGATCCTGATGCAGAGCACACTGAACTCCGACCAGATGAGGACGGTCTGCTTCAGCGCCGGGGCGACCGACCTGATCGCCAAGCCGATCAACCCCGGCGAGTGCATCGCCCGCGTGCGCTATCACCTGGAACGCCGGTCCATGGTGCAGGAGCTGCGCGCCTTCCGCGAGCGGGTGGAGCGCGACCTGCGGCAGGCCCGCGCCATGCAGCTTGCCCTGGTGCCTGAACCGGCGGAGCTGGCGGCGCTGGCCGACCGCCACGGGCTGACCGTGGATTCGGTCTTCCGCGCGTCGGACGAGATCGGCGGCGATTTCTGGACGGCCTTCGAGTTCGACGGGACCCGCGTCGGGGTCTTCGCCGCCGACCTGTCGGGCCACGGCATCGCCGCGGCGATCAACGCCTTCCGCCTGCACACGCTGCTGACCCGCACCCCGCCGGAGGAGCTGCGCGACCCCGCCCGCCTGCTGCGGCAACTGAATCTGCGGCTGGGCGAGATCCTGCCGCTGGGCCAGTTCGCCACCGCCTTCTACGGGGTGATCGACCGGGCCGACGATTCGCTGCTCTACGCCGCGGCGGCGGCGCCCAGCCCCATCGTGGCGAGCGGGCACCGCTTCCGCCGGCTGGACGCCGCCGGCCTGTTCCTGGGCGCCTTCCGGGATTCGGCCTACACGAACCACCGGGTGCCGCTGCGGCGCGGCGACACGCTGTTCCTCTACTCCGACGGGCTGAGCGAGGCCCTGGACGCTGACGGCGCCATGCTGGGGGAGGACGGGCTGCTCCAACTGGCCAGGCAGGCGGCCGCGGATGCCCCCGACCGCCCCCTGCCCGCCCTGATGGCCCGCCACGCCGCGGCCCATGGCGAACGGCTGCACGACGACGTGACCGCGCTCTGGATCACGCGGCGCTGACGCAGCGCAGCAATTTATCCATTGGCCCCATACCCTTATTCGAGTTATGGATATTACTGCGTCGGGCGACGTGTAACAGGAGACGGAACGGATATGGCTTCGATCATGATCAAGAAGGCCGGCGAGGGCCTGATTACCCAGGCTCACCGCAACGCCGACGTTGGCCCGACCAGCGGCAGCTCGGTCGTGTACGAAATTCTCAACGTGCCGGCGGGCGTGTCGGTGGATGACGTCATCGCCGCCTTCAAGACCTTCAAGCCGGCGGACAAGAAGTACGAAATCGACTACGCCGACCTGACCAAGTAAGGCGGGCGCTCCGTCCTTCCCGCGGTTCCCGCACCGGCGGAAACCGCGGGAAACGGCTTTTATCCCTTCTTGGGGAAGCGCTCGATCCAGCGCTCCAGCTCCGCCACATGCTCCGCCTCTTCGGAGGCGAACTCCTCGGCCATCATGCGGACCTCCGGGTCCGTGGTGGTGGCGGCCACATCGGCGTAGAAGGCGTGCCCGCGCTTTTCGCTGTCGAGCGCCAGCTCCAGCGCATACTCCACCGTCATCAGATAGTGCGAGCCTTCCATGGAGGCCGCTTCCGGGCTTTCGCCCTCCGGCCATTGGAAGTCTTCCGGCGCCAGCGCCGGCACGTCGCGGAAGGCGGAGCGCTTGCGGGCATCCGCCAGATGCAGGCGCGAGAATTCGGCCATCTTGCCGAAGAAGGCCGCGACGTCCGCGTTGCCGTAGATCTTCATGGCCTCCGACAGGTCGGCGAAACGGTTGGCGGCGTCCTCCTCCAGCGCGCAGGCGTGGGCGAGGAACAGGGCAGGGTCGTGAATGCTGGCCATGGGGTCCCGAGGTCGTTAAGTCACAAATGGATTGTGGTTATTCGAACCATAACGCCTTGTCGCAAAAGGATCTCGGCATCGCTGCCCGGTTGCGGACCATTGCGACAATTTAACGCACCCTCCATCGTTCCGCGCTTGGCGACGCCACCCGCCCAGCCTAGAGATCCTGAAGCATCGTCACGAACGGCAGGGGATGTCCGCCATGAGCGCCGCGCACAACGGATTGAAGGGCTATCCGGCGAACGGCCTGCACCCCGTCGCCCTGGGGCACGAGGATCTGGAGCGGCTGCACCTTCTGCGCCAGCACCGGCGCGAGACGCGCAGGGCCGGGACGCCGGCGCGCACGATGGGGCAGCGGGTGGCCGACGGGGTGGCGGCGCTGGTCGGGTCCTGGCGCTTCATCATCGTCCAGTCGGCGCTGCTCGCCCTGTGGATCGCTGCCAACGTGCTGGGCTGGGTGAAGGCGTGGGACCCCTATCCCTTCATCCTGCTGAACCTCGCCCTGTCCTTCCAGGCGGCCTACACGGCGCCGATCATCATGATGAGCCAGAACCGGCAGGCCGACATCGACCGCCGGCGGGCCAGCCAGGATTACGACGTGAACCTGAAGGCGGAGCTGGAGATCGAACTGCTCCACCAGAAGATCGACCTGCTGCGCGAACAGGAGATCGCCCGGCTGACCCGCATGGTGGAGGACTTGACCGAGGCGCTCGCCGCTGCCAGGAACACGGCGCCGCCGCCCTCTCCCACTGCCTGAAGCCCCCATGAGCATCCCACCGCTTCCCATCGACCCCGTGCTTCCCGAGCTGCTGGCCGCGCTGGACGGGCGCGGCGTGGCGGTGCTCCAGGCGCCGCCGGGGGCCGGCAAGACCACCCGCGTGCCGCTGGCCCTGCTCGACCGGCCCTGGCTGGCCGGACGCAAGGTGATCGTGCTGGAGCCGCGGCGGCTGGGCGCCCGCGCCGCCGCCCGCCGCATGGCCGCGATGCTGGGGGAAAGCGTCGGCGAGACGGTCGGCTACCGCGTGCGGCTGGACACGAAGGTCGGACCGAAGACCCGGATCGAGGTGGTGACCGACGGCCTGTTCCTGCGCCAGCTTCAGGAGGACCCGGAATTGCCGGCGGTGGGGGCCGTGCTGTTCGACGAGTTCCACGAGCGCGGAATCGACAGCGATCTGGCGCTGGCCCTGGTGCAGGAGGCGCGCGGCGCGCTGCGCGACGACCTGCGGCTGGTGGTGATGTCGGCGACTCTGGACGGCGCCCCCGTCGCCGCCCTGCTGGGCGGCGCCCCGATGGTGACCAGCGAGGGCCGCGCCTTCCCGGTGGAGACCCGCCACCTCGACGCCCCTGCCGCCGGCACCCGCACCGAGGACGCCGTGGCCGCCGCCGTCCGCCGCGCCCTGCGCGAGGAGAGCGGCAACGCCCTGGTCTTCCTGCCCGGCGCCGGGGAGATCCGCCGCGTGCAGAGCCTTCTGGAGGGCGCGGATCTCGGCCCGAACACCGTGATCGCCCCGCTCTACGGCGACCTGACGGCGGACGCGCAGGACCGCGCCATCGCCCCCAGCCCGCCGGGCACGCGCAAGATCGTGCTCGCCACCCCCATCGCCGAGACCAGCCTGACCATCGAGGGCATCCGCATCGTGGTGGACGGCGGGCTGATGCGCGTCCCCCGCTTCGACCCGCGCAGCGGCATGACCCGGCTGGTCACCGCCAAGGTCTCCCAGGCGTCGGCGGAGCAGCGGCGGGGCCGCGCCGGCCGTCTGGAGCCCGGCGTCTGCTACCGCCTGTGGCCGGAGCCGTCGCACAAGGCGCTGGCCGCCTTCACCCCGCCGGAGATCATGGACGCCGACCTCGCCCCGCTGGCGCTGGAGCTGGCGGTGTGGGGCGTCGCCGACCCGTCGTCGCTGGCCTGGCTCGACCCGCCGCCCGCCGCCGCCATGGCCCAGGCGCGGGAACTGCTGCGGGAACTGGGCGCGCTGGACGCGGACGGCGGCATCACCGCCCACGGGCGCCGCATGGCCGGCTTCGGCGTGCACCCGCGGCTGGCCCACATGATGCTGAAGGGCAAGGCGATGGGGCTGGGCGCGCTCGCCTGCGAGGTCGCCGCCCTGCTGGGCGAGCGCGACATCGTCCGCGCCCTGCCGGGATTCCGCGACGCCGACCTGCGGCTGCGGGTGGAGCTTTTGCGCGGGCTGGACGATGCCAACAGCAAAGATGGCGGCCGGGTGCGCGGCGCGGGCCGTGGCCTGACCGTGGAGCGCGGCGGCGCCCAGCAGGCGTTGAAGCAGGCCCGGAATTGGAAACGGCAGTTGGGCGCGAAGGGCGGCGGCGGTGACCTCGGCAGCACCGGCCTGCTGGTCGCGCTGGCCTACCCCGACCGCATCGGCCAGCGCCGCCCCGGCGGCAACGCGGGCGGGGCCGCCGCCCAATACCGGCTGTCCAACGGGCGCGGCGCCTATTTCCAGGACGCCGAACCGCTGAGCGCCCAGGACTGGCTGGCGGTGGCCGATCTGGACGGGGCGGCCCGCGAATCGCGCATCTTCCTGGCCGCCCCGCTCACCCTGGCGGAGCTGGAGGACGCCTTCGCCGAGCACATCCGCAGCGAAACCCTGGTCGCCTGGGACGGGCGGGAGCAGACGGTGCTGGCCCGCCGCCGCCGCATGCTGTTCGCCCTGGCGCTGAAGGACGAGCGCCTGCCCAACCCGCCCGCCGAGGCCATCGCCGCCGCCATGCTGGAGGGCATCCGGGAGATGGGGCTGACCGCCCTGCCCTGGTCCGACGAGTTGCGCAAATGGCAGACGCGCGTCCTGTTCCTGCGCCGCATGGAGGGGGAGGAGTGGCCGGACGTCTCCGACTCCGCCCTTCTGGAGACGATGGAGGAGTGGCTGGCCCCCTTCCTGAACGGCGCGTCGCGCCGCGCCCATCTCGACCGGGTGGAGCTGGGCAACGCGCTGCGCAGCCTGCTGCCCTGGGCGATGCAGCAACGGCTGGACAAGGAGGCGCCGACCCATGTGGAGGTGCCCAGCGGTTCCCGCATTCCCATCGCCTATGACGGGGACGAGCCGGTGCTGGCCGTCCGGCTGCAGGAGATGTTCGGGCTGGCCGAGACGCCGCGCATCGCGGGCGGGCGGGTGCCGCTTCTGCTCCACCTGCTGTCACCGGCCCGCCGCCCGGTGCAGGTGACGCGCGACCTCGCCAGCTTCTGGGCCAACGCCTACAAGGCGGTGAAGGCGGACCTGAAGGGGCAGTATCCCAAGCATTACTGGCCCGACAACCCGCTGGAGGCCGAACCCACGGCGCGGGCGAAGCCGCGCGGACGGTGACGGGGAGGCGGACATGGCGATCATCGGGGTCATGGGGTCGGGGCAGGACGAGTGGGCGGATTACGCCGAGCCGCTCGGCGTGTGGATCGCCGAGGCCGGGCACGACCTGCTGACCGGCGGGGGCGACGGGGTGATGCGGGCCGCCGCGCGGGCCTTCCACGGCACGCCGGGGCGCCGGGGCCGCTCCATCGGCATCCTGCCGTCCGAACCCGATCCGCGGCGCGGCCATGCGCCTCTGCCCGGCTACCCGAACCCCTACGTCGACCTGCCCATCCTGACGCCCTTCGCGCGCAAGCCGCCCGGCGCCCCGCCCACGGAGCTGAGCCGCAACCACGTCAACATCCTGACCAGCGACGTCATCGTCGTGCTGCCGGGCCGCCACGGGACGCTGGACGAGGTGCGGCTCGCCCTGCGCTTCGGAAAGCCGATGATCGGTTTCGGCCCGGAGCTTGACTTTCGGGCCATGCCCGCCGAATTGCGGACAACCGGCGACTTCGCAACGGTCACGGCCTTCGTCGCGGACGCGCTGTCCCGCCGCTGACCGTTCCCCGTTGAAGAAGGTGCGACCTGTGGCAGGAGGGCGGGCATGGATGCGCAAGGGATTCTCGACCTCAGCCGCTGGATCGCGGAGGCCGGGCTGCGGGGAGTGCCGGAAACCGACCTCATCGGCGGCTTCTGCGAACGGCTGGTCGCGGCGGGGGTGCCGCTGACCCGGACGGTGGTCGGGGCGGACACGCTGCACCCGACCATCGCCGGCCACGTCGTCACCTGGGACAGCACCGGGCGCAACGCCGCCGAGGTGCGCCAGACCGATTACGGCGGCGGCGACGGCGATCCCGACATCGACGAGAAATGGCTGCGCAGCCCCTTCCACCGGCTCTACACCTCCGGCGAGACGATGCTGCGCCTGCGGCTGACCGACGCCGCGGAGGGCGGCGAGTTCCCGGTGATCGAGGAGTTGCGGGCGCAGGGCGCCACCGACTACATGGCCATCGTGAACCGGCTCGGCCCCCGCGCCGCCATCGGGGAACTGGACTGCATCTTCTCCTCCTGGGTGTCGCACCATCCGGACGGCTTCAGCGACGCGCAGCGGGACGCGATGCTCACCCTCACCGGGACGCTGGCGCTGGCGCTGCGCGGCCACGCCATGGCGCACATCGCCAACACGCTGGCGGAAACCTATCTGGGACGGGACGCCGGCCACCGCGTGCTGCGCGGCCACATCCGCCGCGGCGTGGCGGAGGAGCTGGACGCCGTGCTGTGGTTCAGCGACCTCCAGGGCTACACCCGCATCACCGACACCGCGGCCCCGGAGGTCATCCTGCCGCTGCTGAACGACTATGCGGAGCTGGTGGTGACGGCCATCCACCGCCACCGCGGGCAGGTTCTGAAATTCATCGGCGACGGCATCCTGGCCGTCTTCGACCGCTCCAGCGCCGGGGACGCCTGCCGCGCCGCGCTGGACGCCGCGGAGGAGGCGCGGGAGCGCTGCAAGGAGCTGAACAGCCGCCGTTCCGCCGCCGGCCTGCCGGTGACGCGCTTCTATCTGGGACTGCACCAGGGGAAGGTGTTCTACGGCAACATCGGCGGGGTGGACCGGCTGGACTTCACGGTCGTCGGCCCGGCGGTGAACGAGGCCAGCCGGATCGCCGCCATGTGCCGGTCGCTGGACCAGGACATCCTTCTGTCCTCCGCCTTCGCCGAATCCGCTCCGGACTGCCGGGAACGGCTGATCTCGGTCGGGCGCTACCTGCTGCGCGGCGTGGGCCGCCCGCAGGAGCTGTACACGCTGGACCCGGAGGCGCCTTCCGCAACGCCGTAAAGCCCCCACCCCAGCCCTCCCCTGCGTCAGCGGGGGCGGGCTGGGGGGCAACGGAGTGAGACATCACCCCCCCATGCCGCTGGGCGCGGTGACGGCGTGTTCCTTCAGGATGGCTTCGGACAGGGCCGACACCTCGACCAGTTGCACCTCGTAGCCCCACAGGTTGGCGATGTGGCGCAGCACGGCCTTGGCGTCGCTCTCGTCCAGCAGCACGCCGTTGGTCACGCGGTGGTGCAGGATCAGCTTGCGGTCGCCGGCCAGATCCACGTCCACGATCTGGATGTCCGGCTCCAGGAATCCCAGGTCGTACTGCCGCGCCAGCAGCTTGCGGATGCCGCGGTAGCCGCGCTCGTTGTGGATGTTCTCGACCAGAAGATAGGGGTCCTCCGCGTCGTCGCGCACGCTGAACATCTTGAACTTCCGGATCAGGTGCGGGCTGAGATACTGGAGCACGAAGCTCTCGTCGCGGAAATTGGCCCAGGCGTCGCGCAGCGCGCCCATGCCGTCGCCCCGCCCGGCGAGGTCGGGGAACCAGTAGCGGTCCTCGTCCGTCGGGTTCTCGGCGATGCGCTGGATGTCCTGCATCATCGCGAAGCCCAGCGCGTAGGGGTTGATGCCCGAGAAGCGCTGGTCGTCGAACTCCGGCTGGAACACCACCGAGGTGTGCGAATGCAGGAATTCCAGCATCGCGCCTTCGGTGATCATCCCCCGCCGGTGCATCTCGTTCAGGATGGTGTAGTGGGTGTAGGTCGCACACCCCTCGTTCATCAGCTTGGTCTGCTTCTGCGGATAGAAATACTGCGCGATGTGGCGGACGATGCGCAGGAGTTCGCGCTGCCAGTGCTCCAGCCGCGGGGCCTTCTTCTCCAGGAAATAGAGCAGGTTCTCCTCCGGCAGGCCGAGCAGCTTCTTGCGCTCCGACACCGACTTGGACGGGCGGCTGCCGCCGATGGAGACCTTCGGCACGGTGCGCCACAGGTCGTTGAAGGTCTGCTCCTGGTATTCCTGCCGTTCCCGCTCGCGCTTCTGCTCCAGCCGCAGGTCGAGGCTGCGCTTCTTCGGATACTTGTGCACGCCCTGGTTCATCAGCGCGTGGGCGGCGTCCAGCACCCGCTCCACCGCGTGGTGGCCGTATCGGTCCTCGCACTGGCCGATGTAGGCCTTGGCGAACTCCAGATAGTCCAGGATGCCTTCGGCGTCCGTCCACTGCTGGAAGAGCTGGTTGTTCTTGAAGAAGTGGTTGTGGCCGAAGGCGGCGTGGGCGATCACCAGCGTCTGCATCGTCATGGTGTTCTCTTCCATGATGTAGCTGATGCAGGGGCTGGAATTGATGACGATCTCATAGGCGAGGCCGCGGTAGCCCTTGCGGTAGAGCATCTCGTCGCGGGCGAAATGCTTGCCGAAGGACCAGTGCTTGTACATCAGCGGCATGCCGATGGACGAATAGGCGTCGAGCATCTGCTCGGCGGTGATGACCTCGATCTGGTTGGGATAGACGTTGAGGCCCATGTCCTTCAGGGCGATGTCCTCGATGGCGTCGTAGACGCGCTTGATCTGGTCGTAATCCCAGTCCGCCCCGTCGTAGAGCAGGCTGTCGGGCTTGTCGATCACAGCGGTCATGCCTCACATCCTCTCGAAACTCTGCGGGGTGCCGGCCCCGGTTCTTGATGCGGCCCTGCGATGGCTGAGCCTTGCCCCCTCCCTGACCCTCCCCGCTTGCGCGGTGGAGGGAACCGGCCCCCTCTCCCGCGCAAGCGGGGGAGGGTTTGGGGAGGGGGGCAGGAAATCAAACCCCCGCCTTGTCGCGGGCGAACAGGTCGCGGAAGACGGGGAAGATCTCCCGGCGGGAGCGGACGCGGCGCATGGCGATCGGCAAATCCGGCCCCTGGACCGTCTTGTAGGTGCGCCACAGCTCCGTCTCGCGGCCCAGCGCCGACAGGCCCATGTTGTGTTCCGCCGCCACCTCGATGTAGGCGAAATACTGGCACAGCGGCAGGATGCCGTCCCGCAGCAGGCCCGCCGACCGCGCGTTGTCCGACGACATGTTGTCGCCGTCCGACGCCTGGGCGGCGTAGATGTTCCACTCGTTCTCCGGATAGCGCTCCTTGACGATGCGCTGCATCTCCTCCAGCGCCGTGGACACCACGGTGCCGCCGGTCTCGGTGGAGTAGAAGAACGTGTCCTCGTCCACCTCCTTGGCCTCGTGGGTGTGGCGGATGAAGACGATGTCCACCGACCGGTAGCGCCGCTTCAGGAACAGGTAGAGCAGCATGAAGAAGCGCTTGGCGAGGTCCTTCATATGCTCCGTCATGGAGCCGGAGACGTCCATCAGGCAGAACATCACCGCCTGGGCGATCGGCTTCGGCACCGTCTCGAACCGGTTGTAGCGGACGTCGATCGGGTCGATGAAGGGGATGCGCTTGGAGCGGAGATAGTGCCGCTCCAACTGGTCGCGCATCTCCCGCAGCTTCTCGGGATCGTCGCCGCGGTCCTCCGCCTCGCGCAGAAGTTCCTCCAGCTCCAGCATCTCCGCCGGCTTGGGCCGCTTCAGCGCGATGCGCCGGCTGAGGCTGTTCCGCATCGTGCGGACGAGGTTCAGGTTGGCCGGCGAGCCGGTCACCGAATAGCCCGCCCGCGTCAGCGAATGGGATTCCGTCTGCTTGACCTTCTGCTTGACGAGGTCGGGAAGCTCCAGGTCCTCCAGGAAGATGTCCAGGAATTCCTCGCGGGACAGGACGAAGCGGAAATCGTCGTCGCCCTCCCCGTCCGGGCTGCCTTCGGAGCCGCCGCGCCCGCCGCCGCCCTCGGGCCGCGCGATGGTGTCCCCTTCCACATACTCCTTGTTGCCCGGCACGACGTAGTCGCGCACGCCGCCGGCCCCGGAGCGGTGGAAGGAGGGCTCCCGCACGCCACCGGTCGAGATGGTCACCTTCTCGCCGTTTTCGATGTCCTGGATGCCGCGTTTGCCGGAGGCATCCCGCACCGCCTTCACCACCTGTTCCTTGGCGCGCCGCAGGAAACGCTGGCGGTTGGCCAGGCTCTTGCCTTGCGGATTCAGGCGACGGTCGATGATGTTCATCAAGGGGGAGCCCCTCCTACCCGTTCAGGCTCGTGTGGCGAAGCGGACCGTCAGCCGGCCTGCTTCACGCGCATGTACCACTCGACCAACCGGCGGACCTGCCGCTCGGTGTAGCCGCGCGTCATCATGCGCGACACGAACTCGTTGTGCTTCTTCTCGGTCTCGCTGTCCTTCTTGGACCCGAAGCTGATGACCGGAAGCAGATCCTCCACCTGCGAGAACATGCGTTTCTCGATCACCTCACGGATTTTCTCGTAGGAGGTCCAGGCCGGGTTGCGCCCGGCGTTCGCCGCCCGCGCGCGCAGCGCGAACTTGACGACCTCGTTGCGGAAATCCTTCGGGTTGGCGATGCCGGCGGGCTTCTCGATCTTGGTCAGCTCCTGGTTCAGAAGCTCGCGGTTCATCAGCTGGCCGGTGTCCGGGTCCTTGAAGTCCTGGTCCTCGATCCATGCATCGGCATAGTCCACATAACGGTCGAACAGATTCTGCCCGTAGTCGCTGTAGGACTCCAGATACGCCTTCTGGATTTCGTTGCCGATGAACTCCGCGTAGCGCGGCGCCAGTTCGGCCTTGATGAACTCGATGTACTTCTTCTCGGTGTCGTCGGGGAACTGCTCGCGCTTGATCGACTGCTCCAGGATGTACATCAGGTGGACCGGATCGGCGGAGATCTCCGTCGAGTCGTAGTTGAAGGTCGCGGCCAGCACCTTGAAGGCGAAGCGGGTGGAGATGCCGTCCATGCCCTCGTCCACGCCCGCCTGGTCGCGGTATTCCTGCATGGATTTGGCCTTGGGGTCGGTCTCCTTCATGCTCTCGCCGTCATAGACGCGCATCTTGGAGTAGAGGCTGGAGTTCGGATGGTCGCGCAGGCGCGACAGCACCGAGAATTTCGCCAGCATCTCCAGCGTCGACGGGGCGCAGGGCGCGGTGGCGAGGTCGGAGCCCTTGACCAGCTTGTCGTAGATCCGCTGCTCCTCCTGCACGCGCAGGCAGTAGGGGACCTTGATGACGCAGATGCGGTCGATGAAGGCTTCGTTGTTCTTGTTGTTCTTGAAGGATTGCCATTCCGCCTCGTTCGAGTGGGCGAGGATGATGCCCTGGAACGGGATGGCGCCGATGTTCTCCGAGCCGACGTAGTTCCCCTCCTGGGTCGCGGTCAGCAGCGGATGCAGCATCTTGATCGGGGCCTTGAACATCTCGACGAATTCCAGCAGGCCCTGGCTGGCCCGGTTCAGGCCGCCGGAGAAGCTGTAGGCGTCGGGATCGTTCTGGCTGTACATCTCCAGCTTGCGGATGTCGACCTTGCCGACCAGCGAGGAAATGTCCTGGTTGTTCTCGTCGCCGGGCTCCGTCTTGGTGACGCAGATCTGGCGCAGCTTGCTGGGGTGCAGCTTCACGACGCGGAAGCGGGAGATGTCGCCGCCGAACTCGTCCAACCGTTTGACGGCCCACGGGCTCATCAGGCCGGTCAGGCGGCGGCGCGGGACGCCGTAGCGGTCCTCCAGCAGGTCGCCCATCTCGTCCGGGTTGAAGAGGCCAAGCGGACTCTCGAAGACCGGGCTGACCTCCTTGCCGGCCTTCAGGACATAGACCGGGCATTTCTCCATCAGCGACTTCAGCCGCTCCGCCAGCGACGACTTGCCGCCGCCCACGGGGCCCAGCAGGTAGAGGATCTGCTTGCGCTCCTCCAGCCCCTGCGCGGCGTGGCGGAAGAAGCCGACGATGCGCTCGATCGTCTCCTCCATGCCGTAGAAGTCGGCGAAGGCGGGATAGATCTTGATCGTCCGGTTCATGAAGATGCGGCCAAGGCGCGGGTCCCTGGCGGTGTCGACGACTTCCGGTTCGCCGATGGCGGCGAGAATGCGCTCCGGCGCGGAGGCATACATCATCGGGTCGTCGCGGCATTCCTGGAGGTATTCCGTAAGGCTCATCTCGACCTCACGGCGCCCCTCATAGGACTGCGTATAGCGCGTGAACAGTTCGTCGGCCGGGAACATTCCGCTCTCCGTGTCTCTTAGTCCGATGCGTCGGGGCTGCCGCCGGGGGACCCGGGCGGCGGGGGCGGCACCTGCCGCGAAATCTGGGGCGTCGCGGACCCAACGGTCCCGCGGCGTCTCCGCTCACCGTCGAAAGCCAGACCTTTTATCCAGTTGCGGTCCAAATGAAGCGCCCCCTTCGGAGTGCTAAACTCGAATGCTTCAAAACTGAATGTAATGCTCGACCTAGAGCTTTCCAGGCGGAAAGGCTTGATAGTCTGAAAAGACGTACAGGTGGCGAAACTGGTCGTCAGTAATAGACCGCGTGGCCTGGGTGTCCGGAAAGGCCGGGGTGCGGACAGCGGCAGAAGGGATGAAGGTCGGCGGGGCTGTGACTTCCAGCCGGCTTCCGGAACGCGGCCCGGATGCCGTTCGTCGGGGACTCGCTGGACTTTGCCGATCACCCATCGACCTCCAGAGCATCCTCGCGCCTTATCCCACCAAGGCGCTACGGTTAACGATCAGTGTGCCCACCGTTCCTTAACAACACACTTCCGTACCCATCGCCGCCGCTTCGTCTTGGGATATTAACGCATGGGCGATGGGCGTGGTCCACACCTTCCAAAGAAGGATGGTGAGCCTCATCACAGCAGATCAACAAGGCAGAAATTGGATGAGCCGCCGCCGCCGCTGCGGCGCACAAACTCCCTGGATTCCGGAACGCCGCTGGAATCAAGCACTTGATCGCGTTTTTGCAGTCCTGCCACAGGTTGGGGAAAAAGTGTGACCGGCGGGACCGCGGACTTTCAGCCGAGCTTGGCGCCCAGCGTCCCCCGCAGCGACTCCGGCGTGGCCGGCTTCACGATGAAGGTGTCGGCGCCGAAGGCCGCGGCCTCGTCCATGCGGCCCTGGTCGGCGCGGTTCGTCATGAAGACCACCGGCAGCGCGCGGTGACGGGCGTCGGCGCTGGTCCGCAGGGCTTTCAGAAACCCCAGCCCGTCCATCGGCTGCATCTCCACGTCGCAGACGACCAGATCGGGATCGTGCGCCCGGACGGCGGCCAGCCCGGCCTCCCCGTCGGCGGCCTGATGGACGGCGCGGAAACCCAGCGTGCTCAGCATCTTAGCCAGCACCATGCGGGTGAAGCTCTCGTCTTCGATCACCAGAACCGAAAAATCCCCGAACGCCGCCGGCATCGACCTGTCCCCTGAGTCCGATAGGCCGTGTGTGTACGCTGCAAGCACGCCCATTGCAACGGGCTGGCTCGACGGCCGGCCCGGGGGCGGGGGCGGCTCCGGGGGCGGCCCACGGAAGAACGGTTGCGGGCGGACGGCGCTGCCGCTACACGGGATCGCATGAGCCTCCTCGACCACATCCGCGCGTGCAACGCGCACGACCTTTCCGGCTTCCGTCCGTTCGAGCTGGAGGGGCACCGCCTCGGCTGGGTCCGCCACGCGCTGGCCGAGCAGCTTCCCGGCGTCGATCCGGGCTTCGTCGTCACCGCCGGGCGGGTGACGCTGGCGCCGGAGGTGCGCGATTTCGAAGCCCGGTCCTCCGTGCTGGCGCACGCCGCCCAGTTCCTCGTCGAGACGGGGGCGGTCACCGCCCTGCGCAACGAATTCTACCCGGTCGCGCCGGCCTGGGGGGCGGAACCGCTGCTGCGCATCGACCGCGCGGTGGTGGCGCAGTTCGGTACCCGGGCCTACGGCCTGCACGTCAACGGCTTCGTCCGCCGGCCGGACGGCGGCCTGTCGCTGTGGGTCGGGCGCCGCGCCCGCGACCGGGAGGTGGCGCCCGGCAAGCTGGACAACCTGATCGCCGGCGGCCAGCCCATCGGCCTGACATTGGCGGAGAATCTCGTCAAGGAGGCGCAGGAGGAGGCGGGAATCGACGCCGCCCTGGCCTCCCGCGCCGTTCCGGTCGGGGCCGTCACCTACCGCATGGAGACGGAGGCCGGGCTGAAGCAGGACACGCTGTTCCTCTACGATCTGGAACTCGATCCGGACTTCGTCCCGGTGAACACCGACGGCGAGGTCGAACGCTTCGAGCTGTGGCCGTTGGAGCGTGTCGCGGAATCCGTGCGGAGCACGCAGGACTGGAAATTCAACGTGAACCTCGTCGTCATCGACTTCCTGGTCCGCCACGGCTGGCTGACGCCGGAGGAGCCGGACTATCTGGAGATCGTGACCGGCCTGCGGCGGTGAAGGCGGCGCTCACTCCGCGGCGGCCCGCGCCTTCGCCTCCTCCAGGTGGGACGACAGCTCGGACAGGGTGACCGGCTTGTGCAGGACGGTGAAGCCGCTGCGCCGCGCCTCCCGGATGCGGTCGGGGCTGGTGTCGCCGGTCAGCAGGATGGCGGGGATGACCTCCCCGGCGAAGGCGTGGATGTCCCGGATCGCGTCCACCCCCGTCCGCCCGTAGCGCAGGCGGTAGTCGGCGACGATGACGTCGGGCAGCCGTTCCGCCCCTTCGAGCTGACGCAGGGCCTCCTCCCCCGATGCGGCGGCCAGCACGTCCCACCCCCATTGCTCCAGCACCAGCCGCAGGCTTTGCAGGATCAGCTCCTCGTCGTCGATGATCAGGACCAGACCGCCGGGCCGCTCCAGAGACGGCATTGCGCGTTCCATCCCGCTGGGACTCCAGGAAGCGTGCAAGGGAACCTCCACCGTAAAGCATGTGCCCTGCCCCGGACGCGACCGCACGCGGACCGGCAGGCCGAGCAGATGCGACAGCCGCTTCACCACCGCCAGCCCGAGGCCGAGACCGCGGCTGCGGTCGCGTTCGGCGTTGCCGAGCTGAACGAACTCCTCGAAAATCTCGTCGAGCTTGTCGGCGGGGATGCCGACCCCGGTGTCCACAACCTCGATGCGCAGGATCATCCCCCGCCGCCGGCAGCCCAGCAGCACACCGCCCGCCGCCGTGTAGCGGACGGCGTTGTCGAGCAGGTTGCGCAGCAGCCGTTCCAGCAGGACCGCGTCGCTGCGGACCTGGACCTTCAGCGGGTGCACCCGCAGTTCCAGCCCCTTGGCGCCGGCGCGCGGCCCATAGTCGGTCTTCAGCCGCTCCATCATCTCGGCCAGCGGGAAGAGCGCCACCTCGGGCCGCACGATCCCGGAGTCGAGCCGGGCCACGTCCAGCAGCGCGTCAAGCAGGGCGCGCATCGCCTCGACGGAGCGGTTCATCGTCTGGACCAGCGGCAACTGCGGATGATCGGCCAGCCGCTCCGCCAGAACCGCGCCGAACAGGGTCAGCGACTGGGCGGGCTGGCGCAGGTCGTGGCTGGCGGCGGCCAGGAAGCGGACCTTGGCCTGACCGGCGCGCACCGCCTCCTCCCGCGCGGCGCGCAAGCTCTCGTCCTGCCCGCGCAACCGCCCCTCCGCCCCCATGCGGCGGCTGGCGTCCACCGCGGTCATGACGATGCCCGCGGCCTCTCCGTCCGGCTCCGCCGGAAGCGGCGTCAGCGTGATGTCGAGCCAAGTCCCGTCGCCCGTCACGGTCAGTTCCTGGACCAGCCCGCGGCCCGCGGCGGCCATCGCCTGGGCGAAGCGGTCCGCCGCGTCCTCCCGGCCACCCCAGACGAAGGCGCCGGCCATGGACTGCCCGTCCAGGCGATCCCACGGGCAACCGATGGCACGCCGCATCGCCGCGTTGAGATCGACGATGCACCCCTGCCGGTCGAGCAGGGCGACCGCCACGCCGACCGCGTCGAAAATCCGCCGAATCCCGGCGGGAAAACGGCTGTTTCCCGCCCCATCCTCCTCTCCCATCGCTTGCCCCCTTCGGATTGCAAGCCGACCGATCATTTGAAAAAACAAACAATCAGTCGATATTCAAAAGATACGCGCAAGAGGATGGAGATTCCAGGCGACTCGCCTCAAACGGATAGCTTGCCGGGCCTTGTAATACTCACTTGGTGATAGATCATAACTCTTCCGGGAAGCCCGCAAGGGCGCGCACCGCCGCCGCCGTTTCCCCCGATTCTCGAAGCGAACGCAGCGTCTTGGCGTGATCGCGCTTGGCCAGCCGCTCGCCCCGCTCATTCACCATCAAAGGGTGATGGTGATAGTCGGGCGCACCGACTCGGAGAAGCGCCTGAAGGAGGCGGTGCACGTTCGTCGCGAAGAACAGATCCTCGCCGCGGGTCACCAGCGTCACCCCCTGGAGGTGATCGTCCACGGTGACGGCCAGGTGATAGCTGGTCGGGGTGTCCTTGCGGGCCAGAACGACGTCGCCCAGAATGTCCGGCCTGGCGTCCTGCCAGCCGCGCCGCCGGTCATGCCAGCGCAGCGGCCCGGTCATCGCCATGGCCCTCCCCACATCCAGCCGCAGGGCATAGGCTTCCCCCGCGGCGATGCGGTCCCGCCGCTCGGCCTCCGGCAGGGCACGGCAGGTGCCGGGATAAAGCGGACCGTCCGGTCCGTGCGGCGCATGGCCGGCGCGGGCGATCTCCGCCGCGATGTCCTTGCGGGTGCAGAAGCAGGGGTAGACGGCGCCCATGTCGCGGAGCCGCGCCAGGGCGGCGCGGTGATCCTCCATATGCTCCGACTGGCGGCGCACCGGCTCTTCCCAGGTCAGGCCCAGCCAGGCCAGATCCTCGCGCAGGTCGCGGTCGAACTCCGGGCGGCAGCGCTGCGGGTCGATGTCCTCGATGCGCAGCAGGAAGCGTCCGCCGGCCTTGCGGGCGGCCGTCCAGCCGAACAGGGCGGAATGGGCGTGCCCGAGATGAAGATGGCCGGTCGGGCTCGGCGCGAAGCGGGTGACGACGTCGGTCATTCCCGCCTTATACCCCAACCGCGCCCGGCCTGCATGAGGGACCGGCGCCACGGACGGGGCTCGGAGGCCCAGAGGTCAGATGTGGGGTCAGATGTAGGGATTGTCCTTGATGGGCTCGACGGGGATGTCCTCGCCCTCCAGATACATGGCGAGGCGGCGGCGCAGTTCGCGGTCGAAGGCGTCGATGCGGCGCTGGCGGTCGCGTTCCTCGCGCTCGGCGCGCTTCTGGGCAAGGTCGATGATCGTGGCGCTCATGGATGTCCCCCTTGAAAGCGTGGCCACCATCCCAGACCATGGTTAACGCTCGGTAACCACAATGACGGAAAATGCAGCCGGGGGAGTCCGCAACCAAATGTCACAGGCGATGCCGTGGCCGCCCGCAGACTTCGGAGCCATGTTCATCGAAAGGGTTACGGGATCATGAAGAAATGCCGCAGTGCGGCGCGAGATGTTGAGTTCGAAGCCCAAATCAACTATGTATCTGGTGTTCCGGTCGCCCGGCGACCCGTCGTCGGCGTCATGTCATCGACAAGGGGTTTGTCAGGCAGGGCGGGCGGAGCAACCAGATAGGTTCCAGACACGTTTCAGATAAGGGAGTGGCCATTGGCTCCACCACCCGATCACTGTCCGGCCCTGGTGCTGAACGCCGATTTCCGGCCGCTCAGCTACTTTCCTCTGTCGCTCTGGTCCTGGCAGGAGGCGGTCAAGGCCGTCTTTCTGGACCGGGTGAACATCATCTCCGAATATGACCGCATCGTCCGCTCCCCCACGTTCGAGATCAAGCTGCCGAGCGTCATTTCGTTGAAGGAGTTCATCCCGGCGACGCGGCGGCCGGCCTTCACCCGATTCAACGTCTTCCTGCGCGACCGTTTCACCTGCCAGTATTGCGGTCACCACTTTCCCACGCAGGAACTGACCTTCGACCACGTCACCCCACGGTCGCGCGGCGGGCGCACCACCTGGGACAACGTCGTCACCTCCTGCTCGGCCTGCAATCTGGCGAAGGGAAACAGGCTGCCGCACAGTTGCGGCATGATTCCCCTCAGTCCCCCGTTCCAGCCGAGTGCCTACCAGCTTCAGGAGAACGGACGTGCATTCCCGCCAAACTTCCTTCACGAAAGTTGGCGGGATTTTCTTTATTGGGACACCGAACTCGATCCGGTGTAGAACCGCCGCGATCGGGAGGGCTGGGCCATGGACGACGAAAGCATGGACGAGGGCGAGAACCCCTGCGTGGGCATCTGCATCATCGGCGAGGATGGCCGCTGCGAAGGCTGCGGGCGCACCGAGGACGAAATCTACGGCACGCCGCCCGCCCCGGCGGTGGCCGGGACGGACGGCGGGGCCGATTGAGCCGGCGGTTCGAATCCGCCTCAGCCTAAATCCGTTCGGCCACCCAGATGACCGCCTTGGTGCCGGCCTTGATGGCGGCGGACAGCACCGGATAGGCCGGCGCCTGCTCCGCACCGTTGAGCAGGCCGATGTCGCGGTGCTCCACCTCCTCCGCCTGGAACTTGAGGATGGAGCTTTTAAGCTCCTCCTCTTCCGGGCCGAGATGCTTCATCTGCGCCTCGTAATGGCCTTCGATCACCTCTTCCACGGCGACGGTGCAGGCCATGGCGGCGCGCTCGCCCATCACCGCGGTCCCGGCGCCCAGCAGGAAGCCGGCGACGTGCCACAACGGCTGAAGCACGGTCGGGCGCACCTGGCGGGAGACGAGCTGCTTCTCGAAATACTGGAGATGCTCCAGCTCCTGGTCGGCCATGTGGCGCAGGGTTTTGGCATGCCGGCCCCGGCCCATGACGGAGAGCTGGCCTTCGTAGATGCGCTTGGCCCCGTATTCCCCGGCATGGTCCACGCGCACGATGCGCGCCAGCCGCTGTTCCGGCGTCGGGTCGCCCGGCAGTCGCCCGCGCGGACGGGGCCGGGGAGCGGACGATTCGCCGGTGGACGGAGCGGCGGCGGACTTGGCGGCGGCGGTCTTGGCAGTGTCGTCGGGCGGGGTCATGCGAGGGTCCTGGAAACCGAGGTCCGGATGTAGGCGGCGCGCGCCGCCGCGAAGGCGAAGGCGGACAGCGCCAGCGAAATCACGACATTGTAGCCCGCCATCGAGATGCCGAACAGCGACCAGGCCACTTCGTCGCAACGGGTGACCGGGGCGGCGAGCACCTGGGCGCGCAGTTCCTCCAGCGTCTGGGGGGCGCGCCCGGTGGCGCCGCAGGCCGAGGTGCCGGCCCACCAATGCTGCTCCACCCCGACATGGTAGGCGGCGATTCCCGCACCGGCCAGCAGGGCCAGCCCGCTCGCCACCAGCAGGGCGTCGCCCAGCCCCCGCCATTGGCGGAACAGCAGGGTGACGATGCCGAAGGCCATCACCGCGCCGTAGGGCACGCGCTGCCACAGGCACAGGATGCAGGGCTGGTAGCCCAGCACGAACTGGAAGAACAGCGCGGCGGCCAGCACGCCGGCGCTGGCGGCGGCCAGAAGCCCGGCGGTGCAGCGCGGATCGTCGATGGGGAAGCGGTTCGTCATGGGGGTGAGATTAGCGCGCCCCACAGGCTTAGGCCAGACACGCCAGCGCATCCGCACAAAACACTTTGTCCGGAACGCGATTCCCCTCTATATAGCGGGCACCGGTCGCCAGGAGCGACGGGTCCGGCAGGCACCGTGCGGGCGTGGCGGAATTGGTAGACGCAGCGGACTCAAAATCCGCCGTCCTCACGGATATGTCGG
This sequence comes from Azospirillum isscasi, assembly GCF_030849505.1. Taxonomy (GTDB): domain Bacteria; phylum Pseudomonadota; class Alphaproteobacteria; order Azospirillales; family Azospirillaceae; genus Azospirillum; species Azospirillum isscasi. The sequence goes on along the minus strand of NZ_JAUJFI010000065.1, from coordinate 4,657 downwards.
TTCGAGTCCGACCGCCCGCACCATCCTCCCTCGCGCAACGCCGCCCTTGCCCCGGCGCCGGAAAGCCTCACGCTCCCTACGGGCTTGTTCCAAAGTCCAATTCGGCGGCCCCGCTCAGGCTCCTAAGATGCCCGCCATCAACCGCCGCCGCGCCCCGCGCCGCGGACCTTTGGCTGGGGAGCCTTCTCTCATGACCGTTTCCAGACTCGTCATCGCCGCCGCCCTTCTGCTCGCCGCCGGCACGGCCAACGCCGAAAGCGGGCCGCAGCCCAAGACGGCGGAAGAGGCCGCGGGCAAGCAGATCTTCCACCAGTGCGCGGCCTGCCACGCGCTGGATTCCAGCAAGAACGCCTTCGGCCCCAGCCTGTACAACGTCGTCGGGCGCAAGGCCGGCTCGGTTCCGCGCTTCGACTATTCCGACGCGCTGAAGGCGTCCAACATCACCTGGACCGAGGACAACCTGCGCCACTGGATCGCCGGCAACGACAAGTTCGTGCCCGGCACCCGCATGCGGCACGTCGCCATCACCGACCGGGCCGAGCAGGATTATCTGATCGCCTTCCTGAAGTCGCTGAAGCAGTAGACACCGGCAGGCCGGTTCCGGTGCGCCCGTCACGGCGCGGCGACCGGAACCGGCTTTCCCTCCTCGGTCGGCAGGCCGGCTTCGGCCCAGCCGTCCGCCCCGTCGCGGTACCAGTGGACGCGGCGGTAGCCCATCTCCACGGCGCGCTTGGCCGCGTTCCACGACGCCCAGCAATCCGCCAGACAGTAGAACAGCAGCCCCCGCCCGCGGTCGCCCGCGGTCAGCCGGTCCAGGTTGCTGCGGAAGTAGCCCTCCATCTCCGGCGTCAGCGAACCGAAGCCGACGCTGGGAAGCCAGACGCTGCCGGGGATCTGGGGAAAGGGCTTCGGCAGCAGCCAGGGGCCGCCGGGCAAGGTGCTGCGGTCCAGCTTCATCACGTTGACGGGAAGGACGGCGCCGGACTCCACCAGCGCGCGGGCTTGCGCCGTGTCCACCGTCTCGGCTCCGGGCAGCGACGCCGGGGTCGGCGACCGGTAGTCGCCCATCCGGTAGCCGTCGGGCACCGGCACCGCGTCCGCCGCCGCGTTTCCAGCCAGCCCGGCCAGCAGGAATGCCAGCCCGGCGGCGCCCAGCCATCGCCTGCGCACCGTGTCACCCTCCCCCTTTTGTTTTGTGGCATCCCACGAAATCCCCCCGTGCCCGGCGGGGTCAAGTTGCCCGATAGTCGAATACCGGGGTACGGACGGCGGGGCCTATGCTCACCCTCCGGTAGTCCGGAATTCCCATGTTCCGCCGCGCCACCGCACCGCAGAGGCCCGCTTTGCAAATGACGGCACGACGCACCATCATCAGGCTTGGAAGGCAGGGGATTAGGCTCTCCTGCCTCCCGGCCCGATCCTTGGCGGTTCAGGAGATCAAGGATGTCCCTGATCACCCGAAGCGGCAGGATCAGGAGTGTGAGGATTCTTTCCATCCTTCACGCCTCCTTCTGATGGGACACGGGCGGTGGACGGCCCGCCGCCCTGTCCACCGCGCAACCACGGCGCAGCCCATCTCCCATATAAATGCAATTTTTGACGCAGGGGCGAGCCCATGCGCCTGATGTCCCTCGCCCGGCTGCTGCTGGTTCTGGCGCTGGTCTGCGTGGCCGCCGTAACGCATGCGGCGGACCGCCCCACGGTGAACATCGGGGTGCTGAAGTTCGGCACGGTCGGTTGGGAGCTGGACGTCATCCGCCACCACCGGCTCGACGAGGCCGCCGGCTTCGAGCTGAAGCTGATGGAGCTGGCGAGCGGACAGGCGGCGCAGATCGCCTTGCAGGGCGGGGCGGTGGACATGATCGCCAGCGACTGGCTGTGGGTGGCGCGCCAGCGCGCGGCGGGGGCCGACCTGACCTTCATTCCCCATTCCGCGGCGGTCGGCGCGCTGATGGTGCCGGCGGCTTCGCCCATCACTTCCGTCGCCGACCTGAAGGGCAGGCGCATCGGCGTCGCCGGAACCCCCATCGACAAGAGCTGGCTGCTGCTGAAGGCGCTGGCCCGCGACCGCTACGCGCTCGACCTCGACGCCGCGGCGACGCCGGTCTTCGCCGCCCCGCCCCTGCTGAACCAGAAGGCCGCGACGGGGGAACTGGACGCGGTGCTGAATTTCTGGCCCTACGCCGCGCGGCTCCAGGCGGCGGGGATGCGGACGGTCATCGGCGTGGACGGGATGATGCGGCAGTTGGGCCTGTCGGCCAGCGTGCCGGCGGTCGGCTTCGTCTTCCATGAGGGCTGGGCGAAGGCCAACCCGGCGGTGCTTGACGCCTTCGTCGCCGCCTCGCTGAAGGCCAAGGCGATCATGGCGCGCTCCGACGCGGAGTGGGACCGGCTGCGCCCGCTGATGAAGGCGGAGGACGAGGCCACCTGGGCGGCGTTGCGCGACCAGTTCCGCGCCGGCATCCCCGACCGCTGGACGGAGGAGGAGCGCGCGGCCGCGGCCCGGCTCTACGGGCTGATGGCGAAGCTCGGCGGGCGGGATCTGGTGGGCGAAGCGATGGCCCTGCCGGACGGCACCTTCTGGCCGGAGGTCCGCTTCTGATGCGGTGGCGGCGGCTCGCCCCGGTCCTGTCGCTGGCTCTGCTGACCGGGCTGTGGGCCGTCGCCGCGGAACTGGCCGCCAGCCGCAGCCTGCCCGGCCCCGCCGCCGTGCTGTCCGTCCTGGCCCGCGAGGCGGCGGACGGCGCGCTGTTCCATCATCTGGGGATCACGCTGGCGCGCATGGCCGCGGCCTTCGTGCTCGCCATGTCCATCGGGTCGGCGCTGGGCATCCTGCTGGGCCGCTCGGCCACGGCGGACCGGCTGTTCGGGCTGTGGCTGACCGTGTTCCTGAACATCCCGGCGCTGGTCGTGATCGTGCTCGCCTATGTCTGGTTCGGCCTGACCGAGGCGGCGGCGGTCGGCGCGGTCGCCGTCAACAAGATCCCCAACGTCGTGGTCGTCCTGCGCGAAGGGACGCGCGCCATCGACGAGCAGTATGTCGAGATGGCGCGGACCTTCCGCATGGCGCGGTCCGACGTGCTGCGCCATGTGCTGCTGCCCCAGCTCACCCCCTACTTCGCCGCGGCGGCGCGGTCCGGCCTTGCGCTGATCTGGAAGATCGTGCTGGTGGTCGAGCTTCTGGGCCGCAGCGACGGGGTGGGATTCCAGATCCACCTCTACTTCCAGATGTTCGATGTGGCCGGCATTCTTGCGTACACCGTCGCCTTCGTGGCCGTCGTCCAACTCCTTGAGCTGTGCGTCCTGCAACCCGCCGAACAGCGGCTCTCCCGCTGGCGGCCGGTGCGCGCTGAGGCTTGAGATCCGCGCCAAGCGCTTCGCCGGGCGGGAGGTGATCCGCGGCCTGTCGCTGGCGGCCGCCCCCGGCGAATTCCTGGCGCTGGTCGGCCCGTCCGGCTGCGGCAAGACGACCGCGCTGAACATCGCCGCCGGGCTGGACCGCGATTTCGACGGGACGCTCGATTTCGGCCCTTCGGGTTTGGGTGGCCCGGAACCGGTCCTGGGGTGCGTGTTCCAGACGCCGCGCCTGCTGCCCTGGCGCACGGTGCGGCAGAACGTGGCGCTGGTGCTGCCCAAGGAGCGGCGCCGCGACGGCACGGTGGAGCACTGGCTGTCCGCCATGGGGCTGGAGGGTGTGGCCGACGAGTATCCGGCGCGCCTGTCCGGCGGCATGGCGCGGCGGGTGGCTCTGGCCCGCGCCTTCGCGGTGCGGCCGGGCCTGCTGCTGATGGACGAGCCCTTCGTCTCGCTGGACGAGCCGACGGCGCAGCGGATGCGCGCGCTCCTCGCCACGATGCTGGAGCGGTCCCCGGCCACCGTGCTGTTCGTCACCCACAATCTGCGCGAGGCGATCCAACTCGCCGACCGCATCCTGGTGATGGCCCCCGGCCCGACGCGCGTGGCGGCGGAGGTGCCGCTGGACACGCCGCGCGCCCGGCGCGACGACGCGCTGGTGGAGCGCGTGCGGGCGGAACTGCTGGCCCGGCCCGAGCCGGCCTTCCGGCTGCTGGCCTGAGTTTTTCGCCGGAACTGTGAAGCGGCTCACACCCGCCGCGGCCCGCCGGGCGCATCCTCCCCGGTGGAGGTGAACATGCGCACCCTGTTCCTGCCCTTACGTCTGCTGGGCGCCGGTCTGGCGTTCCTGTCCACGGCGGCGCTCGCTGGGGAGATCGTGATCCTCGACTCGAAGGGCCACGGCCCCAACCATGCCGACCGGTCGCGCGATCTGGCGATCTTCAGCGACCCCTTCACCGGCAACTCCATCGTCATCATCGAACGCCCGACGCGCGACGAGGAGCTCGGGCGCCGCGATCCCGGCCTGGAGGCCCGGCGCGCCACGCGCAAGGCGGAGGCGAAGCGGCGCAGCAAGGACAAGGACTGGCCCGAAGAGTTCGAGGGCCACGCCCTGGACGGCTTCGGGTGGTTCGACGGCCCGGTGCCGCTCGGCTTCGGGCGTGGCGATCCGGGGCAGGAGGCGGCGCGCGCCGCCGCGGACGCGCGCCGGATGAGGAACCGCTAAATGGTGCATCCGGCAAGATGAGGGAATTTTAGCGGCGCGAGCGGGTTGAAGGGGAAGTTCCCCTCCAAGGTGGCGTGC
>NZ_JAUJFI010000064.1 GCF_030849505.1 Azospirillum isscasi | reverse complement strand
GCTTCGACGGCGCCGGGCGGCGGGCGCTGGAGGGCATCCTGGCCGCCGCCGGCATCGCCCCGCTGGGCTGGTACGGCCTGGACGACGGCCTGGAGGCGGTGTCCGAGGCCCGGGCCGGTCTGGCGGCGGAGTCCGCCTCCGGGGGCGAGGCCGGGCGTCTGGTGGTGCTGGTCAACGGCGGCGCCCAGTCCGAACCGGCCATCGCCTGCTGCCGCACCATCGTGCAATCTCCGGCCTTCACGGACGGCCCGGCCCCCGCGGTGATCCTGGCCGTGCCGCGGGCGCTCGCCTCCACCATGTCGGAGGCCGACCGCATCGGGCTGCTGTGCGCCGTCAACCTCCCCCTGCGGCGGCGGCGGGTCTGGCTGGCGATCGCCGCGGCGCTGGGCCGGGCCAGCCTGGAACGGCGCTCGGAACCGCGGGAGCATGACGCCACCGGCTGGGAGCCGCCCCCCGTCGAGACCGCCATCGCGGCCGGGGCGCTGATCCTGGTGGCCGAGGACAACCCGATCAACCAGACGGTGATCCGCCGCATGCTGAACAAGCGCGGCTACGCCATCGAAATGGCCGACAACGGCCTGCGGGCGCTGGAGATGCTGGAGCCGGACCGCTACGGCCTGCTGCTGACCGATTTCCACATGCCGGAGATGGACGGCTTCGGCCTGACCCACGCCATCCGCGCCCGCGAACGGGACCTGGCGGAGGCGCTGGGGGCGGAGGCGCTGGGGGCGGAGGCCGTGACGCGGCTGCCCATCGTCGCCCTGACCGCCGACGCCCTGCCGGGCACGCAGCAGCGCTGCCTGGAGGCGGGGATGGACGGCTATCTGACGAAGCCCATCGAATCCCGGCTGCTGGCCGAAACGCTGGACCGCTTCCTGCCGCAGGCCAAGTCGCTGCGCCTGCCCGCCCGCCGGACGCCCGCCACGCCGGCGGCGCCTCCGCGGAGCTGGGCGGACGCCGACATCGACCCGCAGATCTTCGACCTCGGCCAGCTCGCCCAGAATTTCAGCCGCGACGACCCGGACGCCATGGTCTTCCTGGGCGATTTCCTGGGCATGGCGCCGGGGCTGATCCAGGCCGCCGTGACGGCGCTGGAGGCCGGCGAGGCCGGGGCCGCCCGCAACGCGGTCCACACGCTGAAGGGGGCCGCCCTGTCCATCGGCGCGGTCCGGCTGGGGCGGCTGGCCGCCGACGCCCAGGATCTTCTGGACGCCGGGGACGGGGAGACCGCGGCGCTCCTCGCCGGCATGCTGGACGCCACCCTGGACGAGCTGATCACCGCGACCGCCGCGATGCGGGCGTCGCACAGTCCCGCACCGACGTCTTGAACGAGGACCGCCTATCATGTCGGTAGATTATTCGAAGCTGAGCATCCTGATCGTCGAGGACGACAACTTCACCCGCGGGCTGATCCGCAAGGTGCTGAAGGAAATCGGCGTCCGCTCGATCGCGGAGGCTTCCAACGGCAAGGACGGTCTGATGGAGGTGGTACGCACGCGCCCGGACATCGTCTTCTGCGACATCCACATGGCGCCGATGAACGGCAAGCAGTTCCTGCAAGGCGTGCGGGGGATCAAGGTGAAGGACGTGGACAAGACGCCGGTGATCTTCCTGACCGGCGACGCCGACCTCAGCACCGTGCGCTTCGCCAAGGAACACAACGTCAACGGCTATCTGGTCAAGCCGATCAGCCTCGCCAAGCTGCGCGACAGCATCGACTCCGTGGTGTCCAGCAACGTGGGCATGACGCAATGGCTGACCAGCAACCCATAACCCCATGCCGGCCCCCCACCCCCACTTCCCGTTTGCGCTTTGCGGCTCCACGTAGGATAAAGCGCCCCAATTCCCGAGATTTCCGACGGCGAGCACCCCCATGGGCTTCAATTGCGGCATCGTCGGCCTGCCGAACGTCGGCAAGTCGACCCTGTTCAACGCGCTGACCGCCACCCAGGCGGCCGAGGCGGCCAACTTCCCCTTCTGCACCAAGGAGCCGAACGTCGGCCGCGTCGGCGTTCCCGACCCGCGCCTGGACAAGCTGGCGGCCATCGCCAAGTCGCAGAAGATCATCCCGACCCAGCTGGAGTTCGTGGACATCGCCGGCCTGATCCGCGGCGCCTCGAAGGGCGAAGGTCTGGGCAACCAGTTCCTCGCCAACATCCGCGAGGTGGACGCCATCGTCCACGTCCTGCGCTGCTTCGAGGACGACGACGTCACCCACGTGGAAGGCAACGTCGATCCCCTGCGCGACGCCGAGGTGGTCGAGACCGAGCTGATGCTTGCCGACATGGAGAGCCTGGAGCGCCAGCTCACCAGCCTCCAGAAGAAGGCCAAGGGCGGCGACAAGGACTCCAAGATCAAGGCCGATCTGATGGAGCGCGCCCTGAAGGTTCTTCAGGACGGCAAGCCGGCCCGCGTCGTCGAGGTCGGCGAGGAGGAAAAGCCGGTCTTCAAGCAGTTCATGCTGCTGACCGCCAAGCCGGTCCTCTACGTCTGCAACGTCGAGGAGGCCTCGGCGGCCACCGGCAACAGCCTGACCGCCAAGGTCGCCGAGAAGGCCAAGGCCGAGAACGCCGGCATGGTCGTCATCTCCGCCGCCATCGAGGCGGAGGTCGCCCAGCTTTCCGACGCCGCCGAGAAGCAGGAGTTCCTGGAGTCCCTCGGCCTGGAGGAGACCGGCCTGAACAAGCTGATCCGCGCCGGCTTCCAGCTTCTCGACCTCATCACCTTCTTCACCGTCGGCCCGAAGGAGGCCCGCGCCTGGACCGTGCGCCGCGGCGCCAAGGCCCCGGAAGCGGCGGGCGTCATCCACACCGATTTCGAGCGCGGCTTCATCCGGGCCGAGACCATCGATTTCGACAGCTACGTCACGCTGGGCGGTGAGCAGGGCGCCAAGGACAACGGCAAGATGCGCCAGGAAGGCAAGGAATACGTCGTCAACGACGGCGACATCTTCCATTTCCGCTTCAACGTCTGATTGGATTTTCCGTTAGCCCTTCTTCTCTTCGGGGGAGAAGGGTTAACGCCACCCAATCTTATCACGGTCGAGAAATCCGTTAACTCTTTCGTAAATCTGGAAAAACCGCTTAAATACCCCTGAGATAAGGTTAACAAGTCCCGTTTCGGCTGTTATGTCCCTGGATGGGGGACGACCGAGGGCTGGACCGGAGGGGATATGGCGGTGAACCAGAACGCGACCATCGCGCCGGGTCCCGGCACCTTCTCCGATCGCGTGCGCGACGCCATCCGGCATGGCGAGTTGCGGCTCGCCTTCCAGCCGCAGGCCGACGCCCACAGCGGGCGCCTGACCGGGTTCGAGGCGCTGTCGCGCTGGCGCCTGAACGACGGCACGGTGATCCCGCCCGACGTCTTCATCCCCATGGCGGAAACCAGCGACGCCATTCACATCCTGGGCGAATGGACGGTGCGCCGCGCCTGCGAGACCGCCGCGGGCTGGATGCAGGACGGCATCGCCGACGTGCCGGTGGCGGTGAACCTGTCGGCGCGCCAGTTGGAAGACCCCGGCTTCGCCCGCACCGTTCTGGGCATCCTGGCCGAAACCGGCCTGCCCGCCGCGAACCTGAAGCTGGAGCTGACCGAAACCGCCCTGTTCGAGCACAGCGACTCCTCGCGCGAGGTGCTGACGCAGTTGCGCGGCGCCGGGGTGCGGCTGGTGCTGGACGATTTCGGGACGGGCTATTCCTCGCTGGCCCTGCTGCGCCGCGTGCCGGTGGAGGCGCTGAAGATCGACAAGCACTTCACCCAGGCGATGGTCCAGGACCGCGACGCCGCCGCCATCGTGCGCGCCATCATCGACCTCGCCCACGCGCTGGGCATGCAGGCGATCGCGGAGGGGGTGGAGACCAACGAGCAGCTTCTCTACCTGCGCGCCTACCGCTGCGACCGCATCCAGGGCTATCTGCTGGCCAAGCCCCTGGACGAGGCGCAGGTGCCGGAGGTCATCCGGCGGCTCGCCGCGACGCCGACAGGCGGATGACCCGCTCCGTCTCGTCCCATTCGGTCAGCGCCGCGGCCTCCTCGACGGTGGCCCACACCGCTTCCAGCGCGTCGTCGGCGCAGACGGCCTCGCCCTCCGGGCAGTCCGCCGCCACCTCCACGATGGTGTAGTGGTACTGGATGGCCCCCGCGTCGTCGAGGGTCATGGCGTCCACCACGGTGACCACCTCGGTCGGCACGACGTGCAGGCCGGTTTCCTCCAGCACCTCGCGCACCGCCGTCTCGAACACCGTCTCGCCCACCGACTGGGCGCCGCCGGGCAGGCTCCACTGCCCCATCCGCGGCGGGCGGCCCCGGCGGATCAGCAGCACCCGGTCGCCGCGCCACACCACGGCGCCCACCCCCACCCAGGGGCGGTCGGGATATTCGCGGGCCGAACGGTCGGCGTGTGCTGTGGCGGACTCGGGTGTGGTGGACATGGAAACTCCCTCGTTGCGCTTGACCCGACGCTAACCCAGGCGGACAGTTGGATTCCAGTGGCCGGATTCCAGTGGCCATGAGGCTGAACGAACCGCCGCCCGGAAACCGCCATGAAGCTCAACGAGATCCGCACCTTCGTCGCCGTGGCGGAAGCCCAGTCCGTGCAGGAGGCCGCGCACCGGCTGGGGCTGACCCAGTCCGCCGTCTCGCGCCTGATCCAGCGGCTGGAGGCGGAGCTGGGGGTGTCGCTGTTCGACCGCCAGACCAAGCCGCTGGCCCTGACCCGCGACGGCGACATGGCGCTGGCCCACGCCCACCGGGTGCTGAAGGCGACGGACGAACTGTCGGACGCCTTCGCCGGGGCGGCGCAGCCCCAGGGGCTGCTGCGGCTGGGGGTGGCCCATGTGCTGACCACCATCGCCGCGCACCAGCCGCTGGACCGGCTGCGCGCCGCCTTCCCCGGCCTGACCGTCCGCCTGCATTCGGACTGGAGCACGCCGCTGATCGAACAGGTGCGCAACGGCACGCTCGACGGCGCGCTGGTGCTGACCCACGACGCCCAGATGCCGCCGGACGATCTGGACGCCGTCTGCATCTCGCGCGAGCCGGTGCGGATCATCGCCTCCGCCGATCTCGCCGCGCGGGAGGACTGGACCCTGGCCGCCATGAACGCCGTGGGCTGGGTGCTCCAGCCCGAAGGCTGCCAGTACCGGATCGCCATGGGCCGGGCGATGGCGCGGCACGGGCCGGCGCTGAACGTCACGGTCGAGGCGTTCGACCAGTCGCTGCTGCTGTCGCTGGTCGCGCGCGGGTTCGGATTCGGGCTGGCGCCGCTGCGGCTGATCGCCCCGACCGTCCAGGCCGCCAGCCTGCGGGCGCTGGAAATGCCGGACTTTTCGCTGACCGTCGCGGTGTGGCTGCTGCGGGGCCGCTTCACCGGGCGCATCGGCCCGGTCTTCGACGTGCTGGAGGACAGCCTGCTCGACCTGCTGCCCCCGGCGGCGGCCGAGCCGGTGCCCTGCCATTCCGCGGCCGAATAACCTTCTTTCTGTTTGTGAATTTGATGCTCGCCCGGCGTGCGCTTATCGTGTCACCCGGATGAACCGCAGGCCAGCGTTGCCGCACCGGCCACAGCCTGCGCTGAGGGAGGATAACTTGGACACCAGCAACCGGGCGGGCGGAGCGCCCTCGGCCCGCTCCTGGCGGACGCCGGGATTTGTCATCGCCTGCGGATGCCTGATCGCGCTGCTGGCCTTCGGCCCGCGGTCCAGCATGGGCCTGTTCACCGCACCCCTGTCGGAGGCGCACGGCTGGGGCCGCGACGTCTTCGCCCTGTCCATCGCCATCCAGAATCTGGTCTGGGGCATCGGCACCCCCTTCGCCGGCGCCTTGTGCGACCGCTACGGGCCGGCGCTGGTGCTGGCGGCCAGCGGCGTTCTCTACGCGCTGGGTCTGGCGCTGATGCCCTTCGCCGACACGCCGCTGATGCTGCATCTCAGCTCCGGCCTGCTGATCGGGCTGGGTCTGGCCGGGGCGTCCTTCGGCATCGTCATCGCCGGCTTCAGCCGCATCGTCCCGCCGGAGAAGCGGAGCTGGTCGATGGGCGTCGCCACTGCCGCCGGCTCGATGGGCCAGTTCCTGTTCGCCCCCACCGGCCAGGCCTTCATCGCCGCCTACGGATGGCAGACCGCGCTGACCCTGTTCGGCGCGTCGATGCTGATGATCCCGGTGCTCGCCTCCTCCTTCGCCGGGGCGGGCGGGGCGAAGAGCGCGCAGGCCGTCACCGGGGCCGACATCGGCTTCGCCGCGACGATCCGGCAGGCCTTCAAGCACCGCAGCTACGTGTTGCTGGTCACCGGCTTCTTCGTCTGCGGCTTCCAGCTCGCCTTCATCACCACGCACCTGCCGCCCTATCTGACCGCCGCGGGGATCAGCCCCAGCCTCGCCTCCTGGGCGATGGCGCTGATCGGGCTGTTCAACGTGGTCGGGTCCTACATGTCCGGGGTGCTGGGCGGGAAGATGAGCAAGCGCGTGCTGCTCTGCGCCAACTACACCCTGCGCGGCCTGTGCACGGCGATCTTCATCCTGGTGCCGGTGTCCCCGGTGTCGGTGATCCTCTACGCCGCGGCGATGGGCCTGCTGTGGCTGTCCACGGTGCCGCCGACCTCCGGCCTCGTCGCGCTGATGTTCGGCACGCGCTATCTGGGGATGCTCTATGGCTTCGCCTTCCTCAGCCACCAGATCGGCGGTTTTCTCGGCGTGTGGCTGGGCGGCGTGCTGTACGAGCGCGTCGGCTCCTACGACGTGGTGTGGTGGGCCAGCGTGGTCCTGGCGCTGGCCGCCGCCGCGGTGAACTGGCCGATCGCCGAGAAGCCCGCCCCCGCGCTCGCGGCGGAAGCGAAGGCGTGAGGCCATGACGGCGCCCGCCCCCACGTCCCCGTCCCCCGGCTTCGGCCACGGCTTCGCGCTGGCGCTCGGCGCGCTGGCGCTGGCCGTCTGGGCGGCGGTGACGGGCGTGGCGCTGACCCAGGCCGCCCTGAACGAGGAGGATGGCGGCACGGTGCTGGCCGTCTTCCCGCCGGGCACGCCCGCTGCCGACGCCTTCACCGCGGTGGTGCGGGCCGGCGGACAGCCGGTGCGCCAGACCTGGATCCCCTTCGCCTGGGTCGCCCGCAGCGACGGCAGCGGCTTCGTCGGGCGGCTGAAGCAGGAAGGGGCGGTCACCGCCTACGGCGAATTGTCGGTCGGCCCGGCGCTGGGCGGCTGCGCGGTGGTGTCGCTGGACGACAAGCGCCCGGTCGGCTTCCAGTTCAAGTGACCGAAAAAAACCGTCCGCCAAGCGGTGACGGGACCACAGTTCGGCTATTGACAACCCCCGCAAGGAGGAGCAGGCTATTCCTCAGAGCAACACTGGTTGAGGTGAAGACGCGGTGGACACCGCATCAAGTTGGCCCAAAAGCCAGCTTCTCTTCGCAGCAAATGTTCCCGTAGCCAGGAGGGTGAACTGATCATGAGTCCACCTGCGCTTATTTGAGGAAGCCGACCTGTTCGGCCACACATTTCTGAACATTGCCGTTGAGACGGCTCAACCATTGCGGATGTCCTGGCACAGCCGCAGAAACCCCCGCCCCCGCGCGGGGGTTTCGCTTTTTACGCCGCCCGCTTTTTTCACCTTCCGACGGCGGGCCTTCTTCCTTCCAGGCCGGCGCTCCAAAGAAAAAACCCCTCCCCCGCGGTGGCGGGAGAGGGGCGAAAGTGCGTGTCGCTTCGAACGGGTCAGAAAGACCCAAAGATCAATACATGTGCTGGCCGCCGTTGATCGACAGGGTCGAGCCGGTGATGAAGCCGCCGTCGTCGCTGACCAGGAACAGAACGCCGCGGGCGATCTCCTCCGCCTTGCCCAGGCGGCCCACCGGGATGCGGGCGACGATCTTCTCCAGAACGTTCGGCGGCACCGCGCGCACCATGTCGGTGTCGATGTAGCCCGGCGCGATGGCGTTGACGGTGATGCCCTTGGCCGCACCCTCCTGGGCCAGCGCCTTGGTGAAGCCGTGGATGCCCGACTTGGCGGCGGCGTAGTTCACCTGGCCGTACTGGCCGGCCTGGCCGTTCACCGAACCGATGTTGACGATGCGGCCGAAACCGCGCTCGCGCATGCCGTCGATGACGTTGCGGCACAGGTTGAAGCAGGAGGTGAGGTTCGTCGCGATGACCTCGTTCCACTGCTGCGGGGTCATGCGCTGCAGCACACCGTCGCGGGTGATGCCGGCGTTGTTCACCAGCACGTCCACCGGCCCGAGTTCGGCGGTGATCTTCGCGATGCCTTCCTTCACGGCGTCGAAGTCCGACACGTCGAACTTGTAGGCCGCGATGCCCGTGCGGGCCGTGAATTCCTTCGCCTTTTCGTCGTTGCCGGCGTAGTTGGCGGCGACCGTGTAACCGGCGTTCTTCAACGCGACGGAGATGGCTTCACCGATACCGCGCGTTCCGCCCGTGACGACTGCAACTCGAGCCATTGGCTCCTCCCCCAAAGCTTGGTGTTGAATTCTTTATCGGTTTCTGTGTGCACATACGAAGCGGGCCGCACCCCGGAGGGAACGGCCCGCTTTTCATCAGCCCCGCTCGACGGTGAGGGCGATGCCCATGCCGCCGCCGATGCACAAGGTGGCGAGGCCCTTCTTGGCATCGCGCTTCTGCATCTCATAGAGCAGGGTGGTCAGGACGCGGGCGCCGGAGGCGCCGACCGGGTGGCCGAGCGCGATGGCGCCGCCGTTGACGTTGACCTTGGAGGTGTCCCAGCCAAGGTCCTTGTTCACGGCCAGGGCCTGCGCGGCGAACGCCTCGTTCGCCTCGATCAGGTCCAGGTCCTCGTGCTTCCAGCCGGCCTTCTCCAGCGCGAGGCGCGAGGCCGGGATCGGGCCGGTGCCCATGATCGCCGGATCGACGCCGGCGGTCGCCCAGGAGACGATGCGGGCCAGCGGGGTGATGCCGCGGCGGGCGGCGTTCTCGGCGGTCATCAGCACCAGCGCCGCGGCGCCGTCGTTGATGCCCGAGGCGTTGCCGGCGGTCACCGTGCCGTCCTTGGAGAAGGCCGGACGCAGCTTGGCCAGCGACTCCAGGGTGGTGCCGTGCTTCGGATACTCGTCGTCGGCGACGATGACGTCGCCCTTGCGGCCCTTGATGGTGACCGGGACGATCTCGTCCTTGAAGCGGCCCGACTTCTGGGCGGCCTCGGCCTTCTGCTGCGAGGCCGCGGCGAAGGCGTCCTGCTCGTCACGGGTGAGCTGCCACTTCTGGGCGACGTTCTCCGCCGTGGTGCCCATGTGATAGCCCTTGAAAGCGTCCCACAGACCGTCCTTCAGCATGGTGTCGAGCAGTTCGGCGGAGCCCATCTTCACGCCGTTGCGCAGATGCATGACGTGCGGGGCCTGGCTCATGCTCTCCTGGCCGCCGACGACCATGATCTCGGCATCGCCGTTGCGGATGGCCTGGTAGCCGAGCGCCACGGAGCGCAGGCCGGAACCGCAGAGCTGGTTGATGCCGAAGGCGGTGGCGGAGGCCGGGATGCCGGCGTTGACGGCGGCCTGACGGGCCGGGTTCTGGCCCTGACCGGCGGTCAGGATCTGGCCCAGAATGACCTCGTTCACCTCGGCGGCGTCGGTCTTGGCGCGGCTCAGCGCTTCGCGGATGGCGACTTCACCCAGATAATGGGCCGGAACGGAGCTGAGCGCCCCGTTGAAGCTGCCGATGGCAGTACGCGCTGCGCTGGCGATCACAACCTCGGTCATGTTGACGCTCCTCAGATTTTGTCAGTTTTATTATCGTGACTGGGTGCCGCACGGAGTGAGAAAAACCTTATGCGCGGATTTCCCGCAATGCAAGACACCTGACAGGCTGCGGTTATCCTGCCGCACTAAGCCATTCGGCCAAGGGTCGCCATACGCCTGTTTCGGCGCCCGCGCTTACCACCATGCCAATATGACCAAGGGGTGGCCTGATCATTTGCGCTCCGCCGATTGTTCTTGCCAGGGCCACCGCGGAAGAGGGCGGAACGATCCGGTCGCGCTCCGGAATCAGCGCCAGGACCGGCAGGGTGAGCCGCGCCGGCTCGACCGGCAGGCCGGCGACCAACCATTCCCCGCGCGCCGTGTCGTTGCGCCCGTACCAACCGGCCAGCGTGTCGCGGGCCACCCCGGCGACCAGCGGCACCCCGTCGTTCAGCCAGTCCTCCAGCGAGACGAAGGCGAGGGCCGCGCGGCTGTCCGGGTCCATGCGGGCGAACTGCGAGAATTTCTTCAGCGCCAGCAGCGGGTCGAGCTGGGCGAACAGCCCCTGGAGCACGTCCACCGGCAGTTCCCCCCAGGCGTCCAGCATCGGGCCGAAGGGCTGGAAGACGGCGGCGGCGCGGCGCGCCATGCCGGCGTCCTCGGCGTGGAAGTCCCAGGGGGTGGCGAGAAGCCCCAGCGCCGCCACCTCCTTCGGGCGGCGCTGCGCCAGCGCGGTGGCGAGCAGCCCGCCCATGCAGTAGCCGACCACCGGGACCGGACGCCCCACCGCCTCCACCACCGCGGCCAGCGCGCGTTCCAGCCGCCCGGCGATGTAGTCGGTCAGGCTGTAGCGCCGCTCCAGCGGGCCGGGCGTGCCCCAGTCGATCAGGAAGGGGCGCAGGCCCTGTGCGGCCAGCCAGCGCATCAGGCTCTTGCGCGCCGACAGGTCCAGGATGTAGTGGCGGTTGACCAGCGACGGCACGAACAGAACCGGCGCGCCGGTCGCCGGGCCGAGGGCGCCGTAATCGAGCAGCCGGGACGCGCCCTCCGTCCACAGGACCGGCGGGTCGGGCAGATCGCGGCGGTAAGGGTGATGGCGGTAGCGCTCGATTCCCGTCAGCGCGAGGCCGAGCTGGCGGCGGACCTCCCGGTCAACCGCCCGGGCGAAGGCGTCCGCGTCGGTTGCGGCGATCCTTCGGCGCAGATCCTCCGCCCGGTCCCGCAGATGCGGCTTCCATGGCAGCGAGCCGTTCCTCAAGTGCGGCAATGCGGCGGAGGAGCTGAGCAGTGTCGCCGCCACCGTCGCCAGGTGCAGCGCCAGGGGCCGCGGTCCCAGCCGGGGTGGGGGCATCGTGGCGCGGTCCCCGGTCACGCGGCGCTCCATCGGACGGAGGTGAAGGCGGTGCCGCCGGTCCCGCCGCTTGTCCCGGCGCCGGATTCCAGCCGGTGCCCGGCTGGCTGGCGTAGGCGAAGCCGCCCGGCCCCAGGACGAAGGGTGCGACCGCCGCGGCGCCCTGCGCCATCATCTGGAACAGGCGGGCGGCGGCATCGGCCATTTCGGGATCGGCGGCGCAGGCCGCCCATTGTTCCTGCCACAGGTCGAGGTACCGTTGCGCGAGCGTTTCCAGGGACGGGGTGTCGGATTCGGACGATTCGGCCATGACCGGGAGTATATGTGGGAGGCGGTGCCCTTGACCAGAGCCGCGAAGGACCGTTCGAAAATGTCGCAAATCCTGAATTATCGGGGGGATGTCCACCTGTGGTCGCAGCGCTGCGGCACAGCACTGGACAGGGTGCATTCCTTCGAGTAGTCCTTATATCTGGAACATTCCCGCCGCACGACCCTTCTTGAAAGAAACAGCGATGGCCGACAAGGAAGAGCAGAAGTCCGCGACGATCACGATCAAGAAGTACGCCAACCGGCGGCTCTACAACACGGCGACGAGCAGCTATGTGACCCTCGACCATCTCTGTCAGATGGTCAAGGACGGGCTCGACTTTGTGGTCTATGACGCGAAGACGGGGGAGGACATTACCCGTTCCGTCCTGACGCAGATCATCGTGGAGGAGGAGAGCAAAGGCCAGAACCTGCTGCCCATCAGCTTCCTGCGCCAGCTCATCGGCTTCTACGGCGACAACATGCAGTGGATGGTGCCGCGCTATCTGGAATATTCGATGCAGTCCTTCTCGCGCAACCAGGAGCAGATGCGCGATTATTTCCAGAACACGCTGGGCGGCATGTTCCCGTTCGGGCGGCTGGAAGAGGTCGGCAAGCAGAACATGGCGATGTTCGAGCGGGCCATGCGCATGTTCTCGCCCTTCGGCGGCGCCGAGGACGGGCATCCGGGCGAACACCCCGTCCCGCCCCGCCCGGCGGCTCCCGCCCCGTCCGCCACTCCGTCCGCCGTCCCGGCGTCGGCCAACCACACCTATGAGGAGCTTCAGAAGCAGATCGACGATCTGCAGAAGCAGATCGCCAGCATCGCAAAGCCGGCCCGTCCGGCGAAGCCCGAAGGGAAGTGAGCGGCGGCGGCCATCGCATCGATTGTTCGAAAGCGAAGGGCGGGGAAAGTTCCCCGCCCTTTTTATTTTTTCGGCACGACCGGCGCGCCGGGCTGTTTGTGCAACGGAACGGTCCAGAGGAGGAACGGCCATGAAGACCGAACTGTGCGTGACGATGGAGCTGGAGGTTGCGGACGTTCAGGACGCCAACCGGTTCGAGGAGAAGCTGCGCGGCTGGCTGCGCCACCAGAGCCAGGTGGTGTCGGTGTCCAGCACCCACAGCGGCGTGGGCAACGACGTCGCCTGGCGGGAGGCCCGCCGGGAAGCGTTCGGCTCGCCGCTGCCGAACCCCTTCGCGCCGGGCCGCGGGCGCTGATTATCGTTGGGCCTGGGTGGGCCGCCCCTCAGACCGGCTCCGCCTCGTCTTCCGTGGGCGCGGTGAAGTAGAGGGGGTTGGCCTTCTGCGCGTCGGCGATGGTGACCTGGAGATAGTCCAGATGCAGGTCGATGGCCTTCGCCGCCGCCTCCGGGTCGTTTTGGGAAATGGCCTCGATGATGGCCGAATGCTCGGCGATCACGTCCGGCACACGGCCCAGCACCGGCAGGGTCAGCAGACGGTAACGGTCGACCTGCACCTTCACCTGCTGCGTCAGGCTCCAGAAGCCGGGATAGCCGGCGGTTTCGGCCAGCAGCGCGTGGAACGCCTCGTCGGCCTGGTGGAAGCCTTCGAAATTCTGGGCGGCCTCCATTTCGCGCTGGAGTTCCAGATTGGCGCGCAGCTTGGCGATCTGGCTGCGGGTGGCCCGCTTGGCGGCGTAGCGGACCGTCGCCTCCTCCAGCGCCTTGCGGATGGCAATGGCCTCCGGCAGGGCACCCAGCGGAATGCGGGAGACGAAGGTTCCCGACTGCGGAAAAATCTCGATCAGCCCCTCGTCCGCCAGACGCAGCACGGCCTCGCGCACCGGGGTGCGGCTGACGCCGTAATCCTGGGCGATCAGCTTCTCCGCCACCGGTTCGCCGGGCTTGCGGCGGAGCGAGACGATCTCGTTGCGCAGATCGCGGTAGATCGTCGCAGCCACGGTGGTGCCGCGCTGGGCCGGGCGGGCGACCGCCGCCGCCGTGCGCCGCCGGGTCCGCGTCTTGGCGCCCGCCGCCTGTTCCGAATCCGCCATCGAAGTCCGCGCCGCCTTGGTCAACACACGCTCCAGTCTGGACAGTCCAGGGTGCCGGATCTCCGTTTCGCCGGAACCGCGGCGTTCGACACACGCCGCGGACGGTCCACCCTTCATCGCAATATACTAATACCCACCGGGGCGGGTCAAACGCCTTGACCCCACGCGGCACGCCGGCTCCGCGCCCTTTCGCCACCCTGCGCAGCACCCCGGAAGCGCGTTGCACCCTCCATCAGTATACTAGTATATTGAAAAAACTCCACACCGGAGCGCCCACCGCAAGGACCGTCACCGTGGACTGCAAACGCATCGCCCTGGTCGCCCACGACGCCCGCAAGCCGGACCTGATCGGCTGGCTGGGCGTCAACATCCGCGCGCTGGAAGGCAACGTCTTCTGGGCCACCGGCACCACCGGCCGGCTGGTCCGGGAAGCCCACCCGCATCTCGACATCACCTCGCTGAAGAGCGGCCCGCTGGGCGGCGACCAGCAGATCGGCGCGATGATCGCGGAGGGCCGGATCGACCTGCTGGTCTTCTTCGTGGACCCGATGACCGCCCAGCCCCACGACGTGGACGTGAAGGCACTGACCCGCCTCGCCACGCTCTACAACATCCCGATGGCCTGCAACGAGGCGACCGCCGACATGGTGATCTCCTCCCCCCTCTTCACCAGCGGCTACCGCCCGCGGGCCGTGGATTTCGCCGCCCACGATTCGCGCAGCCTCTGACCGCCCCCCTCTTGGCCGCCCCTCTTGGCCGCCCCTCTTGGCCGCCCCTCTTGATTGTCCCTCTTGACTAGGGCGCCGCGCCGACAGAATTGTGGGCGAGGCGCACAAAGTCCTTGCATCCGGAACTGATATATTAATATATTCCGACATGCGGGGCTCGACCGGCGCCACGCGCGGCGCACCACCCGAACCGCTCACTCATACGGGTGCCGGCCACCGTCCGGCCTCCCCCTTTCCGGAGATGAACGATGCTCCACCCCGACCGCCTCTTCCCCAGCGACCCCACGCAGCGCGACATCGCGCGCCGGCTGTACGCGGAGGTGGGCAGCCTGCCGATCATCAGCCCGCACGGCCACACCGACCCCTCCTGGTTCGCGAAGAACGAGGCGTTCCCGAACCCGGCGTCGCTGTTCGTGGTGCCCGACCACTACGCCTTCCGCATGCTCTACAGCCAGGGCGTGACGATGGAGAGCCTGGGCGTGCCGCGCAAGGACGGCGGGGCGGTGGAGAGCGACCCGCGCAAGATCTGGCGCCTGCTGGCCCAGAACTGGCACCTGTTCCGCGGCACCCCGACGCGGATGTGGCTGGACCACGCCTTCGAGACGGTCTTCGGCGTGACGGAGCGGCTGAGCGGGGCCAGCGCCGACCGCATCTTCGACCAGATCGACGCCTGCCTGCAAAAGCCGGAGTTCCTGCCGCGCGCCCTGTTCGAGCGTTTCAACATCGAGCTGCTGGCGACCACCGAGTCGCCGCTCGACACGCTGGAACATCACCGCGCCATCCGCGAGAGCGGCTGGACGGGCCGCGTCATCACCGCCTTCCGCCCCGACCCGGTCGTCGATCCGGAGTTCGAAGGCTTCCAGGCCAATGTCGAGACGCTGGGCGCGCTGACCGGTGAGAACACCTCGACCTGGGCCGGCTACCTCGCCGCCCTGCGCGACCGCCGCCGCTATTTCAAGGAGGTCGGCGGCGCCACCTCGACCGACCACGGCCACGCCACGGCGACCACCGCCGACCTGTCGGACGCCGACGCGGAGCGGCTGTTCGAGAAGGCGCTGCGCGGCACCGTCACGGCGGCGGAGGCGGAGATCTTCCGCGGCCAGATGCTGACCGAGATGGCCAAGATGAGCCTGGACGACGGTCTGGTCATGCAGATCCACCCCGGCAGCTTCCGCAACCACAACCCGGGCGTCTTCGAGCGCTTCGGGCGCGACAAGGGCGCCGACATTCCGACCGGCACCGAGTATGTGCGGGCGCTGAAGCCGTTGCTCGACCGCGTCGGCAACGAGCGCGGCCTGACCATCATCCTCTTCACGCTGGACGAGACCAGCTACGCCCGCGAGCTGGCGCCGCTGGCCGGCCATTACCCGGCGCTGCGCGTCGGCCCGGCCTGGTGGTTCCACGACAGCCCCGAGGGCATGCGCCGCTACCGCGAGATGATCACGGAGACGGCGGGCTTCTACAACACGGTCGGCTTCAACGACGACACACGGGCCTTCTGCTCCATCCCGGCCCGCCACGACGTGGCCCGCCGCGTGGACTGCGCCTTCCTGGCCCGCCTCGTCGCCGAGCACCGGCTGGAGGAGGACGAGGCCGCGGAGCTGGCCGTGGATCTCGCCTACACCCTCGCCAAGAAGGCCTACAGGCTCTGACCGGGTTCCCCTCTCCCGCCCCGGGAGAGGGGATTCAAGAAAAGGACGAACAGCATGGCATCGCTGACCATCCGCCTGCATCCCGCGGACAACGTCGTCGTTGCCGGCGCCGACCTGCCGGAGGGCACCGCCCTGCCCGGCACGGACGTTGCGGCCCGGACCACGATCCCCTCCGGCCACAAGGTCGCGGTGCAGGCCATCGCGGTCGGCGAACCGGTGCGCAAGTACAACCAGGTCATCGGCTTCGCCACCGCTCCCATCGCGCCGGGCGACCATGTCCATGTCCACAACCTCGGCATGGGCGACAGCTTCGAGCGCGACCACGCCTTCGGCGCCGACTCCCGCCCCACGGACTTCGTTCCGGAGGCGGAGCGCGCGACCTTCCAGGGCATCGTCCGCGCGGACGGGCGCGTGGCGACCCGCAACTACATCGGCGTGCTGACCACGGTGAACTGCTCGGCCACCGCCGCGCGGATGGTCGCCGACCAGTTCCGCGGCGACGCGCTGGCCGCCTACCCCAACATCGACGGGGTGGTCGCGCTGACCCACGCCTACGGCTGCGGCATGGGCTCGCAGGGCGACGCCATCGACGCACTGCGCCGGACCATCGCCGGCTACGCCCGCCACCCGAACTTCGCCGCCGTGATCGTGCTCGGCCTCGGCTGCGAGGTGAACCAGATCGACAAGCTGGTGGAGGTGGAAGGGCTGACCGTCGGCGACACGCTGCACACGCTGGCCATCCAGGAGAGCGGCGGCACCGCCGCCACCGTGCGCGAAAGCGTGGAGCGCATCCGCGCCCTGCTGCCCCGCGTCAACGACGTGACGCGCCAGACCGTCCCGGCCAGCCACCTGATCCTGGCGCTGCAATGCGGCGGGTCGGACGGCTATTCGGGCATCACCGCGAACCCGGCCCTGGGCTTTGCGGTGGATCTGCTGGTCCGCAACGGCGGCACCGCGGTGCTGAGCGAGACGCCGGAGGTCTATGGCGCCGAACATCTGCTGACCCGCCGCGCCGTCCGTCCGGAGGTCGGCGAGACGCTGGTCGAGCGCATCCGCTGGTGGGAGGACTACACCAGCCGCACCGGCGGCGAGATGAACAACAACCCCTCGCCCGGCAACAAGAAGGGCGGCCTGACCACCATCCTGGAAAAGTCGCTGGGCGCCGTCGCCAAGGCCGGCACGACCAACCTCGTGGAGGTGGTGCGCTACGCCGAGCCGATCACCGGGCCGGGCCTCGTCTTCATGGACACGCCGGGCTACGACCCGGTGTCGGCCACCGGGCAGGTGGCGGGCGGCGCCAACGTGCTGTGCTTCACCACGGGCCGCGGCTCCGTCTTCGGCTGCAAACCGACGCCCTCGCTGAAGCTCGCCACCAACACGCCGCTGTACCGCAAGATGACCGACGACATGGACATCGACTGCGGCACCATCGCCACCGGCGACGCCACCATCGAGGAGGTCGGGCGGGCGATCTTCCAGCTCGTGCTCGACACCGCGTCGGGCCGGAAGACCAAGAGCGAGGAGCTGGGCTTCGGCTCCGACGAGTTCACGCCCTGGCAAATGGGCGCCGTCATGTGATGGAAAGGGCTTGCGCTTGGAGTGATATACTAGTATAAGTGTTTTCGTTCGGTTATCCTTTGAAACCCAATCGGCAGGCTGCACCGTGCGTGGGGTCCCGCCGGCTGACGTTTCTCCAAAGTGCGACTTCAGGCCGCCGGGGCACGCTCCGGCGGCTTTTCTTTTGGGGCCTCCGCCGCCGCGGCGGCGCGCAGCCAGGTCCGGAAGGCGGTGAAGCCCGGCTCGCCGTGCCGCGCCGGGCGGGACACCAGATACCACGCCCGCCCCATCGGGACCGCCAGCGCGAAGGGCGTCACCAGCCGGCCCGCCGCCAGATCGTCGGCGATGTAGAGCCGTGCCCCCAGCGCCACCCCCACCCCGTCCATGGCCGCCTGCAAGGCCATGGCGTAGCTGCCGAAGGACAGCCCCTTCGCCGCCGGGGGCGCCAACCCCGCCGAGGCGAACCAGTGCGGCCAGTCCTCCGCCCAATGCGACACCGACAGCAGGGTCGCCGACAGCAGATCCTCCGGGCGCCGCAGCGTCCGGGCCAGGGCGGGGGCGCAGACCGGCAGCATGTCGGCGGTGAACAGCGTCTCCACCTCGTAACCCGGCCAGTGCCCGTCGCCCAGCAGCAGGGCGCAGGTCCAGTCCTCGCGGATCGGCATGCCGGCGCCGCCCGTGGTGATGCGCACCTCCACGTCCGGGTGGCGCTCGTGGAAGGCCGACAGGCGCGGGATCAGCCAGCGCACCGCGAAGGTGGCGCCCACCCCCAGGGTCAGCACCGGTCCGTCGCGCATGGCGGCGGCCCGCTCCACGCTGTCGGCGATCAGGTCAAAGGCGCCGGTCAGGCCGGGTTGCAGCGCCCGCCCGCGGTCGGTCAGGCCCAGCGCGTTGGCCCGCCGCTCGAACAGGGGGAAGCCCAGCCGCTCCTCCAGCAGGCGCACCATGCGGCTGACCGCCGCCTGGGAAACGTTCAGCTCGCCCGCCGCCCCCGTGAAGCTGCCGTGGCGGGCCGCGGCCTCGAACGCCCGCAAGGCGTTCAGCGATGGCAGGCGCCGCATCCGCTTCCCTCCGCACCACCCCAACATTTCCTGGGGGTCAGCATCAGACAATCCCGTTTGCGGCGCAAGCGCGGCAAGGCCATCATGCCGTCCACAGCCACAGAAAATTTCGGATGAGCGGGATGCTGACGTTTCCCCTGGCGGTCGGACTCGGCCTTGCGGCGCTGGCGACCTCGTTTCTGTCGGGCCTGTTCGGCATGGCCGGCGGCATGGTGCTGATGGGTCTGCTGCTGGTTCTGCTGCCGGTGTCCTCCGCCATGCTGCTGCACGGGATCACACAGATGACCGCCAACGGCTGGCGGGCGTGGCTGTGGCGGCGGCACGTCCAATGGGGGATCGTGGCCCAGTTCCTGTTGGGCGGAGCGGTGGCGGTCGCCGTCTTCGCCCTGATCCGCTATGTGCCCGACAAGGCGGTGTCGCTGATCGTGCTGGGCCTGTCGCCCTTCATGGCGATGGCCGTCCCCTCCCACTGGTCGCCGAACGTGTCGCGGCGCGGCCACGGCGCGCTGGCCGGCGTGCTGTGCATGGGCGTGCAGTTGATCGCCGGCATTTCGGGGCCGCTGCTCGACGTGTTCTTCGTGAAGTCCAGCCTGTCGCGGCAGAGCGTCGTCGCGACCAAGGCGACGATGCAGGTCTTCGGGCATCTGTTCAAGACGGTCTACTTCGGCTCCCTCGTCGCCGCGTCCGAGGCGGAGGCGCTGGACATCACGGTGACGCTGCTGTGCATCGGCATGGCCGTTCTGGGCACCAACCTGTCGCGCCGCGTGCTGGACGCCATGAGCGACGCCCAGTTCCGCACCTGGAGCCAGCGGCTGGTCGCCCTGACGGGCACCGTCTATCTGGGGCAGGGGTTGTTCCTGCTGGTGGTGCGCTGACTTCGGGAAACTCCGGCCCCTCCCCGAACCTCCCCCGGCAACCGGTCTCCGCCTCTTTCGGGGTGGAGCGCCGGATTTTTGCGTGCGCGGGTGGTGGCTGACAGGTTCATGACAGGTTCGCTTGTTAAACAGTTGGAACGCCAAACCACCAAAAACACCGCAAGACGCGGCAAGCGCCGCCTCAGAAAAAGCAAAAAAGTCCATTCGGAGGAAACACCATGAGTTTCGGCAACCCCGCCAAGGGGATGCTGGCGGCTGCCGTGCTGGCCGCCACCGCCCTGTTCACGGCACCCGCGTCCGCGGAGATCAAGAACCTGGAGATCATCGCCCCGGCCAACGCCGGCGGCGGTTATGACCAGCACGCGCGCGCGATGCAGCAGGTCCTCCAGGACCACAAGCTGGCCTCCAGCGTCCAGGTGGTCAACATCCCCGGTGCCGGCGGCACCATCGGCCTCAGCCAGTTCGTCACCGCCAAGAAGCGCAATCCCGGCCTGATGATCTCCGGTCTGGGCATGATCGGCGCGATCCTGATCAACAAGTCGCCGGTGACGCTCGATCAGGTGACCCCGCTGGCCCGTCTCACCGGCGAGTACCAGCCCATCGTCGTCGCCGCGGATTCGCCGCTGAAGACGCTCGACGATCTGATCAAGAAATTCAAGGCCGATCCGGGTTCCGTCTCCTGGGGCGGCTTCGCCGTCGGCAGCCCGGACCACATCCTCTACGGCCTGCTGGTCAAGGCGGTCGGGGGCGACGTCTCCAAGATGAATTACATCGCCGCCGGCGCGGGCGGCGAGATGATGGCGTCGGTGCTCGGCGGCCACATCACCGTGGCGACCGGCGGCTACAACGAGATGGCCTCGCAGCTCCAGGCCGGAAAGCTGCGCGCGCTGGCGATCTCCGCCCCGCAGCGCATTCCCGGCGTGGACATCCCGACCTTCAAGGAGCAGGGCGTGGATGTCGAGCTGGTGAACTGGCGCGCGGTGATGGCCCCGGGCAACCTGAAGGCGTCGGAAAAGCAGGCGCTGGACGATGCGGTCGGCGCCATGGTCCGCACCGACGACTGGAAGCGGATCGCCGAGGAGCGCGGCTGGATCGACCTCTACCTGCCGCCCGAAAAGTTCGCCGCCTTCGTGAAGGACGAGCGCAGCCGGATCGAAGGCGTCCTGACGGACCTCGGCCTCGTCAAGCCGTGATTGCCGCAACGATAAACACACCCATGGAGCGAAACGTCATGACCATCCGCATGCCGGGCGCCGTGAAGGGCGTCCTGACCGCCGCCGTGCTCGCCACGGCCTCCCTCGCCGCCACCCCGTCCCTGGCCGAGATCAAGGGCCTGGAGATCATCGCCCCGGCCAGCCCCGGCGGCGGCTGGGACCAGCACGCCCGCACCCTCCAGCAGGTCCTTCAGGATCAGAAGCTGGCCTCCAACATCCAGGTCGTGAACATCCCCGGCGCCGGCGGCACGGTCGGCCTCGCCCAGTTCGTCACCGCCAAGAAGCGCACGCCGACGGTGCTGGTCGGCGGCCAGATCATGCTGGGCGCCATCGTCACCAACAAGTCGGCGGTGACGCTGGATCAGGTGACCCCGCTGGCCCGGCTGACCGGCGAGTACACCGCCATCGTCGTGCCGCCGGACTCGCCCATCAAGACCTTCGGCGACCTGATCCAGAAGTTCAAGGCGGACCCCGGTTCGGTGTCCTGGGGCGGCGGCTCGGCGGGCGGCAGCGACCAGATCCTGGCCGGCCTGATCGCCAAGGCGGTCGGCGTCGATCCGAACAAGGTCAATTACGTCGCCACCGCGGGCGGCGGCGAGCTGCTGGCTTCCGCGCTCGGCGGCCACGTCACGCTCGGCATGGGCGGCTACAGCGAGTTCGCCCCGCAGTTCCAGGCGGGCAAGCTGCGCGCCATCGCCGTCTCCGCCCCGCAGCGCCTGCCGGGTTCCGACACCCCGACCATGAAGGAACAGGGCGTCGATCTGGAGTTCGTGAACTGGCGCGGCGTCTTCGCCCAGTCCTCCGCCAAGCCGGCGGAGATGAAGGAACTCCAGGAGGCCGTCGCCAAGGCCGTCGCCAGCGACGAGTGGAAGCAGGCCGTGAAGCAGCGCGGCTGGATCGACCTCTACCAGCCCCCCGCCGAGTTCGCCGCCTTCCTGAAGCAGGAGCGCGTGCAGATCGAAGGGACGCTGAAGGATCTCGGCCTCGTGAAGTAAGGGCCTCAAAAAAGCAAAGGCCGAACCGGCGGGTGCGGCCAGCGCGCCGCGCCCGCCGGTCCATAAAGGACAATCTGGGAGGATGAACCGATGACCACCGGTCGGAGCATGCGCGCCGGAGAGGCGGTGCTGGGCGGCGGGCTGATCGCCCTTGGGGGGCTGATCGCGGTCGAGACCATGCTGACCCCCTCCGTCGGCCGGGCCGTGGTCGGCCCCGCCCTGTTCCCCTACCTGATCTCGGGCGGCCTCGTCCTGGTCGGGCTGTCCCTGCTGCGCGAAGCCTTCGCCGGCGCGATCGCCCACGCCGAAGGGCTGGAACTGGACCTTTGGGCGGTGGCGCTGGTCGCGGCGGGTCTGGCCGTGCAGTTCCTGCTGCTGGAAACGCTGGGCTGGATCCCCTCCACCACCATCCTGTTCGCCGCGGTCGCCCGCGCCTTCGGCGGCCGGCGGCTCGCGGTCAATCTGGCCATCGGGCTGGCGCTCGCCGCCTTCACCTTCGTGACCTTCAATTACGGGCTCGGCCTGAATTTGCCCGAGGGCAGCATCGTCGAACGGCTCACGTCCCCCGACGCCGAATAAGCCCCACACCGGGAAGGAAACTGCACAATGGAAACCCTTGCCGCCCTGGGCCACGGCTTCCTCGTGGCGCTGACGCCGTACAACCTGCTGTGGTCGGCGATCGGCGTGACGGTGGGCACCGCGGTCGGCGTGCTGCCCGGCATCGGCCCGGCGCTGACCGTGGCGCTGCTGCTGCCGGTCACCTACGGGCTGGAGCCGACCTCCGCCTTCATCATGTTCGCCGGCATCTATTACGGCGCCATGTACGGCGGCTCCACGACCTCCATCCTGCTGAACGCGCCGGGCGAGTCCGGCAGCATCGTGACCGCCATCGACGGCCACGCCATGGCCCGCCAGGGCCGCGGCGCCCAGGCGCTGGCCACCGCCGCCATCGGGTCCTTCATCGCCGGCACCATCGCCACCGCGGCGCTGACCTTCGTCGCCCCGCTGATGGTCAAGCTGGCCCTGCTGTTCGGCCCGGCGGAGTATTTCGCGCTGATGGTGCTGGCGCTGACCACCGTCACCGCCGTGCTGGGAAGCTCGCTGGCGCGCGGGCTGGCCAGCCTGTTCCTCGGGCTGGCGCTGGGTCTGGTCGGCATCGACATGCAGACGGGACAGGCGCGTCTGGCCTTCGGCGTGCCGGAACTGCTCGACGGCATCGACACGGTGGTGGTCGCGGTCGGCCTGTTCGCGGTGGGCGAGACGCTCTACGTCGCCTCCCGCCACCGCTTCGAGACGGAGGAGATCTACGCGCTCAAGGGCTCCAAATGGATGAGCCGCGAGGACTGGTCGCGGTCGTGGAAGCCGTGGCTGCGCGGCACGCTGCTGGGCTTCCCCATCGGCACCCTGCCGGCGGGCGGCAGCGAGATCCCGACCTTCCTGTCCTATCTGGTCGAAAAGCGTCTGGCGAAGAAGCCGGAGGAGTTCGGCAAGGGCGCCATCGAGGCCGTCGCCGGTCCGGAGGCCGCCAACAACGCTTCCGCCGCCGGTGTGCTGGCGCCGCTGCTGTCGCTCGGCCTGCCGACCTCGGCGACCGCCGCCATCATGCTGGCCGCCTTCCAGCAGTACGGTTTGCAGCCCGGTCCGACGCTGTTCGACAACAACCCCGAGCTGGTCTGGGGCATGATCGCCAGCCTCTACATCGGCAACGTGCTGCTTCTGGTGCTGAACCTGCCGCTGGTCGGCTTCTGGGTGAAGCTGCTGCTGATCCCGCGGCCCTGGCTGTACGCCGGCATCCTGGTCTTCTCGTCGCTGGGCGCCTACACGCTGAACAACAACGTGGTCGATCTGGTCATCCTGTGGGTGATCGGGCTGGTCGGCTTCGGCATGCGGGTGCTGAACGTGCCGGTGGCGCCCTGCGTGGTCGGCCTGATCCTGGGGCCGCTGGCCGAGCAGCAGTTCCGGCGGGCGCTGGCGATCAGCCAGGGCGACCCGTCGGTCTTCCTGACGCACCCGATCTCGGCGGCCCTGCTCATCATCGCGGCCCTGCTGGTGATCGGCCCGATGGTCCTGCGCTACCGGAACAACGGCGCGGGCAACGGCAGCAGTTCCTCCCCGTCCGGCACCCACCCTGCGACGTAAGATCTCCATCCTCCGAAGGACATTTTCCATGGAAAGCCTTGATCTCTGGTCCCAGCTCGCCGCTTTGGGACAGGTCATCGCCATCGACCTGGTTCTGGCCGGCGACAACGCCATCGTGGTCGGCATGGCCGCCGCCGCGGTGCCGCTGGCGCAGCGCCGCAAGGTGATTTTCTGGGGCATCGGCGCGGCCATCGTGCTGCGCATCTTCTTCGCCCTGATCACCACGCAGCTCCTCGCGATCATCGGCCTGACGCTGGCCGGCGGCGTCCTGCTGCTGTGGGTCTGCTGGAAGATGTTCCGCGAACTGCGCTCCCACGGGGCGGACGAGGTGGCGCCCGACGAGGCGCTGGCGGCCCCGGACACGCCGGTCGAGGTTTCCGGCAACGGAAACGCCACGGTTGGCGCGGCGGTGGGCGGCGCTACCGTGGGGGCCGCCATCTGGCAGATCGTGGTGGCGGACGTGTCGATGTCGCTGGACAACGTGCTGGCCGTCGCCGGCGCGGCGAAGGACCATCCCACCATCCTGGTCATCGGCCTGCTGCTGTCCGTCGTGCTGATGGGGGCCGCGGCCAACATGATCGCGCATGTCCTGCACAAGCACCGCTGGGTCGGCTGGGTCGGCCTCGCCATCATCACCTATGTGGCGCTCGACATGATCTGGCGCGGCAGCAACGAAGTCCTGATGCACACCTCCTGGCTTTCGTGACGGAGCACCCGATGATCAAGAAGGTACTCGTTCCCCTGACCGGACGGCCCCTGGACCAGCGCGCCATCGCCACGGCCTTTCTCGTCGCCGACCGCTTCCGCGCCCATGTGGAAGGGTTGAGCGTCATGCCGCAGGTCGAGATCCGCACCTCCGTCGAAAGCGCCGCGATCCCCAAGGCGCTGGTCGAGCAGCTCATCCGCATCGGGCAGGAGGATCAGGCGCGGGTGGTCGAGTCCGCGCACCACCTGTTCGAGGAGTTCCGCGCCCGCTTCGGCGCCGCGGAGGCGGACAGCCTGGCCGGCGGAGGCGATGCGGCGGACGGGTTGACGGCCTCCTGGCAGCAGGCGACCGGCCCGCTGGCCGAAACCCTGGCGGAGGAGGCACGGCTCGCCGATCTGGTGGTGATCGCCCAGACGTCCGACCGGACCAACGCCATGGGTCCGGCCATCGAGGCCACCCTGTTCGGCTCGGGCCGCCCCCTTCTGCTGGCGCCGGCTGCGGAACCGGCGTCGGTCGGGTCCGCGGTCGCCGTGGCCTGGGACGGCGGGGCCGCGGCCTCGCGGGCGGTCGCCGCGGCGCTGCCGCTGCTGCAACGGGCCGGCAAGGTGGTCGTCCTGTCGGCGGAGGTCGCCGATCCCGGACGCACCGCCGATCCCGACCGCCTGTCCGGCTATCTGGCCCTGCACGGCGTCGCGGCGTCCATCCGCAAGGTTCCGGCATCGGGCCGTGCGGTCGGACGGGCCTTGCAGGACACCGCGGCGGAGGCCGGCTGCGACCTGCTGGTGATGGGTGCCTACGGCCACAGCCGCGTCCGCGAACGGGTGTGGGGCGGGGTGACTCTGGACGTGCTGCGCGAGCCGCCCGGCATTCCCATCTTCATGGCGCATTGATTTGTGGATTACGGTGCCCCGGCATCGGGAGACGGACCATGCGCATACTCGTCGTCGAGGATACCGAGGATCTGGCCGACGCCATCGTCCACCGGCTGCGCAAGCTCGGCTACGCCGTGGACTGGGCACCGACCGGGGACGAGGCGGAGGAGCTGCTGCGCCAGGAGGCGTACCAGCTCGTCCTGCTCGACATCATGCTGCCGGGGGTGGACGGGCAGACGCTGCTGAACCGTCTGCGCCAGCGCCGGGACGCCACGCCGGTGCTGGTGATGACCGCCCGTTCCCAGGTGAATGTCCGGGTCGACCTGCTCGACCTCGGCGCCGACGATTTCATCGTGAAGCCCTTCGACCTGCGCGAGCTGGAGGCCCGTTGCCGCGCCCTGTTGCGCCGCTCGCACGGCCTCGCCTCCTCGCGGACGCAGTTCGGCAATCTGGTCTTCGACGCCGCGGCCAAGAAGGTGCTGGTGGACGGACGCCCCGTCGATCTGGGGGGCCGCGAGTTCCGGTTGCTGGAGCTGTTCCTCAGCAATCTGAACACGGTGCTGTCGAAGGAAGATCTGATGGACCGGCTGTTCAGCCTGGACCAGCCCACCGCGCTCAACGCCATCGAGTTGTATGTCTCCCGCCTCCGGCGCAAGCTGGAGGGCGCGTCGGTGGAAATCCGGACGGTTCGGGGGCTGGGGTATGTGGCGGAAGTGTGTGCCGAAGGCTGAAGGATTCTCGCTGCGCCGGCGGCTGTTCATCCGGCTGCTCGGCGTCCTGGCGGTGCTGACCGCCGGCCTTTTCCTGTTCGTCAGCGCCTACGCCCAGCGGGCCGCCGACGCCGCCTTCGACCGGCTTCTGCTGGCGTCGGCCCTATCCATCTCCGACACGATCCGGGTGGAGGACGGGCGCTTCTCCATCGACCTGCCCTACTCGTCGTTGGGCATCCTGGCCCAGGCGCGGCGCGACCGCGTGTTCTACCGCATCACCGCCCCGGACGGCGAGCTGGTCACCGGCTACCACGACCTGCCGGTGACGGCGGCGAAGGCCGCGGGCGCGTCCGGCGGCGATTCCGCCACCCGCTTCGAGAACGCCATCTTCCGCGGCATGCCGGTGCGCGTCGCCATCCTGAAGCGGTTCGCGGCACAGCCGGACCTCAGCGGCTGGGTCACCATCGCCGTCGCCCAGACGCGGGAGGAGCGCGGCGCGCTGGCCCGCGACATCCTGGCCAACGCCTTCCTTCCCATCGCCTTCACCGTCGTCGCGGCGGGCGGGCTGATCTGGTTCGGGGTGCGGCAGGCGCTGGCCCCGCTGGGCTCGCTGGAGCGGATGATCCGCGACCGTCAGCCCCACGACTTCTCCCCCATCGCCATGCCGCCGCCGCAGGAGGTGTCGCAGCTCGTGCAGGCGATCAACCAGCTCATGGCGCGGCTCCAGTCCAATCTCGACACCATGCAGACCTTCCTGGCCGACGCCGCCCACCAGATCCGCACGCCGCTGGCCAGCCTGCGCCTGCAGGCCGAACTCGCCATCGACGAGGACGACCCCGAGGCCCTGCACCGCATCGCCCAGCGCGTGCACCGCAACGCGGTGGAGGCCAGCCAGCTCACCAGCCAGCTTCTCAACCACGCCATGGTGATCCACCGCAGCGAGGCGCTGAAGCCGGAGGACGTCGATCTCGGCGCCCTGCTGGAGCAGGTGTTCCAGCGCGCCCGGGCGGTGGCCGGCGACACGGCGATCCGCCTGGACATCGACCGTGCGGCGGAGCCGGCCACCGTGCCCGGCGACGCCATCAGTCTGCGCGAGGCGCTGACCAACCTGCTCGACAACGCGGTGAAATACGCCGGGCCGTCCGGCCCCATCGACCTATCGCTGGCGCCGCTGCCGGACGGGCGGGGTCTGCGCGTGGAGATCGCCGACCGTGGCCCCGGCGTGCCGGACGCGGAGAAGCGCTGCGTGCTGGAACGGTTCGGGCGCGGCAGTTCCGCCGCCGGAGTGGCCGGCAGCGGGCTGGGCCTCGCCATTGTGACCTCGGTGGTGGAGGCGCACGGGGCGGATTTCGGCCTGCTCGACCGCCCCGGCGGCGGGCTGATCGCGCGCATCGACTTTTCGGCGGCGGGCGGCGGCGATGCCACGGGCGGAAGCGCCGGGCGGGCCTTGCTGCCCCTGCTGGTCCTGTTCGCCCTGCTCTGGGCGCCCTGGGCGCAGGCGGCGCCGGTGATCACCTACCCGGCGCCCGGCGGCGAGCGGGAGCGGTTGCGCATTCATTCGGCCACCGACCGGCAGGCCATCGAGCCGCTGGTCCTCGACTTCCAGCAACTCCGCCCGGACGTGACGGTCGAGTACAAGGACATGGACACCGTCGACCTCTACGCCGAGGCGGTGGCCATGCCGGCGAAGGATGCCGCGGCGGAGAATCCCGACCTGCTCATCAGCTCCGCCGCTGACCTGCAGGTGAAGCTGGTCAACGACGGCTACACCCAGCCCCACCGCTCCGCCCTGACGGACGGTCTGCCGGACTGGGCGAACTGGCGGGACGAGGCGTTCGGCTTCACCTTCGAACCCGCGGTGATCGCCTACAACCGCGACCTTCTGGCCGCCGATCAGGTCCCGCGCACGCGCCCTGCTCTGATCCGGCTGCTGCGGGACGATCCGGCGCGCTTCAGCCGGCGGGTCGCCACCTACGACACGGCCACCAGCGGCATCGGCTATCTGCTGGCCGCCCACGACGCCCTGTTGTTCAGCCAATACTGGCAGCTCGTGGCGATGATGGGCAACGCCCAGGCACGGCTGGCCTGCTGCTCCGGCGAGATCCTCGACATGGTGGAGCGGGGGGAGGTGCTGATCGCCTACAACGTTCTCGGTTCCTACGCGCGGGCGCGGGCCGCGGCGGGGGCTCCCATCGGCATCGTGGTGCCGGAGGACTACACGCTGGTCATCTCCCGCGTGGCGGTGATCCCCAGGACGGCCCCCCGGCCGCAGCTTGCCGGCCAGTTCATCGATTATCTGCTGTCCCCGCGGGGTCAGGAGGTGGTGGCCGACCGCTCCGCCCTCTACGCCATCTCTTCCGGCATCAAACGGGAGGCGTCGGCGTCTGGCCTGCGCTCCAGCACGGCGGCGCCACTTCATCCCATCGCGCTCAGCCCGGCCCTGCTGGTCTTCCTGGACCGGCTGAAGCGCGAGCGCTTCTTGCAGCAGTGGCAATCCGCCATCCTGCTGCCCTGACCCTCCGAGAGCTGTCCCCCTTCCACTCCAGCACCAATCCCCTCCCCCGCCGAAGGCGGGGGAGGGTCAGGGAGGGGGCCCGGCGCAACCACCGGCCTCAAGCTTCAACGACGAAA
>NZ_JAUJFI010000063.1:27676-29711 GCF_030849505.1 Azospirillum isscasi | reverse complement strand
CTCACCGGCCGCATTCTCTTCAAACGGAGAGAATCACGACCGGCAAGCCGGGCATAGCCTTTTTCCGCGGCCTGCTAAGAACACGTCCGGTGAGCGACTGGTCACCGGTCATGATTTGCTCAAAGCAAAGCGTTGCTGATGTGCCGCACCAACCCGCTCAGCCGAACCAGTCGGCGACGTTTCCGGTCTGGCCGCGGATGGTGATGCGGTTGCCCGAGCCGATGTCGAGGGTGGTGTTGCCGCCCTCCACGCGGGCCGAGTGGATCACCGCGCCGAGGTCGATGGTGCCGTCGTAGAAGGCCAGACGGTCGACGCCCGCCTGGAAATCCATCACCACCGAGCCGCCCGAGGCCCGCCCGAAGGCGAACAGGTCGGCCCCGGCGCCCCCCCACAGCGTGTCCGCCCCGCCGTCGGCAAACAGCACGTCGTCGCCCGCCCCGCCGTCCATCAGGTCGTTGCCCGCCCCGCCGAACAGCGTGTCGTTCCCGGCCTCGCCCAGCAGCGTGTCGTCGCCCTCGCCGCCGGTGGCGAGGTCGTCGCCCTCGCCCAGCCCGATCAGGTCGTTGCCCGCCCCGCCCAGCGCCACGTCGTTGCCGGTCCCGGCGTTGATCGTGTCGTCGCCCTCGTCACCGACCAGAAGGTCGTCGCCCTCCTCGCCAAACAGCAGGTCGTTGCCCGCCCCGCCGACCACCGTGTCGTGGCCCTCATTGCCGGTCAGCGTGTCGTCGCCCTCCTCGCCGAACAGGATGTCGTCGCCGGTGCCGCCGAAGCCGCGGTCGTTGCCGGTGCCGCCGCCGATCAGGTCGTTGCCCTCGCCGCCGAGCACCCAGTCGTCGCCCTCGCCGCCCATCACCACGTCGTCGCCCTCGTCGCCGTACAGCGTGTCGTTGCCGCCGGCGCTGGCCACCGTGTCGTTGCCGCCGCCGCCGTGCAGGACGTCGTCGCCGGCCCCCAGATACATGTACTGCTGGTGGTTATCGCCGTAGACCACCTGCTCGCCCTCGCCGCCGACCAGAGTGGCGTTGCCGACCACCGCCCCGAACTCGACGTTGTCGAGCTGGATGGTCACCGGGGCCGCCACCGACGTGGTGTTCAGCACCACCGCGGTCGGCGCCGTGCTGCCGGTGCCGGTGCCGCCCAGCGTGTTGCCGGTCACCCGCGTCTGCACCGCCTGTCCGGCGACCACGCCCGGCGCGCTGAAGTCGATGGCCCGCACGAGGAGCCGGGCCTGGGTCGACAGCGCGGCGAGGAAGCCCGACCCGCCGCCGGTCAGGCCGTTGCGCGCCGCCGTGCCCTCGTCGGTGCGGGCCTCGATGGCGGCGATCAGCCCGCTCAGCCCGGTCTGGGCCTGGCTGGCGGTCTGCCGCTCGGCGCTGCCGGTGGTGGTGACGGCCACCCCGGTGGAGACGCTGACCGTCAGGGTGGTGACGGTGGACAGCTGCCCGGTCTGGGCATCGACCACCTGCTCGCGGACCACCGGCACGTCGGCCAGATCGGCGTTGGCGGTGCTGCCGTCCTCCACGCGCTCGCTGTTGGTCGCCGCGACGGTCACCGTGGTGGTGCGGCTGCCGTCGGTGCCTGTGGTGACCGAGCCGGTGACGGTGGCGCCGTCCACGGTAGCCACCGGCGGCGGGGCAATCGGGGCCGGCTTCTCCACCGTCGCGGTCAGCTTCTGCGTCGCCGCGGTGAAGAGCGGCGAGGCGTTGCCCGCCGGGTCGGTCAGGCCAAGCGACAGCGTCAGCGTGCCGTCGCCCAGGCTGGAGAGGTCCAGCCCGCCCACCCGGGTGGTGCCGCTGGTGGTCACGCCGCTTCCGCTCACCCGGCCGCCGCCGGAGGAGGCGATGGTCCAGGTGAAGGCGGCCCCAGCCTCGCTGCCGCTGATGGTGAAGGCGCTGCTGGACTGTTCCACCGCGTCGATGCTGTCGTCGTCGAACAGAACCGTCGCCGTGGGGGCGGTGGTGTCGATGACCAGCGACTGGGTGCCCGGTGCGGAGACGTTGCCCGCCGCGTCGGTGGCGGTGGCCGAGACGGGGTT
>NZ_JAUJFI010000063.1:0-27552 GCF_030849505.1 Azospirillum isscasi | reverse complement strand
CTGCCGGCCTCCGCGGTGCCGGTGAGGGTCGGGGTGGCGCTGTTGGTCAGCGCCGCGCTGGTCACCGCCGGGGCGTTGGGCAGCGTCGTGTCGATGACCAGCGACTGGGTGCCCGGTGCGGAGACGTTGCCCGCCGCGTCGGTGGCGGTGGCCGAGACGGGGTTGGCGCCGTTGGCGTTGAGGCTCAGCGTGCCGCTGGCCGGGGTCGCCGTGGCGAGGTTGACCGACCAGTTCCCGCCCGTCGCGGTGGTGGTGTAGGTGGCCCCGCCCACCGTGACGGTGACGGTGCTGCCGGCCTCCGCGGTGCCGGTGAGGGTCGGGGTGGCGCTGTTGGTCAGCGCCGCGCTGGTCACCAACGGAGCAGCCGGCGGCGTGAGGTCCGCGACGCTCACCACCGTGCTGACGCCGGTGATAGTGGCGCTGCCGGAGGAGCCGCCGCTGTCCGTCAGGCCGGCGATGCTGACGGTGCGGTTGCCGAGGGTTGCGGCACCGCTGGTGTTCTTGTAGGCAAGGCCGCCCAGCAACGCGCCCATCTGCACGTCGGTGCGCTCAAGACCAGTGACGGTCACCGTCGCGATGCCGCTCACCACCGAGACTGTCACGGTGGCGTTGCCGCCCGAGGCTCCCAGCCCGGTCAGGGTGGCGGTGGCGCCGTTCGTCAGCGCGACGTCGATCCCGCCGATGTTCAGGACCTCGGTGGCGTCCACCACGCCGCTGACGGTGAAGACGGCGCCGCGGAAGCTCTGCCCCGCTTCGACCGTGGAGGCCGACACGCCGCTGAACAGGCTGGTGGAGGTGGAAACCCCGACGCTGAAGGTCTCGTTGCCGCCGGTGGCGCTCAGCGTCGGGATGGCATCGACGGTGATCTTGGCGGTCGCGCTGGCCACGCTGTAGGCATCGCCGGTGATGGTGTCGGCGGTGCTGCCCGCGGTGCCGCTGGTCCGGTCCCACGCCTTGAAGGTGAGGCCGCCGGTGTCCGTGTTGGTGAAGCCGGAACCGTTCGGCACGAAGCGGATGAGGTCCGATCCGGCAAGCAGCAGAGCGGAACCGTCGGAGGATCCTGCCGGGATGTTGGTCCAGCTGCCGCCGCCGACCTTGTACTGCCAGACGCCGTTGGTGTTGGTCACCCCGGTGACGGCGACGCCCAGCGGAACGATGGTGACGAACGGGAACGGGCTGTCATACTCCGCGTCGGTGGCGGTACCGGCGGAGGCCAGCATCGCCGTGACGGTCGTCCCGGTGTTGGAGGCGTCGGCGATGCCCTGGTCGATGGCCGTCAGGCTGCGGACGTCGTTGGACAGGATCGGGCTGTCGTTAACGCCTGTGAAGTTGAGGGTAATCTGCTGCGAGACGGTCCGGTTGCCGTCGGAGACGGTGAAGGTGCTCGTCCCCTGCATCGGCCCCGCCGGCACGCCGTTCAGGAAGGCCGCGTCGAACACATAGGCGTATTTGCCGGTCTGGCTGTTGATGTAGGAGGTGCCGCCCGGACCGGTGGACCACGTGTCGTAGGTGACGTTGTTGCTCAGCGTGACGCTGCCATACTGCACGGGGGAGCCCTGCGAGCCGGCGATGGAGTAGGTCAGCGTGCCGCCTTCCAGGTCGGACGCGGACAACTGGCCGGTCACCATCGGGAAGGTGTCGTCGGCCACCGTGTCGATCAGGGTCGGCGGGGTGGTCGGCACCGCCAGCGTCGGCGGGGCGTTGGTGTCGATGCGGTCGTTGTTCTGGCTGATCGGGGTGGTGTAGGCCGTGTTGGCGTTGCTGGCGCTGTCCACCAGGACAAGGTTGACCGGTATGTCCTGATTCGCCGCCCGGTCGCCGGTGAGCTGGCCGTCCGCGGTCACCGTGAAGGTCGCGGTGTAAGTGGTCGCGTTCACCTTGGTCAGGTTGCCGAGCGCGAAGCCGTTGACGGTGCTGCCGCTGCCCAGCGTGTAGGTGTCGCTGTCCGCCGCCACGGTGATCGTCACCGTTACCGTGTCGCCGACCTTGGCGATCTGGTTGGGGATGGTGACGTTGGTGATCGACGGCGGCGTCGTGTCGGCAGCCGGCGGGGTGTTGTTGATGACGGCCTGGCCGGTGACGGAGGCCGGAGCGTTGCTTGCGTTGTCGGTCAGGTTGCCGGTGCTCGGGTTGTAGTCGAGCGTCACCGTCTCGCCCTGGGTGACCGCCGAGGCCAGCGTGAAGGTCAGCGTGGTGCCGCCCGAGCCGCTGGCGTAGGTCGCCGCACGGCTCTGCCCGGCGACCGTGACGGTGAGGCCGGCGGCACTGGTCGCGGACACCGCTTCGGCGAAGGTGACCGTCAGGGTCGTGCCGTTCACTGCCGCCGAGGCGATGGTCGGCCGGTTGGCGTCGATGCGGTCGGCGCTCTGGCTGATCGCCGTGGTGTAGGGGGTGTTGGAGTTGCTGGCGCTGTCGGTCAGCACGATGCTGACCGGCACGTCCGAGCCCGCCGCGACGTCGGTGCCGCCGGCGGTCACCGTGAAGGTCGCGGTGTAAGTGGTCGCGTTCACCTTGGTCAGGTTGCCGAGCGCGAAGCCGCCGACGGTGCTGCCGGCGCCCAGCGTGTAGGTGTCGCTGTCCGCCGCCACGGTGATCGTCACCGTCACCACGTCGCCGACCTTGGCGATCTGGTTGGGGATGGTGACGTTGGTGATCGACGGCGGCGTCGTGTCGGCAGCCGGCGGGGTGTTGTTGATGACGGCCTGGCCGGTGACGGAGGCCGGAGCGTTGCTTGCGTTGTCGGTCAGGTTGCCGGTGCTCGGGTTGTAGTCGAGCGTCACCGTCTCGCCCTGGGTGACCGCCGAGGCCAGCGTGAAGGTCAGCGTGGTGCCGCCCGAGCCGCTGGCGTAGGTCGCCGCACGGCTCTGCCCGGCGACCGTGACGGTGAGGCCGGCGGCACTGGTCGCGGACACCGCTTCGGCGAAGGTGACCGTCAGGGTCGTGCCGTTCACTGCCGCCGAGGCGATGGTCGGCCGGTTGGCGTCGATGCGGTCGGCGCTCTGGCTGATCGCCGTGGTGTAGGGGGTGTTGGAGTTGCTGGCGCTGTCGGTCAGCACGATGCTGACCGGCACGTCCGAGCCCGCCGCGACGTCGGTGCCGCCGGCGGTCACCGTGAAGGTCGCGGTGTAAGTGGTCGCGTTCACCTTGGTCAGGTTGCCGAGCGCGAAGCCGCCGACGGTGCTGCCGGCGCCCAGCGTGTAGGTGTCGCTGTCCGCCGCCACGGTGATCGTCACCGTCACCACGTCGCCGATCTTCATCACCGCGTCCGGGATCGACACCGCCGTGATCGACGGCGGCGTCGTGTCGGCGGCACTCGGCGGCAAGGAGACGTAGGTGTCCACGCCGCTCAGCGTCAGTGTCTCATAGGGCGTGTAGACGGTCTCGACACCGGACACGAAGATCGTGCCGCTGGTGTCGATGACGGTCACCACATCGTTGCCGGTGCCGCCGATCAGGGTTTCCACCCCCTCGATCTGGACCGTGTTGCCACCGGTGCCGAGATGGACGACCTCGGTGCCCGCCTTGCCGACCACGGATTCGACGGCCGACACCATCATGGTGGCGCCCCGGGTGGTGCTCACCGTCACCACGTCCATGCCGGAACCGCCGATCAGCGTTTCCAGCGCCACCACCTGGATCGTGTTTCCACCGGTGCCAAGGTAGACGACATCGTTGCCCGTCTTGCCGACCACGGACTCGATCGCCGAAACCGCGAGGGTCATGCCGTCGTTGTTGAGCGCGACGACCATGTCGTCGCCGGAACTGCCGATCATCGTCTCGATCAGCGACACCAGCATCGTGCTGCCGCTGGTGTTCCAGGGGATGGCCCCGTCACCGACGATGGCCGTCCCGTCCCGGAGCGTGACGTTGACGACATCCTTGCCGCCGCCACCGATCAGGGTGTTGAGGCTTGCCACCGTGATGGTGTTGCCGACGTCGAGGAGAATCGCGGTGTTTCGGCCGCCGGTTCCGCCAACGATCGTTTCGATCGACGACACGGAAACTGTGCCGGCAGTGCTCTGGAGATTGGCCGTGCCGGACTTGAAGGACATCGTCACGACATCGTTGCCGCTGCCGCCTATGAGGGTCTCAAGGAAGGCGATGCCGATCGTGTTGCCGCCGTTGGCCAGATGGACGACATCGTTAACGGAAGCACTGGCGTTTCCGAGGAAAATCTCGATGCCTTCCACGAACATCGTGTTGCTGCCGGTGCCGCCTATGGTGGCGATGAGGTCCAGACCGCCGGTCCCGATCATCGTCTCCATCAGGGCCACCGCCATGGTGCTGCCGATGGAGCCCGCGGCGTTGATCCTGATGACGTCTTCGCCGGCGCTGCCGATCATCGACTTCAGATACCCCACCGACATGGTGTTGCCGGTGGTACCGGAGAGCGTGATGAGGGAGGTGCCGGTGGATGCGCCGAGGATCGTCTCAAGCGATTCCACCACCATGGTGGCGCCGGTGGACGTCAACCGAACCACGTCGTTGCCGGAACCGCCGATCAGAGTCTCGAGGGCCTGGACTGTGATCGTGTTCCCGGCCGTGCCGGCCAGCGTGACGACATCCTTTTTGGTGCTGGATGTGCCGCCGATGAGGCGATCGAGATTGGACACGCTCAGGGTCTGCCCCTGGGTGTTGAGCCGCGCGCCTTGGGTGCTGCCGTTGCCCCTGATTCCCGACCAGACCTCCGTCGAGGAGAACACGTAGTCAGCGCCACCCGTGAGCGTCAGTGTTCCACCAGCAGCCATCTCATCCCTCTTGCATCGGCTTTTTTTTCAGGCTCCGCGGCCGCGGCGGCAGGAGCGTGTTGGCCCTTACAGGAGGGGCCACTACGACTCAATAGTGGGAAAATGAAGTTAATAATTTATCTACGCTTACATGCCTCAACTCCTAATCACTGGAGCAACATCCGCGCTTCGATGAGAGATAGATATGCTATATTGGCGATGCATAACCTCATCTTCACGAGGCCAAGTTGCAACAGGCACGACCTGATATTTCTCGACCCCTCGCGTTGTCGCGCCTCGGTTGTTTTGTGCCCGAAGCAGAGAAATTTATTTCATGGCGATGGGCATATGGAAATAATCAATAATTACAAAAAGTAACAAAAAACATCCTGAAGATCGCATCCGTGCGCGTGGGGGCGTGGCCACGCCGCCGCCCTCCAGGGGCAAGCGGTTGACAGCCGCGCCATCAAGCGAGCCTATGATCGCAGCGTGGTCCTGCGGTTCGGCCACGGCGAGCCAGGGGGACGAGGATGGATCATGCACAGGCCACGACCACGCTGGAGGCCGTCCTCGCGGCCAATCCGCGTGACGATGGCGCCTGGAGCATGCTCGGTCATCTTCTGCGTCGCGCGGGAAAGCTGGACGGCGCCATCGCCTGCCATCGGCGGGGCCTGGAGGTCGCACCCGCGAACGCCAGCATCTGGAGCAATCTGGGCAACGCCCTGGTGGAGGCCGGTCGATTCGACGAGGCGCTGGCCGCGCATGGGGAGGCGCTTCGGCTCGAGCCGGACACTCCGGCCTTCCTCTTCAACAACGCCGTGGCCTTGCGCAAGGCGGGGCGCTTCAAGGAAACGCTCGCGATGATCGAGCGGGCGGCGGCGGGCGGGACCGCCACTCCCGAACTGCAGTGGGAGCGGGCTCTCGCCCGGCTTCAGATCGGCGACTATGTCCATGGCTTCGTGGATTACGAAGCCCGGCGCGGCCTTGCCTCCTACCATGGCCGGCCACCGTCGGAGCGGGCCTGGAACGGGGGACCACTGGACGGACGCGCCCTTTTCCTGTTCGCCGAACAGGGATTCGGCGACGCAATCCTGGCGGCGCGCTACGTGCCGCTGGCCAAGGCGCGGGGCGGCCGGTTGCTGTACGAATGCCATCCGGAACTGCGCCGGGTGCTGTCGGGGTTGGGTGTCGACGACGTCCTGCAACCGGGGAGCCCACTGCCGGCCTTCGACGTCGAGGCGTCGCAGATGAGCCTGCCGGGCCTGTTCGGCACCACACTGGCCTCGGTCCCGCCACCGGTGACCCCGACCGTTCCGGCCGCCTCCCGCGACAAGGCCGCCCATCGGCTCGGCGTGCGGGAGCCGGGCACGCTGCGTGTCGGGATTGTGTGGTCGGGACGGGTGACCTTCGCCGACAACGGTCGGCGCGCCGCCAGCCTCGCCCGATTCCTGCGCTTCGCCGAGGTGCCGGGCGTCCGGCTCTACAGCCTTCAGAAAGGACCGCCCGAAGCCGAACTCGTGGACAGCGGGGTTTCCGGCTGCCTGGTGACTCCGCTCGGCCCCGACCTGGACGATTTCGCCGACACGGCGGCGATGCTGGAACAGCTCGACCTCGTCATCATGACCGACAGTTCCGTGGCGCATCTCGCCGGGTCCCTCGGCAAGCCGGTCTGGAACCTCGTGCAGCACGTTCCCTATTGGATCTATGGCCTTTCCGGAGAGCACACGCCGTGGTACCCGACGATGCGCCTGTTCCGCCAAGGCCCCGAGCAGGACTGGGAACCGGTGTTCGTCCGGGCGGCCGAAGCCCTGCGCGAGGAGGTCCGCCGCCGAACCGGCCAATGATGCGGTGGGGGTGATCGCGGCGGGCGTTCAGCGCTCCGCCGTTGCTGCTTCCCGCTCATGCCCGAGCCAGAACCGCCACATGGCGCGGTAGGCCGCCTCGACCGCCGCCGCGAAGCCGCGATGGTCGTTGAGCGCCGAGCGCTCCATCCGTTCGCTCATGCCGCGGCGCAACGCGGTCAGGCGCCCCGTGTCGCCGGCCAGGGCGACAGCCGTTTCGACATAGCCGTCCTCGTCCGTCGCGATGAACTCGGCCAGCCCGCATTGGGACAGCAGGCTGGCACCCACCCGCGCGACGTGATGACGGCCGGCGAGCGTGATCACCGGCACCCCCATCCACAGCGCCTCGCAGGTGGTGGTGGTGCCGTTGTAGGGGAACGGGTCGAGGCCGATGTCGATACGGTCGTAGGCCCGCAGATGGTGATCGATCCGATCTATCGGGGGAAGGAGGTCGATACGGCCGGGGTCCACGCCGTTGCCGGCGAACTGCTGGAGATAGCGCGCCCGCGTCGGCGGGTCGTTAAAGGCACGGCTCTTGAGGATCAGGCGGGCGAATGGCACGCGCGTCAGGATGGTCGACCAGACCCGCACCACCTCCGGGGTCACCTTCGCGACGTTGTTGAACGACCCGAAGGTCACGAAGCCATTGGCCAGTGCCGGCGGTTCGTCGCGCGCAACGGCGACGCGCAACGGCTGGAAGGCGAGAAACCCCTTGGGCAGGCGGATCAGCCGCTCGGCGTGCCAGGCGTCGGTGAGCCCCGGTGGGTCGGCGATGTCGTCGGTCAGGCGGTGGTCGATCGCCGTCATGCCGGTGGTGTCGGGATAGCCAAGCCAGGCGACCTGGACCGGGGCCGGCTTGCGGGCGAACAGCAGCGGCCGGCTGTGCGCCGTGTGGCCGGCCAGATCGACCAGGATGTCGATGCGGTCGCGCTCGACCAGCGCGGCGGCGGCCGCGTCGTCCAGGACGGCCAACGACCGCCACCCGTCGGCGAGACTCCTCATCCGTTCGGTGACCGCGTCGTGATGGTCCGAGGTGGCGTAGCAGAAGACCTCGATCGCGCCGCGGTCGTGCTCGCGCAGCAGGGGCTCGATGAAATGGGCGCAGGCGTGGGCGCGGAAATCGGGCGAGATGTAGCCCACCCGCAGCCGCCGGCCAGGGGTGCGGTCGTTGGGGAACCGCCGGCCCCGTGGCATCAGCGGCCGGGCGTGCCGCTCGTTCCAGAAGGCGTGGGCGCGGGCGATGATCTCGGGCGGTACCCAGGGCGTGTAGTGAAGGGCGAGCAGCAGGTTGGAATGCAGCAGGGCCAGATCGGGGTGACGCTCCATCCCGCTTTGGAAGACCGCGATGGCCTCGGTGATCCGTCCCTGCTCCTTCAGCGCCTCGCCGAGGTTGACGAAGGGTTGCGGCAGGTCGGGCTGCGCCTGCATCGCCGCCTGGTAGCAGTCCACGGCGCGGCTCGACTCCCCGAGATCCCGGTACACGTCCCCCATGTTGCTGTGGGTTCCGCCCATGCCGGGCTTCAGCCACGCCGCGCGGCGGTAGGCGGTGATCGCCCGGCCGGACTCCCGGGCGGTCTTCAGGAGGTTGCCGGCGTTGAACCAGGCATCGGCGTAGTCCGGGCACAGGGACAGCGCCACGCGCACCGCCGCCAGCGCCTCCGCCGTCCGGTCGAGGTCGGCCAGCGCGCAGGAAAGATTGCTGCGGATCGGCGCGTCGTCCGGCAGCGCCGCGACGGCCCGGCGGTAACAGGCGGCGGCCTCGTCCCGCCGCCCGACGGCGCGCAACAGGATGGCCAGGTTGTTGTTGGCGTGAGCGTGCCCGGGGTCGTCGCGCAGGATCGCCCGGTAGCTGGCCTCGGCGGCGGCGAGCCGGCCCGCCCGATGATGCTCCAGGGCGGCGGCAAAGCTTTGCACCGCCGCCATTTCGGCTGGGGGCCCCATCATCGCAGTCCCGCGTCGTCGAGGATGGCGAGCAGCCGGTCCGACGCGCGGGTCCAGGTGAAGCCTTGCACCAGATGGTCGCGGGCTGACCGGTGAGCGGTGTCGCCGCCGCGGATGATGGCGGTCAGGATGTTCGCGGCCGCGTCCTCGTCCGGATCCCACCAGTCGAGCCCGTGGAACGGTGGGTAGGCCTGCTCGCTGTAAGGCAGGCGCGCGGGGCGGACGGCCACCGGGATCAGCCGGGCCACCCGGTCGTCGAGATAATCCAGATAGGCCGAATGGCGCGGCGCGATCAGGCTCAGCCCCATGGCGCCGGCCTTGGAGAGGGGAAGGTCCCAGCCCTCGCCGTGCGACATGCTCCAGTAATGGGTCGCCGCCCGTATCAGCCCCGTCATGTCGACGTCCGACAGGAACTGGTTGATCAGCACCACCGGCGCCGCGTCGGCCATCCGCTTCCCGACGGCAGCCTCCGTCCGCCGGACCAGATCGCCGAGTTCCGCGCCGAACGCCGGGTTGCTGCCCTTGCCCAGCTTCAGGATGAGCACCGCGTCGTCGGTTCGCGTCGTGCTGCGCAGCCAGACCCGCAGCAGACC
Organism: Azospirillum isscasi; assembly: GCF_030849505.1. Lineage (GTDB taxonomy): Bacteria > Pseudomonadota > Alphaproteobacteria > Azospirillales > Azospirillaceae > Azospirillum > Azospirillum isscasi. The sequence goes on along the minus strand of NZ_JAUJFI010000063.1, from coordinate 18,450 downwards.
GTCGATGTTCTTGCGGGGAATGAAATCCGAGACGTTGACGAAGCGGTGCCGATAGCTGGAAACCAGCCGCCCGCGCGGATCGACCATGGTCGGCGCGGGGGCGGCGCCGTCGGAATCCTCCGGATCGACGCCCAGGGGGCAGACCCGCAGACGATCCTCCGGATAACCCTGCGCCGCCCAGGCCATGCGGGACGATTCCGTGGGCACGATGATGAGGTCGCTGTGCGCGCACTGGCGCCGCCATGCCGGTGGTATGCAGGTTCCTTCGAACATCGTGAAGGTCACCGTGGCCAGGCCGGGCACCCGTTCAACCGCCAGGGGGATGAGGAAGTTCACCAGGGCCCTGGCGGGAACCGGCGGGTCGAGATTCTCCTCCCGCCAGGATTCGGGACCGGTGATTCCGATCGCCTGGAGCGGTACGGCCCGCTTGCGCAGCGTCCGGATGAAGCGCTGGCAGAAATAGCCGTAGCCCGTGGCGCTCTCCAAGGCGCCGCGGACCGCCAGCCCCTTTTGCGTTCCCGTCCCCGATCCCGTCCCTGGAACCTGCGCCGCCGCAGCGGCGGCCCGGTACCGCGCACAGCGCGCCAAGCCGTTGGCCGCTTCGGAGACGGTCGGGTCGAGCCGGAGGGCGCGGCGGAAAACCCCGGCGGCCTCGTTCACCCGACCGAGCCGCAGCAGCGTTTCGCCAAGCTGGACGTAGGCCAGGACACCCTCGGGCGCGCTGCCGACCGCCCGGCGCAGGGTGTGGGCCGCAGCCGCGAAGTCCCCCGTGAGCACACTGATCAGACCGAGATTGTACCATTGCACGCTCGGGCCGGGATCGAGGCGGACGGCACGCACCAGGAGCCGGACCGAGTTGTCCAGGTTCCCCGTTTCCTGCAGCACCGTGCCCAACCGGCTGCAGATGGCCCCGGACTCCGGCTGCAACGCCGCCAGCGTGCGAAGGGCGCGCGCGGCGGCCGGCCACTCCCGGCGGTGTTGCAGGATGATGCCGAGGTTGGTCAGCGCGACGGCGTCGCCCGGATCGATGCGAACGGCTTCGCACAGGGCCTCCCTGGCCGCGCCGTCCTGGCCGGCCGAGAACAGCGCGGCGCCGAGCAGGTTGAGCGCATCGGTTCGCCCCGGCTCCACCGCCAGCACAGCCCGGCAGGCGTCGATGACCTCCGTCATCCGCCCGGCGCGATAAAGCCGGGACGCCGCTTCGACGCCGGCCATCATGGCACCCCCGCGGCGCGTCGGGCGACCTCGCCGGCGACCCGGGCCATCACCCCGTCCCAATCGTTCCGGCGCGTCATGCGGAACAGCCGGGTCGCCGGGTACCAGGGCGTGTGGTCGGGGAGGCGCATCCAGCGCCAGTCCCCCAGCCACGGCAACGCCAGGAGCACCGGACGCCCCATGGCGCCCGCGATGTGCCCGACCACGGAATCGCAGGCGACGATCAGGTCCAAGCCCTCGATGATCGCGGCGGTGTCGACAAACCCTTCATCCTCACCTTTCCCGTCCCTGTCCGGCAGCGAGACGATCCCCAGCCCCTCATCGGGCCGCTCCCACTGGCCGGGTCTGTCCGCCTTTTGCAGGCTGTACAGCCGGACCCCGGAAAGCTGCGACAAGCGTGCGAAGCGATCCAGCGGAATCGAGCGGTCGGCCCCCGCGGCGCGCCACTGGATGCCCACCCGGAACTCGTCCCGTCGCCCCGCTTCGGCGATTCGCCGGCCCCAGAACTCCACACGATCCGGATCGGCCCGCAGGTACGGAACACCGCCGGGAATCGTCCCCACCGTCGTTCGGCAGCGATGAGGAAGGCTCATCAGGGGCAGTCGGCAATCGGCCTCGGGAACCGGTTCGCCGCCCGCCACCAGCGCATCGATGGCCGGAACGGTGGCGAGGAGGCGCTTGAGCTGGGGCTGGCACTCGAAGACCGTGCGGGCTCCCATCGCCTTGAGCACGGCCATGTAACGGATGAACTGCACGGTGTCGCCAAGCCCCTGCTCGAAATGGACCAGGATGGTCTTGCCGTCCAGCGGGCCGCCGTCCCACAGCGGCGTGCCGGGGCAGTCCCGGTTCCATTGCCAGACGGCTTGGCGGGTGCGCCATTCGTATTCGGGCGCGCCTTCCGTGAAGTTCCCGGCGGTCAGCAGGCTGACGCCGAGATTCTTGTGATGTTCGGCGGACCCCGGCTCAAGCCGGACGGCTCGCCGGTAGCTCACGGCCGCCGCCTCCGGCCGGCATTGGGACAGGATCGCCCCGCCCAGGTTGTTGTTGACCGCCGCCGAGCCCGGCTCCAACAGCACGGCCAGCCGGTAGGCGGCTTCGGCCCGTTCCAGCTCGTCCACGGCCATCAGCGCGTTGCCGAGGTTGAACGCCGCATCCGGGTAGCCGGGCCGCAACGCCACGAGCCGGAGAAGAGGTGCCAGCGCCTCCCCGGCCAAACGGCGCTCGATCAGCAGCGATGCCCACTGGAACAGCGTGTCGGCATCGTCCGGCCGGAGGCGAAGGGCGGCCCGCAGCGCCACCATCGCGCCGTCCTGACGCCCCAAGCCGCGCAGGACCAGCCCCAGGACGAACCAGACCACCGGATGCTCCGGCCGGATCGCCGCCGCCTTTCGGAAGGAGCCCGCCGCCTCGTCCAGCGCCTCGGCTTCGACATGACGCAGGCCGGAACCGAAACATCGGCCGAAAGCCTCGCCGGCCCCGTCGAACACCCCCTTGATCACCCACTCCCTCCGTCCAATTGGTCGACCCGGCAAATGGGTTTGGAAATGCCGCGCCCGATGGTAACCCTTTTCCCGATGAATTCACGCTCCGCACGCCTCCGTGGATGCCCCTCGCCCCGGAGCGGCACAAGGAGGGGCGGCGGCACCGAGGTGAAAGCATGAGCACGGCCCGGCACTTTGCGTCTCCCGCCGAAGCGCTGGGCTACGCCCTGACGCTGCATCAGAACGGCAGGCACGCCGATTGCAGCGCGGTGTGCCGCGCGATCCTGGCCGTCAGGCCCGACCATCATGACGCCTCGTTCCTGCTGGGCGTCGCCGCGTTCGCGCTGGGGCAGATCGAGGAGTCGCACCGCCGCTTGGCGGTCACCATCGCCCTGAAGCCGGATCTGGCCGAAGCCTGCTTCAATCTGGCGCTGCTGCTGCGGCGCCGTAGCCGTCTTGCCGAGGCGGCGGCGCTTCAGGCGCGGGCGATCCGGCTGGCCCCTGGACAGACCGGCGCCGGACCCGTTACCGCTCTGGGCGCGATGCTCCGCGAGTTGGACCGGATGGCGGCGGCACGCGCCGTTCATCGCCGGGCGGTCGCGCAGGCGCCGGACGACGCCGAGGCGTGGCGCGAGTCCGGCCACGCGCTGCGCGATGAGGGCGAACTGGGCGCGGCCGCCGCCGCCTACGGGCGGGCGTACCGGCTCGACCCCAGCCGCTCCGAATCCCTTGACGACCAGCTCTTTGCCGCCCTGTCGCACTGCGACTGGAGCGAGTACGACGATCTGTGCCGGCAGGTGCTGGCGGTCATCGACACCGGCCGGGGAATCGCCCTGCCGCTGCTCACCCTGCTGATCGACACCAGCGCGGCGCAGCAGAACCGCGCCGCCCGCCACTTCCACCGCGTGGTGGTGCAACCGGCGGCCATGCCGCAAGCCGTCGCGGCCCTTCCAGCGGCGCGCCCCCTCGGCGCCGACGACCGGCTCACCGTCGCCTACCTCTCCGCCGACTTCCATGAGCACGCCACCGCCTATCTGGCGGCCGAGCTTTTCGAACTTCACGACCGCAACCGCTTCCGCGTCGTCGCCTACTCCTACGGTCCCGACGACGGCAGCCCGACGCGCCGCCGGCTGGAAGCCGCCTTCGACACCTTCCGCGACATCCGCGGGTCCGATCCGGACGAGGTGCAGGCGATGCTCGCGGCCGATGGCGCCCACATCCTGGTGGATCTGAAGGGCTACACGCGGCATGTCCGGTTCGATCTTCTGGCGCGCCGGTTGGCGCCGGTTCAGGTCGCCTATCTCGGCTATCCGGGGACGATGGGCGGCGACGCCATGGATTACGTCATCGGTGACCGCTTCGTCACGCCGCCGGACCATCAGCCCTACTACCGGGAGCGGCTGGTGATCATGCCGGACTCCTATCAGGCCAACGACCGGCGCCGGCCGCTGGACGCGCCCGTGCCGAACCGCGCCGCTTGCAGCCTGCCCCCGGACGGCTTCGTCTTCTGCGCGTTCAACGCAGCGTTCAAAATCACCCCTTCGATGTTCGGGGTGTGGATGCGCGTTCTGGCGCGGATCCCGGGAAGCGTGCTGTGGTTGCAGCACGCCGGCCGGGAAGGCGCCGGCAACCTCCGGCGCGAGGCGGCTTGGCGCGGGGTCGATCCCGAACGTCTGATCTTCGCGCCCCACAAGCCGCAGACCGAGCACCTCGCCCGCTACCGTTTGGCCGACCTGTTTCTCGACAGCTTTCCTTACACGGGCCACACCACCGTTTCGGACGCCTTGTGGATGGGCGTGCCGGTGGTGACGCGGATGGGCGGAACCTTCGCGTCCCGCGTCGCCACCGGCCTGCTGAACGCCGTCGGCCTTCCCGAGACGGTCACCACCACGTTCGACGGCTACGAGGCGCTGGCGGTGCGGCTGGCCGGCGATCCGGCAATGCTCGCCGGCTTCCGGCGCCACCTTGCCGCTGCGCGGGCGACGGCCCCTCTGTTCGATAGCCCCCGCTTCACCCGGAATCTAGAACGCGCCTACCAGACGATGTGGGAACGGCACGCCGCCGGCCTGCCACCGGAATCCTTCACGGTGCCGCCCCTGTAGCCACGACCCGCACCAGCGCCGCCCGCACATCGGCGACGACGGATGCCCAGTCGCCCGACGCAACTTGCCGGAACAGGCGCATGGTCGGATACCAGGGGGTGGCATCGCCCCGCTCGAGCCAGCGCCAGTCGGCGATGTCCGGCAGCACCGTCCAGACCGGGCGTCCGAGCGCCCCCGCCAGATGCGCCGGCGCTGTACAGGAGCTGATGACAAGGTCCAGGTTGGCCATGATCGCCGCGGTGTCGGCGAAGTCGGCGATCTCCGCACCGAGGTCCGTGAAGGACGGCGGCAGCGGCCCGCAGGTTTCCAGATCCTGCCGCCCTGCCCCCTTCTGCAGAGCCACGAACGCGACCCCCTCCACGCCAAGCAGCGGCAGCAGGGCTTCCAGCCCCGGCGAGCGCCTTCGGTCGTCCTTGAAGGCGGGGTTGCCGGCCCACACCAACCCCACCCGCAACCGCGCCGCCGCCGGACGCGGACCCAACCGCCGCCGCCAGAATTCGACCCGTTCCGATTCGGCGTGCAGGTAGGGAACTTCGGCCGGGACGGTCGCCAGTGTGGTGCCGAACCGGTGCGGCAGGCTCAGCAGCGCGGAATGCACGTCATGCGGTGGCGGCGCGGCGGACCGTCCGACCACCGCGTCCACGCCGGGGAGCGTGGCGAACAGGCGGACGAGCAGGTCATTGCACTCGACGATCACGCGGGCACCCAGACGGCGCAACAACGGCGCGTAGCGGACAAACTGGATTCCGTCGCCGAGCCCTTGCTCGTCATGCAGCAGGATCGTGAGGCCGTCCGGATTCCCGCCGTTCCAGACCGGTGTCGGCAGACCGCGCGGCGTGACCTGGCGGTCGGCCAGATGGGTGCGCCACTCGTATTCCCGGAACCCCGCCTCCAGTTCGCCCCGGAGCAGAAGGCAGATGCCCAGCAAGGTGTGCGCCTCGGCGTGGCCGGGATCGCGCTCGATGACGTGGCGGCACTGGGCCTCCGCCTCCTGGATCCGCCGCAGCTTGCTGAACGCCAAGCCGAGGTTCAGCCGGGCCGACGTGAAGTCCGGGTCGATCGCCACCGCCCGGCGCAGGGTGCGGGCCGCCTCTTCGTCCCCCCCGCTCCGAAGGGAGAGCGCGAGCCCCAAGTTGCTGAGCACGCCGGGCTCGGCGGGGGCCAGCACCAGCGCCCGGCGGCCGGCGCCGACCGCCTCGTCGTGCCGCCCCAGATTCTTGAGTGCGATGCCCAGGTTGGCCCGGGCGCGATGGTCGTCGGGCACGAGGCGGATCAGGTCCCGCAGCACGCTCTCCGCCTCAACGTGGCGTTGGCTCATCAGCAGCGCGTGGGCGAGATGAAAGCGGTGGAAAGTACCGGACAGATCGAGGACGACGCAGTGGCGAAGCGGCCCGATCGCCTCCTCGTGCGCGTTCCGGCCAAGCAGGTCCATCGCCAGGGCATGGAGCGCGTCGATGGACACCGGGTCGAGGGCAACGGCACGATGGCGGTCCGACCCGGATTCCGCAACCGGTTCCGCGAGCGGCTTTGCCGCCGGCTCCGCCTGGTTCGGTGGTCTGGCGTCCGGCGAAATCCAGCCGAGATCGCGGAAATGGTCGAGCCGCTCGCGGATCAGCCGGGGAAAGCCGGCGTCGATAGGGACGGGCGCGAGGGACGTCCACATGCCGGGAACGGCACCGCCGTCGAAACGTCCGGTCGCGTAGAAGCGCTCCAGCCGTTCCCGGTTCGCCGCCGGGTCCTGATCGAACGCCGCGATCATCTCGCGATGCGCGAAGGCTTGCAGCTTGGCGCGGAAGCGCTCGATGCCGCCCATCCAGGTGAAGTGCCAGCCGGCGTCCGGGACGACCCGCCCATGCCCCAGTTTGGTCAGGTAGCGGGCGCGGTTGGCGCCGATCCGGCGGATCAGCTCCCAAGGCGCAGCGGCCACCGACACCCAGGGGTCCGGCGATTTAAGGTCGAGGAAATAAAGGAAGATGTCGAGGTGGGGCGCGAACAGGGAGCGTCCGTCGTCCGGCTCCCGGCGCAGCCGCTCCATCACCCAGGGCCGGAGGATTTCATCGGCGTCCGAGACGACGATCATGTCCGTCGGGCCGCAGCCGTCGAGCCCGCGGGTGATCGCGTCGCGCTGGTGGGCCTCGCGCTGCCATGCGAAGCCGCCGGGATCATCGTCAACGACGACGTGGATGATCTTGTCGGCATAGGCCGCGAAGCGCGCGCGGTTCTCCGCGTAGTGGAGGGGCTTGGGTTCACCGGCGTGGGTAAAGGTCGCTTCGACCAGGACGAAGCGGTCGACCACCGCGTTCAGCTCGGCGAGCCGCACCTCCAGAAGGTCCAGCTCGTTGCAGAACTGGAAGCAGTCGTAGAGCCGCCGCCCCCCGGCGGGCGGTGCCGCGGGCGGCGGCGTGTCCGACAGCGTCGTGACATAGGCGAACCAGGCGTCGAACCCCCGCAGCGTCGTCCAGATGGCCGACCGGTTCTCCTCCGTGTTGTGGTCGAGCCGTAGGGAATGCTCGACGAGCGCGATCAGTGCCCGCGCCTCCGCCCGCCAAGCGTGATCATCCCCGTCATGCGGGCGGGCGTTCAGGTGGCCGCCCAGCGCGCCCAGCAGGCGCTGCTGTGCTTCGGCCAGATCGGTGGTGACGGCCGCCTTCGCCTTGCCCGGTCCGGTGCCACTCCTGTGGCCGCCTCTCAGCTCATCAAGCCACGCCAGCCAGTCCCCGGCCCGTCCGGCCCAGGTCATTGCGGTGGTGGCGTGGTCCACCTGTTCGCGGAGCCTGCGGCCGACGGTCGCCCGATCGTCGCGCCACTGGACGAGGGCTGCGCCGGCGGTTTCGGCGAAGCGGACGGCGTGCTCCGTCGGGTCCGGCGGGACCGGGATCAGCCGGGCGAAGCCGGCCGTGGTTTCCGGAAGCGCCCCCAGCGCGCTGGACACGACGAGGCATCCGGCGGCCAACGCCTCCATGACGGCGATGCAGGACGTCTCGGCGAAGCGGTTCGGGTAGGCGAGGCATGTCGCGTCACGCAACGCCTCCGCCAGGGCGTCTTGGGAGACTGCCCCCACATAGTCCACCCCCTCGGTGTCGCGGCAGCGCTGGTAGAGGGCGCCGTATGGGTCCTGGTCCGCGGGGACCTGATAGCCCTCCAGGCTGGAAAACACCCGGACGGTGGTTCCGGGGATCGCCGCCCGAAGGCGTGGAACGCTGTCGAGCAGCACGTCGAGGCCACGGAAGGGCGTGCTGGTGTAGGCCAGGACCGGCGGCCACGGCTTCGCCGCCATGATGTCGGACCCCGCCGGAAACAGGCCGGAGAAGGCCGGCGCGATGCCGTTGCGCAGGATGCGGCAGTGTCGGCGGTCGAGGCCGAACGCCTTGAGATAGCCGTCCATCTGCCAGCGGCCCACGAAGGCGTAACCGTCCCAACAGGCGCGCGCCTGCGGCTCCGCGAGGCATCGCGCGGCGGGTTGGTCGACGGCGTGCTGCATCCACAGGATCAGCTTCTGGCCGGCGTCGAGGGCCGCACGCAGGCGGGTCAGCGCATCCGTCGGGCAGCCGTTGAGCAGCACCACGACGTCGAAGGCCCGCATGCCCTCCCAGGGCACCGCGCTGGCGGGAAGACAGCGCACCCCGCGCACCCCGCCGGCTGTCCGGGTGCCGTTGACCAGCGTGACCTCCAGGCCGCCAGCGGCCAACGCCTCCGCGAGGTAGCACAGGGCCGATTGCGAACCGCCGAGAGGGTGCAGGCGTGGCGTGTCCGGCGTGTAGTCCCCACCCGCCGGGTCGAGAAAGGCGATCTTGACGGTCATGCTGGCTCGTGCTGGACGGCGGCTCACGCTGTGTATCGGCGTCCGCGTTCTGCTATCCTATCATCCAAGGCCATGGGCATGAAGGGATGTGCGGCGCGTGACGGAGTTGGTAGCGGTGGGCGTCGGGAAGCCGTGCATGGAACAGAACCTGGCGCTGACGTGGCAGCTTTCGGAGATTCACGGCTGGGGTCTGGTCGGCGTCCACACGGCACTGCATCTGATCGACTGGGGACGGCCGCCGCTCCTGCTGGAAAAGCCACATCTGGGCAGCCTGCGGCCGGGAAACCGGCAAAAGCTCGAGGTCCTGTTGGACGGCTACCAGCAGATCAGCGCCATCGCCGACCGGTCGGGCAACCGGATGCTCGCACTCAACGACTGTACCGTTCTGCACGCGCTCGGCAACGGCTTCGTCGCGGGTCCGCTCTCCGCCCAGTTCCGCGGCAGCCGCAACGTCGGAGTCATCGCCTTCGAGGACACCCTGTTCGACGAGGTCACGCTGCGGCGTGCGCGGAGCTACGACCAGCTCGTGGTCCATTCGGAGTTCAACAGAGCCCTGTTGGCCGAACAGGGCATTCCCGACGTCGCCTGCGCCTTCCAAGGCGTGGACCCGGACGAACTGACGCCGGTTCCGCCGGCCCGGCGTTTCGGCGACCGCTTCGTCGTCTTCGCGGGTGGGAAGGTGGAGTTCCGCAAGGGACAGGACATCGTGCTCGCCGCCTTCCGCCGGTTCCATGAGCGCCATCCCGACGCTCTGCTGATCACCGCGTGGCACAACCCCTGGCCGCACACCTCCGCCGACATCGCGGAGTCCCCCCTGGTGCCGGCCGCCCCGGCCGTGGGTGACAATGGCAAGCTGCGCATCGTGGAGTGGGCGATGGCCTGCGGCGTGCCGCCGGAGGGCTTCGTCGACATGGGCTTTCTCGGACGCGGCCAGATCCCCGCCATTCTGGCGGAATGCCACGCCGCCATCTTTCCGAACCGCTGCGAAGGGGCGACCAACCTCGTCGCCATGGAGGCGATGGCCTGCGGCGTGCCGGTCATCCTGTCGGCCAACACTGGCCACCTCGACCTGATCCGGGACGGCAACTGCCTCCCCCTGCGCCAGCAGGACCCCGTGGCCGATCCCGCCGGGCGGCGCCGTGGTTGGGGGGAATCGTCCGTCGAGGAGGCCGTCGCACACCTCGAAACCCTCTACACCGACCGCGCCGCCGCCCGCTCCCGCGCCGACAAGGCGCAGGCCTTCCTTCGCGGCGAGCGGACTTGGCGCGCCTTCGCCGAAACCTTCGTGACGGCGGTGGCGTAGGGATGGCGCGGGATACCACGGACGCCGACGGCGTCCCGCCCTACCGGCGGGCGCTCGCGATCGATCCGGCGGATGCGGTCGCATGGCAGCATGCGGCCCGCACCGCCCGCGCGGTGGGCGACGGCCTGCGGTCGATCGGGCTGTTCGTCCGGGCGGCCCGCCTGCACGGCGACCTTGAGGCGCTCGGCCGGCAGATCGGCGAACCCCTGAGGCTTGCCGCCAGCCGGGCTTTGTCGCGCGTGCAGGCAGGGGCGGCCGACGAGGCGGCGGCGTTGCTGGAACCCTTGGCGCGCATCGTGCCGCCGCAGGGAGACCTTGCCCGCACCCTGGGCATCGTCCGTCTGATCCAGGGCCGCGACGCGGAGGCCGAACGGCTGCATGCGGCCGCGGGCTTCGAGGATTGCGGGTTGGGTGTCGCCTTGCGGGGGATCGCACGCCACAAGGCCGACACCGACTTTCTCGGCACCGTGGTGATTCCCGCGCACCGGATGGAGGACACCATCGAGCGGGCGCTCGACAGCGTTGCCGCGGCGGCCCGCGTCTACCGCGAGGCGGCGCGGGACACGCGGTCGCAGGTCCATGTCTGCGTGGTAGACGATGCCTCCCCCGACGAGACGGCGTCGCGGGTCCTGCGCTGGGCGCGCGAACATCCGGAGCAGAGCGTCGCGCTGATCGCGAACAACCGCAACCAGGGAGCGGGCCGGTCGCGCAACATCGGTGCCGCCGCCGGGCTTGGCCGGTACGTCTGGTTCCTCGACGCCGACGATTACTTTTTCGAGCGGCATCTCGTGCTGACGGCAACGGCGCTGGACCACAACCCCGACGCCGGGTTCGTTCGCACCGGGATGCACTTCGACACCATCGACCAGGAGGTTACTCCCGAGTGGAGGGAGGCGTCGGAGCTGAGCTACCCCTGCAACCTCTGCGTACGGCGCGTCTGCCACGACATGATCGGCGGCTTCCCGGAGGAGGCGCCGTTCCATCCGGCCGTGGCCGACGACGTGGCCTATGGCCGGGCGCTCCACAGCATATTCGGCGGAATCCGGATTGCGGAGAAGACAGTCCACTACACGATGCGGGCGGACAATGCCCTGGCGCGGCAGCGCCTGACGATGACCGGCGCCGCCAAGCCGGCGGAACCAACACCGCCCGATTCCCGCTTCGTAGCGATCGAGATCCTGACCCAGCGCCGCATCCACGCGTTGAGAGCCAAGCGATCCGCGCTTCTCCGCGACGGTGGCTGGAACGGACCGCCATTCTTCACGGCTCAGGGGGGAGAAGATCCGCCTGAGGGTTCCTCTGCGGCCCCCGTAGCGGCCCTTTCGGAAGGCCAGGACACCCCGCGCGCCATCGACCTCGTCGCCGTAGGGAAGGACGCTATCCAGGCCGGGCAGCTCGACCGCGCCATCGTCGCGCTGACCCGCGCAGCCATCGAGGACCCCGGTCGCACCGAAGCCTGGTTCGAGTTGGGATTGCTTGCGCACCGGCTTCGGCGCGACACGCTTGCGCTGACCGCCTTCCGCGCGGTAACAGGCCTTCATCCCGACGCGGCAGGCGCGTGGTGCAATCTCGGCTCCATGCTGTTGGACATCGACGCCCATGCTCAGGCCGTCCCCCGGCTGCGCCGTGCCCTGGTGCTCCAGCCGGGCCACACCAACGCCCAGTGTCTGCTGGGCCGCGCGAACCGGCGGCTCGGGCATGCCGAACAGGGGTGGCGAGACCTGGGGCGGGCGCTCCGGCTGGCCCCGGCGCGGCCCGATCTCAACGCGGACTGCGCGGACGCCGCCCTGGGCCTCGGCGATGGAGCGGGCGCGGCGGAGCATGCCCGCCAGGCGCTGCGGCTCAGCCCCGACCTGTACAGCGGTCACGTGGCGCTGGCCGGGGCTCTGGAATCGCTTGGCCGCCTCGACGAGGCGCTGGTGGCCTGGGAGCGGGCGATCCACTGCAACCCCGGTTTCGGCGAGGCCTTCACGCGCCGTGCGGTGACCCTGTTGACGCGCCGGTGGGGGCCGCCGCCGCTCCCCGCCCCGGCGGGGGGGACAGGCCGCCGCCTCGCCTCGACCGCCCTCGGACGGAACGGGCGGTTCGGCAACCAGCTTCTCCAGTATGGCGTCTTGCGCCTCTACGCCGCCAGGCACGGCCTCACCCTGGAGGTTCCCTCATGGCTCGGCCGCCATCTGTACGACCACGACGATCCCCTGCCCGGCCCGGCGCTGCCGCGCGTGGCGGAGGCAGACGGGGAAGCCGCCCTGACCGCCTCCCTCCTTGGCGAACGAGCCGCGGTGCTGGCGGACCGCGACGTGTCCGGCTATTTCTGCGGCGATACGACACCTCTGGCGCCTTTCAAAGAAGAGTTCCGCGCGCTGTTCTCGCCGGGCCGCCACCTTCAACCCTACGCGGATGCGCTGCTCGGCCGTCTGCGCGACGCCGGCCGCACCGTCGTGGCGCTGCACCTCCGGCGCGGGGATTTCGGCTGGGGACGGTTCTGGATCGCTCCGGTGTCCTGGTACCTGCACTGGCTGGAGGCCGTTTGGCCGACGCTTGACCGTCCGCTCCTGTTCATCGCGACCGACGACCCCACCCAGGTGCGGGCATTCGCCGCCTACCGCCCCGTCACCGGCTGCGATCTTGCCGAGCCGATTGCCGGCGCCGAGTTCTTCACCGATTTCCACGTCCTCTGCCACGCCGATCGGGTCGCCATTTCCAACAGCTCCTTCTCCTTCGTCGCGACCATGCTGAACCGCAACGCCGGCGGTTTCCATCGGCCGGAGCCGACGCGCCGGGCCTTGCTCTCTTACGATCCCTGGGCAGCCCCGGTCCTGATCTGATCGCCCCCCGAAAGCACGGACAAAGCACGGACGCATGGCCTTCCCCACCAAAGCCACCATCGATCGACCCGACCCAGCCGCGCTCGTCGCGGCGGGCCTCGCCCATCACGGTGCCGGCCGGCTGGCCGAAGCGGAAAGCGCGTATCGGCGGGTTCTTGCCGATCACCCCCGTCATCCCGATGCCCTGCATCTCCTGGGCGCGCTGGCGCTTCAGGGCGGCAAGCCGACGGAGGCCGTGGACTGGATGAGGCAGGCCATCCGCTCCGCCCCCGACAACACGGCCTGCTTCTCCAACCTCGCCAGCGCGCTGCGGCGGCTCGGCCGGCGCGACGAGGCTCTGGCCTGCTGCCGGCGGGCCTTGGTGCTGGACGCCGGTTCCGGCGACGTGCTCAACAACTTCGCGAACGTGTTGTCGGACCAGGGCAAGCACGGCGATGCCGCGACCGCGTTGCGCCGGCTGTTGCGCCTCAAGCCGTTGCTGACCGAACAGCGGCTGCTGCTTGCGCAGGCGCTCATCCTGGACGGCCGCGCCGAGGAGGCGATCGAGGAGTTGATGGCGCTCCTCGGCATGACACCGTCGTCGGCGGCCGCCTACGCCAACCTGGGCATGGCCCACCGCCGTCTCGGCCGGGCCGGGGAGGCGGTCCGCTACTACCGGTGCGCGCTCGGTTTCGCGCCGGGCGATCCCGGCATCCTCAACAACCTTGGCGTCACGCTTCAGGATCTCGGGCGGCTCGACGAGGCGGTGGCCTGCTTCCGGCGGTCCATCGAGATCCAGCCGGACTCCGCGCACACCCACCTCAACCTAGGACTCGCGGCCCGCGACCTGATGCGGGTCGACGAGATGATCTCCCTGTCGCGAATCGCCGTCAGGTTCGACCCGTCCCTGGCGGAGGCCCATACTGCGCTGGGCTTCGGGCTGCTGCTCAAGGGGGAACTCGAAGAGGGGTTCGCCAAGTACGAATGGCGTTCGCGCATGGCCGACTTCCCGTCGCCCCGGCGCAGCTTCACTTCCCCCCTCTGGGACGGCTCGCACCTCGCCGGCCGGACCTTGCTGGTCCACGACGAGCAGGGGGTGGGCGACACGATCATGTTCGCCCGCTTCGCCCCGCAGCTTCAGGCGCGGGGCGTGCGCGTCTTCCTCGAATGCAACACCCAGGCCGTCCGCCTGCTCTCTTCCATGCCGGGCATTGAGGGCGTGATCGGCCGGTTCGATACGCCGCCGCCGCACGACGCACATGTCGCTCTGGCCAGTCTTCCGCACCGGCTCGGCACCACGCTGTACACCATTCCCGCCGACATCCCCTATCTGCGCGCCGAGCCGGCGCTGGCGGCGGCCTGGGCAAAGCGCATGGGGCCGCCGCGCGGGTTCAGGGTTGGGCTGGTCTGGGCGGGACACCCCGGATTCAAGGCCGACCATATCCGTTCGCCCCGCCTGAAGGCGTTTCTCCCGTTGCTGGACGTTCCGGGTGTCGCGTTCTTCGGCTTGCAGAAGGGGGCCGGACGGCAGGACTTGGAGACCTGCGGGCCGCTGCCGCCGTCCTTCACGGACCTCGGCGCGGAGATCGCCGACTTCGCCGACACCGCGGCGATCATGGACAACCTGGATCTCGTCATCAGTTCCTGCACGGCGCCGGCGCATCTGGCCGGGGCGCTCGGCCGTCCGGTCTGGACGGTGTTGCCCTTCTCGCCCGACTGGCGCTGGCTGGACCGGGGACTGTGCACGCCGTGGTACCCGAGCATGCGCCTGTTCCGCCAGGACCGGCGCGGCGAGTGGGCGCCCGTCGTCGGCCGTGTCCGCGCCGCTCTCCAAGCCCTCGCCCGTTCCCGCCCGTGACCCGTGGCGGGCGGCGTCAAAGCATCACGGCGTCCAGGGCGCGAAGGGCCGGATGCGGCGGGCGGCGACGTCCGGCTCGACGAAAAGGCGGGCGCGGGTGTTGAGGCGGGCGGCAAGAACGCTGAAGCCGCTGGCGGCGCTGGTGCCGACCACGTCGGCGTTCATCAGCACATGGAAATCCTGAAGGAAGTCCAACCCCGCCCACTCCTCCACGACATCGGCCCGCGTCAACGGACGGAAGGCTGCGAAGGCGTGGCGGACCGCCGCAACGTCGTCGCTGGCCACATAGAGCACCGGCCGGTCGAGGCGCGGCCACCACTCCCGCAGCCAGTCGACGTACCAGGCGGTCTCGGTGATGGGATAGCTGCACGTCACGAAGTCGCCGCGCCGGATGTGGATCGCGACCACCGTGTTTCCCGCCGCCCGCAACCGTTCGATCGCCGGGTCGAGGTACGGCGCCCAGACCCGGCGCGGCGTCAGCCATGACTGGACCCGCTGCCGGTACGCCTTCTTGTGCTCGAACAGGAACAGGGGCGAGAGTATGTCGCGATCGGCGATCGGCGCCTGCTCCGCGGTGCCGCTGACCAAGTCGTTGAGGATGCGGCGGGAAAACAGCAGCGGCGGCAGGGGACCGCTCTGCGGCGGATCGTTCAGTTCGAAGAAGGTGCCACCCACCCAGTCGGGCGTCTCCAACACGAAGCCGTGCGTCTCGGCATAAAGCCGAACCAGGATGTATTCCAGAACGGTGTGGGCAAAGCGGCCCCGGGTGGCCAGCGTCGACGAGGTCACACGCGGGGGCCGGTGTCGGCCATCCACCCCCACGGCGGCAGGGCGGACCAGTTGGAGCCCTTGATCGGCCAAGGTCGCGTGCAAGGCGGCCAGCGACTTCACGGTAAAGAACCAGCCGTTGTCCCCGCGGACCGCCTCCAGCCGGTCGCGTGCGGCCTGGGGGACGCCGTCCCGCAGATCGAGCGCGGCGAGCGCGGTCAGGCATTCCCCGCGATAGGTGACGCCGCCAATTGGTGCCGACGCCAGTCGGGTGAAGAACGCCCGGCCCTCGGCCAGCCGGTCGCGTTGCAGGAAGATGTTGGTTAGCAACTCGATGGTGATGGGCACGTCGATGCCGGGGATCGGCAGGCTTTCGATCAGTTCGGCTTGGGCCTTGGCCGGGCGGCCCAGGTCGATCAGCGCCGTTGCCACGCGCACATGGGCGAGGGCAAGCCCCAGCCGCGCCGACCGCTGGTATCTTTTCAACGCCCGTTGCGGATCGCCATGGGCGTACAGGGCATTGCCGAAATTGTACCAGTATTCCGGGCTGGCCGGGCTGAGAGCCAGCGCACGCCGCAGGCTGGCGTGAGCCGCGGCGTCATCGCCGCGTTCAAGCAGGATGTTGCTCAGGTTCATGTGGGCGGATGCCAGATCGGCCTTGACCGCGATCGCGCGGAGCAGGCTTTCCACCGCCTCGTCGAGCCGATCGGCGCGACGGAGAACCACCCCCAGATCGTGATGAACCTCGGCCAGATTGGGATCGAGGCAGGCGGCGCGTTGCAGGGCGTTGATCGCCCGCGGCACCCCGGCATCGCCCTGGGTTTGGAAGGCGTCGCCGAGATTGCGCCAAGCCAGCGGAAGGCCCGGATCGAAGAGGGTGAGCCGCCGCCACTCGGCGGCGGCCTCCGCAGGGCGTCCGGCGTTGTCCAGGATGGTGGCCCGGTTGACGCGGGCCTCGATCCAGCCGGGATTGAGCTGAAGCGCGCGCCCAATCAGGTCCAGGCACGTGGGCAGTTGGCCGGCCTGCCACTCGGTCATCCCAAGCAGGTGCAAGGCGTTAGGGTTGTTCGGATCGGCATCCAGGATCCGGCGATACAGCGCGGCCGCCTCGGGGACGCGGCCGGCGCGATGATCGGCAAACGCGATGGTCAAGGCTTCGTCGATCGTGACCATCAATCCGTCTCCCTCGACCTTCCCCGAGAAAATAAACCGCGGCCCGGATTTGAGACATCCGGCTGGGCTTGCTCAGGCGGCCAAGAGTAGCTTGGCGATGGAGCGCCGATCAACGCGGAGTTGGCCGGCGCACAACGGCCTCTACAAGACCGAGGTAATCCGCCGCCGCGGACCATGGCGCACTGAGATGGTCCCCGTTCTCCGGACAGTTGGATAAGCTTGGTTCGCCCAGAATGAAGGACGGACCCGATGACGGGGAAGCGGAAGCGGTATTCGGCGGAGTTTAAGGCGAAGGTGGCTCTGGAGGCGATCTGGGGCGAGCTGACGGTGTCGCAACTGGTCGCCAAGCACGGGGTGCACCAGACGCTGATCAACGCCTGGAAGAAGCAGGCGATGGTGCGTTCATTATGCCCCTCTTTTTCAAGTGTCTGGAAACATTGAAAGTTGATCCTTGGAACTGAGGCGGCACGGCTCGCCTTTGCGTCCAACCGCGGCAAGGAGACGCTGATCCTGAAGGTCCGAAGCACGGATCTGGTAGGGAGCGCCGGGCACCACCTGCTCGGCGACGATCAGGCCGGCATTGATGAGGCGGACGAGGCGGTGGCGCGAAATGCCGAGCGCCGCCGCAGCCTCATACTGGGTCAACCATCCGCCATCCTTCTCCGCGGACCGGTAGGCATGAATGCCACGAACCCGTCGCAGAGAGCCGACGCGGTGTACGGTCCAGGATTTTCCTTGCCCGGTGCGCATGCCCATCCGGTTCAACTGCGCGGCGATGTCCGCATCCGACCAGCGCGTCGCCATACTGCGGATCACCGCCATCGCCTCCTCCGGCGTCCGGCAGCCGTGCTCGCCGGATTTCGGTTTGGTGAGACGCAGCTGCGAGTGCTGCCCGCCCTGCCAGTGGATGGTGAGGATGACTTCGCGCGCCGCCTCGTCGACGTCGGCGATGATGTTGACGTGAGGGTCCGGAGCAGACGTTGGCGCGCCCTGGTGGTCACCGTCGGCGCGTTCCAAGCGGCCTGCAGATCATCGGCCAGTCCGGCGAAATCCGGAGCGTCGGCCACCGGAACGGGAGCCGACACGGACGCGACCCGCGCCTCGCAGGGCTCGACACGCCGAAGTGCCGCTTCCCAATTCTTTTCCAGCTGCGCGGCAATCAGCCGGTTGTCGGGATCGCAGGCGGCATAGCGCCGTTCCGCCAGTGCCGCCTCGTAGCGCGCCTTCTGCAGGTCCAGCTCCGCCAGCCGCCGTCGCTCGGCTTGGTGTTCCATATGCCTCCGCTCGGCTTCCAGCGCGGCCTCGATCGCCATCGGCTCGACGGCTCGGAGACGTTCGCCGGCGACCACCTCGTCCACCCGGGAACTCCCGAACCCGAGGCATCGTGGCAGTCCCAGTATCTGGTGAGGACGTTCGCAACGGTATATGGCTTGGCTGGGCTGGCGGCCGCGATACGACACGGTCAGTCGCCGTCCGCACCGGGCACAGCTCAGGACCCCGATCAGCAGGGCGCGGCCTCCACGCCCCGATTTTGCGCCGCCGGCCCGGCCGTAGGCGTTGGTGGCGAGCAGGGTCTGGTTGCGCTCGAACTCCTCCCAATCCACGTAGGCCTCGTGGTGATTGTTGAACGGGCCGGCCGGCAAGGGCTTGAGGTGCCCCTTCTCCTCGGCGAAATGCTCGACGACGACGCGCTGGGTGGTGGCGTGCAGGCGGACGTTGGCGACCCGGTCCAGCCACTGGGTGAACTGGGCGTTCAGGTCGTCGAGGTTGCGGAACGTGCGGGCCAGGAAGAAGTCCTCGCGCACGTAGCGGAAGGACCGCTCGACCTTGCCCTTGGTCTTGGCGCGGTAGGGCTTGCAGGCCTTAGCAGGCCGCGGAAAAAGGCTATGCCCGGCTTGCCGGTCGTGATTCTCTCCGTTTGAAGAGAATGCGGCCGGTGAG
>NZ_JAUJFI010000062.1 GCF_030849505.1 Azospirillum isscasi | reverse complement strand
GGCGGCGTTCTGCGCCCCCGGCGCCGGCTGCGGCTGAAGGCGCGGCGGGCCGGGCCGGACAGCCCCGACCCCTGGCCACCCCAGCTCGCCCCGCTGCTGAAGGGCATGCCCGTCGGCATCGCCCGCACCGAACCCGCCTACAACGGGCGCGACGAGGTGCGGGAGGTCGAGGCGCTCTACGCCGCCGCCATCGCCTCGGCCCGGCGCTTCATCTACATGGAGAGCCAGTATTTCGCCTCCGTCGCCGTGGCCGAGGCGCTGAAGGCGCGGCTGGCCGAGCCGGACGGGCCGGAGGTGGTCATCGTCAACTCCGCCCGCACGACGAGCTGGCTGGAGAACGCCGTCATGCTCGGCGCCCGCGCCCGGCTGGTGAAGGAGCTGCGGGAGGCCGACCGGAACGGGCGCTTCCATTTCTACATCGCCCGGACCGGCGGCGTCGGCATCACCGTCCATGCCAAGGTGATGGTGGTGGACGACCGGCTTCTGCGCATCGGCTCGGCCAACCTGAACAACCGGTCGATGGGGCTGGACACCGAATGCGATCTGGCGCTGGAGGCCCCCCACGGGCGGGAGGAGGGGCGCGAGGCGCGGCACGCCATCGCCGGGGTGCGCGACGATCTGATCGCCGAGCATCTGGGAGTGGCGCCAGAAAGCGTGGCGGCGGAGCTGCGCCGCTCCGGCTCGCTGGTCCGCACGGTGGAGGCGCTGCGCCGGCCCGGCGGGCGGACGCTGGAATTGCTGGAGGACGCCGACCCCGGCCTGCTGGCCGCCGCCGTCGCCGATGCCAAGGTCTTCGACCCGGAACGCCCGGTCGGCGCGGTGGAGATCGTGCGGCGCGTCCTGCCGTCGCGCATCCCGCGGCGCCATCATTGGCTGGCGCTGGGCATCATCCTGGCGGTGGCCGGCGGGGTGTGGGGGGTGTGGAACCACACGCCGCTGCGCGACTGGGCGACGCTGGACGCGGTTCTGGACGCCTTCGGGCGGCTGCGCGAGTCGGCCTTCGGGCCGCTGTGGCTGATCCTGCTCTATGTGGCGGGGGGCTTCGTGCTGTTTCCGGTGCTGCTTCTGATCGCGGCGACGGCCATCGCGCTGGGGCCGTGGATGGGCTTCCCGACCGCGCTGGCCGGGGTGCTGGCCTCCGCCGCGGCGCTGTTCTGGGTGGGCCGCCTCGCCGGCCAGCGCCCCATCGAGCGGTACGGCGGGGCGGTGGTGCGGCGGGCCAGCGCGGCGCTGGGCGAAAGCGGCGTGCTGGCCATGGCGGCGCTGCGGGTGGTGCCGGTGGCGCCCTTCACCGTCGTGAACCTCGTCGCGGGGGCTTCCCGCATCCGATTTCTCGACTATCTGTTCGGAACGGTGCTGGGAATGGCGCCGGGAATCCTTGCCTTCAACCTGCTCGGGCACCAGCTTGAGCGTGTGCTGACGGACCCGACGCCCGCCGACATGGCCCTTCTCGGGCTGGTGGGGGCGGTGGCGCTGGGGCTGGGCTGGGCCGGCAACCGGCTGGTGCGGCTCCTGGGAACCGGAAGGCCAAGCACGAGACTGGCAGCCAAGGGAGACCAACAGCGGTGATCCGATTCAGCCGAGAGCGTGTGGAGCGGATCGCCTCCGCGCTGCGCGCCGCCCGCGTCCGCCGCCCGAAACGCCGCGTGGACAGCCGCAGCGGCACGGTTCCGGACGGCATGGCGCCGCTGCGCGTGGCGACCTGGAACATCCACAGCTGCGTCGGGCTGGACGCGCGCTTCGCGCCGGACCGAATCGCCGAGGTCATCAAGGAGCTGGACGTCGATCTGGTCGGCCTACAGGAGGTCGGCTGGCACCACCGCGGCGAATCCGGGCTGGACCAGTTCGCCTTCCTGGAACGGGCGACCGGCCTGAAGGCCCACGCCGGCCCGACCAAGCACAACGCCCACGCCCATTACGGCAACGCCATCCTGACGCGGCTGCCGGTCCTGCGATGCGTGCCCATCGACCTCAGCGTCGGACGGCGGGAGCCGCGCGGCGGCATCGACGTGATCGTGGAGGTGCAGGGGCGCCCGGTGCGCATCATCGTCGCCCATCTCGGCCTCGACCCGTGGGAGCGGGCGCGGCAGGTGGGCGCCATCGTGGACCTGCTGGAGGAGCAGCCGGCCCTCCCGACCCTGTTCATGGGCGACCTCAACGAATGGGCGCCCAATTCCCCCCGGCTGCGCAAGCTGGCCGAGGCGTTCCCCGACTGGGCCAGCCCGCGCAGCTTCCACGCGCGGATGCCCACGCTGCGGCTCGACCGCATCTATGTGAACAACGGGCTGACCATCCCGGCCTACGAGGTGGTGCGCACGGTGCTGACCCGCCGGGCGTCCGACCATCTGCCGGTGCGCGCCACCGTGGCGGTTCCGTAGGCCGGGTCCCTCCTTCACGCCATCCTTCCGTCGAACGTCCTTTCGGCATCGCTGCCTTCGGGCTTTCGGTCGTCCGGCAACCGTCTCCGGCCGCGCCGATCCCCGGGGTTGCCTCAACCGAATCCGTTCAGGGAGGAATGGCAACATGCCCAAGCTGTCGAAAACCGATGTGGAGATGAATTTTCTCGATCGGTATGGCGAATTGATTCCGAGCAACGTTCCTCCCGACAAACCGATCGATGACGATTTTACCGTCGACAAGATCAGCTTTGCGACATCGGCGTCGGGCTACTTCACGGTCAATGGAAGCCTTTATTTCAACAACACAAGAAGAATTCGCTTATGCCATAAAAGAAGGCCGAAAATTTCGAGTGCAAAAACAGGGCTTTCTCAATATTGCCTCAAAGAAAATGGTGCATTGTTTTATAAAGATTTTGAGGATGTTTTGAACAATGCACAGCTCATGAAAGCTCTGGCGAATATGAATGCGATTTCCACCGTCGCCCCTCGCAGCGGAGTGCTTTGTGAGTTCTGGGGAACGACCGGCCGGCACATTTCCCGTGGCCAGGTGATCGTCGTGAAGCTCACCCAGTTCCAGGTGAATCTGCTCTACATCGGCGGTGTGATGGAGAGCAACAGCCTGATGAAGACGTGCTGGCTGGCGGCGGATTTGGCGTATGTCTGACCGGTGGCCACAGGCCGCGTCATCCGCAGCATCGGACCGTCGGAAAACGGCGGCGCCGGTTCCGGCACGGGGCATGGCGCAAGGTGCCCCCTCCATCGGGCTTGACCCTTTTGCAGCGCGGCAACGCGCGGCCTGTTTCGCGCGGCGGACTGTTTCCCATGAAATTTTTTGCCCGACCCGGGGCGTCGGCTATTGACCTTTTGGGTAGGAGCCGGCCAGACTGTTTGTTGGTCATACGACCAATGACAGGCCACCCCAGCCGATCGGGCGTGGGATCAACCGCTTTAGCGAGGATCTGTTGCTCTATCATCTCTACGATCTCCAGCACGCCGCCCTGCGCCCGATGCGCCTGCTGGCAGAGGCCACCCAGCACACCTTCCAGAATCCCTTCAGCCCGGTCTCCTACACCCGCGTCGGGCGCGCCATGGCCGCCGGCGCGGAACTGGTGGAACGCACCACCCGCCGCTTCCCCAAGCCGGAGTTCGGCCTGAAGACCGCGCGGGTGGACGGCGGGACCGTGGCGGTCACGGAGCGCATCGCCCACCGCAAGCCCTTCTGCAACCTGCTGCATTTCGCCAAGCCCGAAGGCACGCCGGCGCAGCCGCGCGTCCTGCTCGTCGCCCCGATGTCGGGCCACCACGCGACGCTGCTGCGCGGCACGGTGGCGGCGCTGCTGGACGACCATGACGTCTTCATCACCGATTGGATCGACGCCCGGCTGGTGCCGCTGGCGCGCGGGCGGTTCGACCTGGACGACTACATCGACACGGTGGCGGAACTGATCCGGTTCCTCGGGCCGCAGACCCACGTCATCGCGGTGTGCCAGCCGGCGGTGCCGGTGCTGGCCGCGGTGTCGCTGATGGCAGCGGGGGACGAGGCGGTGCAGCCGCGCTCGATGACGCTGATGGGCGGCCCCATCGACCCGATGGCCAACCCGACCGTGCCGGTGAAGCTGGCCGCGACCCGCCCGCTATCGTGGTTCGAGCGCAACGTCGTCACCACGGTCCCGGCCTATTATCCAGGCGGCTTCCGTCACGTCTATCCGGGGTTCATCCAGCTTTCGGGCTTCATGTCCATGCATCTGGACCGCCACATCGGGGAGCATCTGGGCCTGTTCCGCCACCTCGTCCGCGGCGACGGCGATTCCGCGGAGCAGCACCGCCGTTTCTACGACGAGTATCTGTCGGTCATGGACCTGTCGGCGGAATTCTACCTGCAGACCATCGAGACGGTGTTTCAGAAGCACGCTTTAGCCAACGGCACCATGGAGTCCCGCGGGCGCCGGGTGGAACCGGCGGCGATCCGCAAGACCGCCCTGATGACAGTGGAAGGCGAACTGGACGACATCTCCGCCCCCGGCCAGACCGAGGCCGCCCACCGCCTCTGCGCCTCGCTGCCGGACGACATGCGGGGACGCCATTATCAGAAGGGCGTCGGCCATTACGGCATCTTCAACGGCCGGCGCTGGCGCGAAAGCATCATGCCGGCGGTGCGGGACTTCATCCGCAGGCACGATTGAAGCAAGTAAACCCCTCTCCCGCCCTGGGAGAGGGGACATCACCGCATCAGCGCTTCGGGCCGCCCACCGGGCGCAGCTCGTGGAGCAGCCAGACCAGCCCGGACACCAGCAGGATCGCGCCGGCCTGATGGGCGGCACCCAGCGGAATCCACACGAAACTCAGCAGCGTGGCGATGCCCAGCCCGATCTGGACCAGCACCATCGCCGCGGTCAGCAGCGCCACCCGCCCGGCCCGGCCCGGCAGGTGGGCCACCCACACCCGCAGGGCCAGCCCCAGGATCACGACGCCGGTCAGCAGGGCCAGCGCCCGGTGGGTCAACTGGATGGCCGCGGTGTTCTCGACGACGTTGATCCACCAGGGCGTCAGGTTGCCGACCTCCGGCGGGACGATGTGCCCGTTCATCAGCGGGAAGGTGTTGTAGGCCAGCCCGGCGTCCGTCCCGGCGACGAAGGCGCCCCAGACGATGGTCACGCCGGTCAGCCCCAGCGCCCAGCGCGCGTGCCGACGCAGCCGGTGCGACTCCGTGGCCCAGCCGGCCAGCGGCAGCGGGTCGAGCAGCCCCAGTGCCGTGCGCAGCAGCAGCCCGTAGATCAGGATCGCCGTGCCGAGATGCAGCGCCAGCCGGTAATGGCTGACCTCGGGCCGGTCCACCAGCCCGCTCTTCACCATGTACCAGCCGATCACCCCCTGTAGCCCGCCCAGAAGGAACAGCCCGGCCAGCTTCGGCCACAGGTCGGCGGGGATGCGCCCGTTGACCCAGAAGCGCAGGAAGGGGATCAGGAAGACGAAGCCGATCAACTGGCCCCACAGCCGGTGGAACCATTCCCACCAGAAAATCCGCTTGAAGGCCGCCAGATCCATGGCTGAGTTGTAGATGCGGAATTCCGGCGTGGCCTGATAGAGACCGAACACGCGGGTCCACTCCGCCTCCGACAGGGGGGGAAGGATGCCGATCAGCGGCTTCCACTCCACCATCGACAGGCCGGATTCGGTCAGGCGCGTGATGGCGCCGATGACGGCCATGGCGAAAACCATCGCGCAGCAGACCAGAAGCCAATAGGCGATGGGGCGGGTGGAGGCGGGGGAGCGGACGTCTTTACCGGCGATGGCGGGAGCGGTGATGGCGGTCACGGACGGGCGGCTCCGGATGATGCGGAAAGGGTCCGGGGGGATAGGGACCTCCGGCTCATGTGGGGTGCGGCGCCGGCTGCGTCAAACGGACACGGGTTACCCCGCCGCGCCGGGGGCGGGTTTCGGGTTTGGACGGCGGGTCCCGGGTGTTACAAATATCAGTCTTACCAACGGCTTCGGATGCGGGGCGGCGATGGCGGACCTCACCCTCGGCTTCGGCGTGGCGTTCCACGAGCTTTACAGGCAGGACGGGCTGGCCCGGCTCGACCGCGCCTTTCTCGCCCGGCTGTCCGATGCGGACCTTCCGCTCGCCAACCGGCTGCTGTCCGCCCGCGCCCAGCCCGACGGTCCGGAGGCCAAGGCGGAAAGCGAGCTTCTGATCGCGCTCGCCCCCCATGCCGAGGATTTCATCGGCGACCTGTTCGGCATCCGCACCGCGCTCGACGAACTGCGCGCCCGCCACACGGCGCTGGCGCCGCTCTACACCGCCAAGCGCCTGTTCGTTCAGCGGCGCGCCGCCAAGGCGGTGAAGCCGGAGGAGGTGGCGGCGCTCGACGGGGCGGAACTGGCCGCCCGGCTGGAGGACTGGCTGGGCAGCCCGCTGACCGAGGCCGGATTCGCCCGGCAGGTGCTGTCCTGGATGGAGGACGAGGCCGCCCACGCCGACCAGTTGGACAGCGCCGCCCAATACGCCGCCTGGGCGCTCTTCAGCGAGGCCGGGCGTGCCCGGCACGGCGGCGGCGTTCTGTTCCAGGTGCCGCACCGCACCGACCCGGCGCATCTCGTGCCCGTGGAGACGGTGGAACGGCACGGCGTCACCATGATGCGGCTGCCCGACGGGGCGTGCCGCGAGCGGCAGGGCTTCCACCTGACCGACCCCGGCACCGATCTGGCCGGCGCGCTGGACGAGGCCAACTACTGCATCTGGTGCCACAACCAGGGCAAGGACAGTTGCTCCAAGGGGTTGCGCGACCGCAAGACCGGGGCGTTCCAGAAGAGCGCCTTCGGCGTCACGCTGGCCGGCTGCCCGCTGGACGAGAAGATTTCCGAGATGCACGCGCTGAAGGCGGACGGCGTGCCCATCGGGGCGCTGGCCATGGTGGTGGTGGACAACCCGATGTGCGCGGCCACCGGCCACCGCATTTGCAACGACTGCATGAAGGCGTGCATCTATCAAAAGCAGGAGCCGGTGGACATCCCGCAGGCGGAGACGCGCACGCTGAAGGACGTGCTGGAACTGCCCTGGGGCTTCGAGATCTACAGCCTGCTGACCCGCTGGAACCCGCTGGACCTGCGCCGCCCGCTGATGAGGCCGGACAGCGGCTGCAAGGTGCTGGTGGCCGGGCTGGGGCCGGCGGGCTTCACGCTGGCGCACCATCTGATGAACGACGGCCACACGGTGGTCGGCATCGACGGCCTGAAGATCGAACCGCTGCCCGCCGACCTGTCGGGCGTCCTGCCCAGCGGCACGCGGGTGCCCTTCCGGCCCATCCGCGACGTGCGCGACCTTTACGACCGGCTGGACGAGCGGGTCATGGCCGGCTTCGGCGGGGTGGCCGAGTACGGCATCACCGTGCGCTGGAACAAGAATTTCCTGAAGGTGATCCGGCTGCTGCTGGAACGCCGGTCGCGCATGACCATCATCGGCGGGGTGCGCTTCGGCGGCACGCTGACCATCGACGGGGCGCTGGAGCTCGGCTTCGACCACATCGCGCTGTGCATGGGGGCGGGCAAGCCGACCGTCGTGCCGATGGCGAACGGTCTGGCCCGCGGCGTGCGGCAGGCGTCGGATTTCCTGATGGGTCTGCAACTGACCGGGGCGGCCAAGGCGGACAGCATCGCCAACCTCCAGGTCCGGCTGCCCATCGTGGTCATCGGCGGCGGGCTGACCGCCATCGACACGGCGACGGAGGCGCTGGCCTACTACCCCGTCCAGGTCGAGAAGTTCCTGTCCCGCTACGAGGTTCTCGCCGCCGAGCGCGGGGAGGCGGCGGTGCGCGCCCGCTGGACGCCGGACGAGGCGGACCTGGCCGACGAGTTCCTGGCCCACGCCCGCGCCATCCGGGCGGAGCGTCTGGCGGCGGGGGACGAGGGGCGGGAGCCGCGCGTGACGGCGCTGCTCCAGTCCTGGGGCGGTTCGACCATCGCCTACCGGCGGCGGCTGATCGACAGCCCCAGCTACACGCTGAACCACGAGGAGGTGGCGCACGGGCTGGCCGAGGGCATCCGTTTCCTGGAATGCGCCGCCCCGCGCGGGGTGGAGATCGACGAGGCGGGGGCCGCCCAGGCGCTGCATCTGGCGATCAGCCCGGTCGGGCCGGACGGGGTGGTGGCCCCCGCCGCGGTGGACGCGCGCATCCCCGCCCGCACCATCCTGGTCGCCGCCGGCACCCAGCCGAACACCGTCCTCGCCCGCGAGGAGCCGGAGTGGGTGGAACTGGACGGGCGCTGCTTCCGCGCCATCGACGAGGACGGCAAGCCGGTGACCCCGGAACGGCTGAGCAAGCCGGCGCAGGTCCATGTGCTGATGGCCCGTGCGCCGGATGGGCGGTTCCTCAGCTTCTTCGGCGACCTGCACCCGTCCTTTTCCGGCAATGTGGTGAAGGCGATGGGGGGGGCGAAGCGCGGTTATCCGGTGGTCAGCCGCGCGCTGGCCCGCCGGGCGCCCACCGCGGTCACGCCGGACGCGCTGGTGCGGCGCCTGAACGCCGAGTTGCGGCCCCTGGTGCACAGCGTCTCCCGCCTGACCCCGACCATTGTCGAAGTGGTGGTGAAGGCCCCCGCCGCGGCGCGCCGTTTCGAACCCGGACAGTTCTACCGGCTCCAGAATTTCGAAACGCTGGCGCAACGGATCGGCCGGACCACGCTGGCCATGGAAGGGCTGGCCCTGACCGGCGCCTGGGTGGACAAGGCGGCCGGGCTGCTCTCCCTGATCGTGCTGGAAATGGGCGGCTCGTCCGACCTCTGCGCCCTGCTGAAGCCCGGCGACCCGGTGGTGGTGATGGGGCCGACCGGCGCCCCGACCGAGATCCCCGAGGGGGAGACGGTGGCCCTGGTCGGCGGCGGGCTGGGCAACGCGGTGCTCTTCTCCATCGGGCAGGCCTGCCGGGCGCGCGGCTGCAAGGTCGTCTACTTCGCCGGCTACAAGCGGATGGAGGATCGTTACAAGGTCGAACAGATCGAGGCCGCCGCCGACCGCGTCGTCTGGTGCTGCGACGAGGCGCCGGGCTTCGCGCCTTCCCGCCCCGGAGACCTGACCGTCGTCGGCACCATCGTCGAGGCCATGCGCGCCTACGCGGCGGGCGAGCTGGGTCCGGTGGACATCCCGCTGGAGACGGTGGACCGCATCGTCGCCATCGGGTCCGACCGCATGATGGCGGCGGTGGGGGCGGCCCGGCACGGCGTGCTGAAGCCCTGGCTGAAGCCCGGCCACGCGGCCATCGGCTCCATCAATTCCCCCATGCAATGCATGATGAAGGAGATCTGCGCCCAGTGCCTGCAACGGCACATCGACCCGGTGACGGGAGAGGAGACGGTGGTCTTCTCCTGCTTCAACCAGGACCAGAGCCTGGACCGGGTGGACTTCGCCGGTTTGAACCAGCGGCTTCGCCAGAACGCCGTCCAGGAGAAGCTGACCGCGCAATGGATCGGCCGCGGCCTGCGGCTGACCGGCCAGCGCAAGGAATGAGCGGGAATCGCCCCCCTCTCCCGTGGCGGGAGAGGGGGGCGATTCCGGTCCGA
Organism: Azospirillum isscasi; assembly: GCF_030849505.1. Taxonomy (GTDB): domain Bacteria; phylum Pseudomonadota; class Alphaproteobacteria; order Azospirillales; family Azospirillaceae; genus Azospirillum; species Azospirillum isscasi. The sequence goes on along the minus strand of NZ_JAUJFI010000062.1, from coordinate 20,287 downwards.
TCAGGCGCCGGTGGCGGTGCTGACGGTCGCCTGGGGCTGCGCCGCGGTGGAGCCTTCGAACAGGTCGGCCTCGGCGGCGCGGCGCTTCACCAGACCCGGAAGCTGCGTCTTCACGCCGTTGACCGTGGCGTAGACCCAGCGGCCGAACTGGCCGGCGGCGCCCTCGAAGTCGCCCTGGTTCAGCAGGCGCAGCAGCGTGGACTGCTGGAGGCTGCCTGCGCCAAGGTTGAACACGAAGGAGGCGAGCGCGCCGCGCTGCTGCGGGTTCAGCGCGACGGTGACCAGCTTGTCCACCTGCGCGGCGGCGGAGGCCAGATCCGACGCCAGGAAGTCGTCGGCCTGCGCGGAGGTGATGGTCTGGCCCATCTTGACCCCGGCGGTGTGGCCGTAGCCGATGGTCGGCACCCCCGCCGGGCACAGGTAGGCGTTGAGGTACAGCCCCTCGAAGTGCTTCACAAGGTTGACCGCTTCTTGGCAAACCGGCGTCGTCATGATCGTTGTTCCCCCAAGCTTTTCATGGACGTGCATCGGCACGGCGAATTCGTGCTTAGGGGAAGGTATCCGAAGCAGCCGATACCTAAAAATAGTTTATTTTTTCACACATACCCGTATGAAGGGAGTTCCGGCGGGCGTCAGTTCCAGCGGAACTCCGCGGCCACCGCGCGGGCTTCCCCCGGGGTGATCAGGCGGTTGGTCGCCAGCTTCACCGAATGCAGCTTGCCGTCCAGGTTGGCCTGCCAGAAGTCCAGGAACCGGCGCAGCACCGGATAACGGGGGGCGATGTCCAATTCCTGCCAGAGATAGCTTTGCAGCAGATGCGGGTGGTCGGGCATGTGGTACAGAATCTCCGCCGTGGTCAGGCGGTAATCGCGAAGCTGAAGCCCCAGACTGGTCATGCTCTGCCTCCGTGATGGTGGAGCCGGTGGCGTCCTTCCGCTGATTCTCCATGAACCTTTTGCGAAAGTGTGCCGTTCGCGGATGCGGGAAGCAACAAAAATTTTTCTTCTATTTCAATGCTTTAGCAGCAAATGAGGGCGACTGCTGCCAGGAATCGCACCGATTGTCCCAATGTCCCTCTTGAATCGAAACGGCAGCTCGATTAGCTGTCTGGCACTCGCCGGGGGAGAGTGCTAACAGCCCCGACCCCGGCGCCAATCCTTTCATCAATAAGCCTTGATCCAGGAGGCATCCCCATGAAGTTCCGTCCGCTGCACGACCGCGTCGTCGTCAAGCGTCTGGAGTCCGACACCAAGACCAAGGGCGGGATCATCATCCCCGACACCGCGAAGGAAAAGCCCCAGGAGGGCCAGGTGATCGCGGTGGGTCCGGGCGCCCGTGACGAGAGCGGCAAGGTCGTTGCGCTCGACGTGAAGGCCGGCGACCGCATCCTGTTCGGCAAGTGGTCGGGCACCGAGGTGAAGATCGAGGGCGAGGATTTCCTCATCATGAAGGAATCCGACATCATGGGCGTCATCGAGGCCTGAGCCTCCGCCCGCGCCGAGCGATCCAACCCCCCGAATTTCAAGGAAGTGAGCAATGGCTGCCAAGGAAGTTAAGTTCTCCGCCGCCGCGCGCGAGAAGATGCTGCGCGGTGTGGACATCCTCGCCGACGCCGTGAAGGTGACGCTGGGTCCGAAGGGCCGCAACGTCGTGATCGAGAAGTCCTTCGGCGCTCCGCGCATCACCAAGGACGGCGTCTCGGTCGCCAAGGAAATCGAGCTGTCGGACAAGTTCGAGAACATGGGCGCCCAGATGGTGCGTGAGGTCGCGTCGAAGACGAACGACCTGGCCGGCGACGGCACCACCACGGCGACCGTTCTGGCCCAGGCCATCGTCCGCGAGGGCGTGAAGTCGGTGGCCGCCGGCATGAACCCGATGGACCTGAAGCGCGGCATCGACCTCGCCGTCGAGACCGTCGTGGCCGACATCCGCGGCCGTGCCAAGAAGGTCACGACCAACGACGAGATCGCCCAGGTCGGCACCATCTCCGCCAACGGCGAAGCCGAGATCGGCAAGATGATCGCCCAGGCCATGGAGAAGGTCGGCAACGAGGGCGTCATCACGGTGGAAGAGGCCAAGAGCCTGGAGACCGAGCTGGACGTCGTCGAGGGCATGCAGTTCGACCGCGGCTACCTGTCGCCGTACTTCATCACCAACGCCGACAAGATGATCGCGGACCTCGAGAGCCCGTTCATCCTGCTGCACGAGAAGAAGCTGTCGGGTCTGCAGGCCCTGCTGCCGGTCCTGGAGGCCGTCGTGCAGTCCTCGCGTCCGCTGCTGATCATCGCCGAGGACGTCGAGGGCGAGGCGCTCGCGACCCTGGTCGTGAACAAGCTGCGTGGCGGCCTGAAGGTCGCCGCCGTCAAGGCCCCGGGCTTCGGTGACCGCCGCAAGGCGATGCTGGAGGACATGGCCATCCTGACCGGCGGCCAGGTCATCTCCGAGGATCTCGGCATCAAGCTCGAGAACGTCACCATCGACATGCTGGGCACCGCCAAGAAGGTCGTGATCTCCAAGGAGAACACCACCATCGTCGACGGCGCCGGCTCCGCCGAGGACATCCAGGCCCGCATCAGCCAGATCAAGGCGCAGGTCGAGGAGACCACCTCGGACTACGACCGCGAGAAGCTGCAGGAGCGTCTGGCGAAGCTGGCTGGCGGCGTTGCCGTCATCCGCGTCGGCGGCGCCACCGAGGTCGAGGTGAAGGAGCGCAAGGACCGCGTTGACGACGCCATGCACGCCACCCGCGCCGCGGTGGAAGAGGGCATCGTCGCCGGCGGCGGCACCGCCCTGCTGTACGCCACGAAGGCCCTGGACGCCCTGAAGCCGATCAACGACGAGCAGCGCGTCGGCATCGAGATCATCCGCCGCGCCCTCCAGGCTCCGGTCCGTCAGATCGCCTACAACGCGGGCACCGACGGTTCGATCGTGGTCGGCAAGCTGCTGGACCAGAACGATGCCAACTTCGGCTACGACGCCCAGAAGGGCGAGTTCACCGATCTGGTGAAGGCCGGCATCATCGACCCGGTGAAGGTGGTCCGCACCGCCCTGCAGGACGCGGCCTCGATCGCCGGCCTGCTGATCACCACCGAGGCGATGATCGCCGAGAAGCCGGAGAAGAAGGCTGCTCCGGCCGGCATGCCGGGTGGCATGGACGACATGGGCGGCATGGGCTTCTAAGCCCGCGTCACTCGCGACGTTTGCGGAGAGGGCGGTCCTTCGGGGCCGCCCTTTTCCGTTTGGGCATCTCCCTGACGGACAGGCCGACGCCGGACGGCGGATCGAATTGGAACGCTTCCAAACTGGCGGCGTTGACCATGAACCGGACGCCCGGAAAGGCGCGCCGGCACGGCATGCTGTTCAGGGAGACTGCGATGGCTGACCAATCGAAGACTCTGACCAACCGTCAGGGCCACCCGATCACCAACAACCAATCCCAGCGCACCGTGGGAAGCCGCGGGCCGGCGACGCTGGAGAACTACCAGTTCCTGGAGAAGATCACCCACTTCGACCGCGAACGCATCCCGGAGCGCGTGGTCCACGCCCGCGGCTTCGTCTGCTACGGCGAGTTCGAGGCCACCGGCAAGATCGGCGACGAACCGGCGACCAAATACACCCGCGCCAAGCTGTTCGGCCAGGCCGGCAAGAAGACCCCCCTGGCCATCCGTTTCTCCACCGTCATCGGCGGGCGCGACTCGTCGGAGGTGGCGCGCGACCCGCGCGGCTTCGCGGTGAAGTTCTATACGGAGGACGGCAACTGGGATCTGGTCGGCAACAACCTGCCGGTCTTCTTCATCCGCGACGCCATCAAGTTCCCGGACGTCATCCATTCGCTGAAGCCCGACCCGGTGACCTTCCGGCAGGAGCCGAACCGCATCTTCGACTTCATGAGCCAGACGCCCGAAGCCATGCACATGCTGACGCACCTGTTCAGCCCGCGCGGCATTCCGGCCAACTACCGGCACATGGAAGGTTTCGGCGTGAACACCTACAAGATGGTGAACGCCAAAGGGGACACGGTGCTGGTCAAGTACCACTTCCACCCGCGCTGCGGCGTCGCCTCCCTGACGGCGGCGGAGGCGGCGAAGGTGCAGGGGCACGACCTGGGCTCCGCCTCCAAGGACCTCTTCGAGGCCATCGACCGGGGCGACCACCCGCAGTGGGACCTGTATGTCCAGGTCATGGAGGACCACGACCATCCCGAACTGGACTGGGACCCGCTGGACGACACCAAGATCTGGCCGGAGTCGGACTTCCCCCTGCGCCATGTCGGCGTCATGACGCTGAACCGCAACGTCGAGGACTTCTTCAACGAGAATGAGCAGATCGCCATGGGCACCGGCGTGCTGGTGGACGGCCTGGACTTCTCCGACGACAAGATGCTGGTCGGGCGCACCTTCTCCTACTCCGACACGCAACGCTACCGGGTCGGCACCAACTACCTGCAACTGCCGATCAACCAGGCCAAGAACGCCGCGGTCGCCACCAACCTGTCCGGCGGCACCATGTCCTACCGGCGCGATCTGGCGCCGGGGCAGAACCCGCACATCAACTTCGAGCCGTCCATCCACGACGGTCTGAGCGAAGCCCGGCGGGAGGAGCCGAACAACCCGCCGGAAATCCATGGCCGCCTGACCCGCAGCGTGATCGAGCGCCGCAACGACTATGTCCAGGCGCGGGCACGCTACTGCACGATGATGGATTGGGAACGCGACGATCTGGTCCTGAACATGGGCACCCTGCTGGGCCAATGCGAACGCGACGTCCAGGAACGGATGCTCTGGCACTTCTTCCTGGTCCATGACGACTACGGCAGCCGGGTGGCCGGCATGCTGGGCATGACCGCCGCCGACGTCGCCGGCCTGAAGCCCCTGCCCAAGCAGGTGCTGACCGACGAAGACCAGAAGCGGCTGAAGTCGCTGGGCAAGAACGGCGACACCATCGACCCGAAGGGCTGGGGCCAATGGACCGGCTCCGTCAAGGTCCACCGGGCGACCGCGGAGGAGGTGATCGGCGGCATGCGGTCCGGTGCCCAGGGCGGCATGGCCGGTCAGGCCGCCGCGGAGTAACCGCAACCAAAGATTATCAATCGGATCCCGTCCCGAGGGGGCGGCGGATTGCTCCGCCGCCCCATTTTCATGCCCGCAACGGAATTCGCTGGGGAAGGCCACAATTTGTGTACGGACATGCGGCACGTTGCCGCGCGACACGCCTGTCACTGGTATCACCAGATACGCTCATGCCACAGTCATTTCGCATCAAGGCATTAGCCAAAATATTAGAACACCGATAAGGGAGAAGTACGATGTCCAAGCGTGTTGCCGTGTCCTTTGCGGCCATGCTGGCGGCCACCGTGGCCACCTTCGGCATGCCGGCTTTCGCCGCCGACGAACCGATCACGCCCATCGAAGCGGCGAAGATCACCAATCCCGGACTGGTTGAACTCGGCAAGAAGCTCTACTTCGATCCCCGCCTGTCCAAGTCGGGCTTCATCTCGTGCAACTCGTGCCACAACCTGTCCATGGGCGGCACCGACAACCTGAAGACCTCCATCGGCCACAACTGGCAGCAGGGTCCGATCAACTCGCCGACGGTGCTGAACTCCAGCCTGAACGTCGCGCAGTTCTGGGACGGCCGCGCGATGACGCTGCAGGAGCAGGCCGGCGGCCCGATCGCCAACCCCGGCGAGATGGGCTCGACCCACGCGCTGGCGATCGAGGTTCTGCGCTCCATTCCGGAATATGTGCAGGAGTTCAAGGATGTCTTCGGTGAGACCAAGATCACCATCGAAGAGGTGACGAAGGCCATCGCCGCCTTCGAGGAGACGCTGGTCACGCCGAACGCGCGCTTCGACAAGTGGCTGAAGGGCGACAAGAAGGCGCTGACCACCGCCGAGGTGGAAGGCTACGAGCTGTTCAAGGATTCGGGTTGCACCGCCTGCCACAACGGCTCCGCCGCCGGCGGCAACACCTTCCAGAAGATGGGCGTGGTCGAACCCTACAAGACCAACAACCCCGCCGAAGGCCGCATCGCGGTGACCAAGGAGGAAGCCGACCGCTTCAACTTCAAGGTTCCGACGCTGCGCAACGTCGCGCTGACCTACCCGTACTTCCACGACGGCCAGGCCGCGACGCTGACCGACGCGGTGGACGTCATGGGCCGCATCCAGTTGGGCAAGAAGTTCTCGCCCGACGAGAACGCCAAGATCGTCGCCTTCCTGAAGACGCTGACCGGTGACCAGCCGAGCTTCGCTCTGCCGATCCTGCCGCCGTCCACGGACAAGACGCCGCAGCCGAAGCCGTTCGACTGACGGCATCGGGGACGAATGGGGCCGGGCACCGCAGGGCTGCCCGGCCCCATTCCTTTGTTTGGAGTGGTTGGCAGGGTACCGGACATGCGGTGGGGATGGATGAAGGCGGGCGGTCTCGGGGCGCTCGTCCTGGCCGGCCTGGTGGGCGTCGTCGTGGGGGTGGTCGGCTGGGGCGGCTTCAACACCGCCATGGAGGCGACCAACAGCATAGAATTCTGCATCTCCTGCCACGAGATGCGCGACAACGTGTACGCCGAGTACAAGACTTCGCCGCACTACCAGAACGCCTCCGGCGTGCGCGCGACCTGCGCCGACTGCCATGTCCCGCGCGACTGGACGCACAAGGTGATCCGCAAGGTGCAGGCGTCCGGCGAGCTGTACCACTGGCTCGTCGGCTCCATCGACACCAGGGAGAAGTTCGAGGCGAAGCGGCACGCGCTGGCGCGCCGCGAATGGGACCGCATGCGGGCCACCGACAGCCAGGAATGCCGCAACTGCCATTCCTTCGGCGCCATGGACTTCCACAAGCAGACGCCCAAGGCGGCCAGCGCCATGCAGGGGGCCGAGAAGGCCGGCAAGACCTGCATCGACTGCCACAAGGGCATCGCCCACAGCTTCCCCGACGTCACCGCCGGTCACCGCCAACTCTTCGCCGGCCTGTCGGCGCAGGCCAAGGCGCTGGCCCTGAAGCCCGGCGACGGCGCCTATGCCTTGACCAGCCTCGCCCTTTACGCCGCCCCACCGGCGCCGGGGGCCGCCGGGGAGGGCGAGATCGCCGCGGCGACGCCCGTGACGGTCCTGGCGGCGGAGGGCGGCACGCTGAAGGTGGAGGTCACCGGCTGGCAGCGCGGAAGTTCCGCCCAGACGCTCTACGCCCGGCCGGGCAAGCGCATCGCCACGGTCAAGATGAACGCCGCGGCGGCGGAGCGGGCCGAGGCGCTGCGCACCGTCACCGACCCGGAGACCGAGCAGGAGTGGACGGAGGTCCGCCTGACCGCCTGGACCGGGGCCGGTGGCTATGCCGCCACGCTCGGCACGCTGTGGGATTACGGGGCGCGGGTCTATGACGCCAACTGCTCGCTGTGCCACGCGCTGCATCCGCCGGGGGCCTATGACGCGAACGCCTGGATCGGCAAGATGAACGCCATGAAGCGGCTGACGCGGCTGGACGAGGAGGAGGGCCGCCTGCTCCTGACCTATCTGCAGAGCCATGCGAAGGACAGCGCGGAATGATCGCTGCGGCGAGAACCCGAAGCTGCTAAGAGGGGTTTTCTACCACGGGCCGGACCGGAACGGACCGCGCCCGATGGCAGACGACCACTTGAGAAAGAGGACCCCGCGATGTCGACCCTGCACAAACAAGCCATGGACGCCGTCCTTCAGGCCGCCTCTCACGACATCGTCGGCACGCTCCAGGAGCGTGGCGTCACCGACCGGCACAGCGAGGAGGGCGACCTCGCCGTTCTCGACGTCGCGATCCTGCACGCCTACCGCATCTTCATGCGGATCTGCGAGGAGAACGGGCTGGAGGTGGACGCCGGCTATTTCGCCGACATGGCCAACGACCTTGCCGACGAGGTGGCGCAGGAGGACGACGCGGACTGAGCCGGTCCCGCGTCCCTGATTCCCGCTTCTTGAGTGCCCCGGTCCCGTCCCATCCCGCTCCTCCCTTCGGCGGAGGCGGTGCGGACGGGACCGGTCAATGCCCTTCCGCCCCTCGGGGGACCCGATGACCGACGCCCCTGATACGCCTTTTTCTCCCGATGCCGCCCCGGATGTCGCCATCATCGGCGCCGGCCCCGCCGGGCTGATGGCGGCGGAGGTCATCGCCGCCGCGGGCCGGTCGGTCGCCGTCTATGAACGGATGCCCACCCCGGCGCGCAAGCTGCTGCTGGCCGGGCGCGGCGGGCTGAACCTGACCCATTCCGAACCGCTGGACGCCTTCACCGCCCGCTACGGGGCGCAGGCCCCGCTGTTCGCCGACCTGCTGGCCGGCTTCTCCCCGGCGGATCTGCGGGACTGGGCGGCGGGGCTCGGGATCGAGACCTTCGCCGGCTCCAGCGGGCGCGTCTTTCCGGTGCAGATGAAGGCGTCCACCCTGGTCCGCGCCTGGCTGCGCCGGCTGGAGGGGTTGGGCGTCACCCTGCACACCCGCCACCGCTGGCTGGGCTGGGACCAGCAGGGCGCGCTGCGCTTCCGGCGCGGCGACGGCACGGAGGCCACCGTCGCCCCGCGCGCCACGCTGCTGGCGCTGGGCGGGGCGAGCTGGCCGCGCACCGGCTCGGACGGCGCCTGGACGGAGCTGCTGGCCGCCCGCGGGGTGGACATCGCGCCGCTGCGCCCATCCAACATGGGCTTCGAGGTGCCGTGGTCCGATCACCTGCGCGACCGCTTCGCCGGCCAGCCGGTCAAGAGCGTCGGCCTCGCCTTCGGCGACCGGCGGCTGAAGGGTGAGTTCGTCATCACCCAGACCGGCATCGAGGGCGGCGCCGTCTACGCGCTGAGCGCCCCGCTGCGTGACGCCATCGAGCGCGAGGGCTGGGCCGCCCTGACCATCGACCTGATGCCGGACACGCCGGAGTCGGCGATCGCCAAGCGGCTGCGCCGCCGCGGGGCGGAATCGCTGTCCACCTTCCTGAAGAAGGCGCTGTCGCTGACCGGCCCGCGCGCCGCCCTGCTGCGCGAATTCACGCCGGCCGCCGACCTGAGCGACCCGGCGGCGCTGGCCCGTCACATCAAGGGCCTGTCGATGGTGCTGACCGGGGTGCGGCCCATCGACCGCGCCATCTCCACCGCCGGGGGCGTCCGGCTGGACGAGGTGGACGGCTCGCTGATGCTGGCCCGTCTGCCGGGCACCTTCGTCGCCGGGGAGATGCTGGATTGGGAGGCGCCGACCGGCGGCTACCTGCTTCAGGGCTGCTTCGCCATGGGCGCGCGGGTGGGGAAGGGCGTGCTGGGGTACTTGGGGGGCTGAGCTTTTGTCCATGGTGCCCCCTCCCAAACCCTCCCCCTCCTCGAGGGGGAGGGAACTGTTCTCCCTCTCCCGCGAAGCGGGGGAGGGCCGGGGAGGGGGCAATGCACTCCCCCGTCACCGCACCGGATTGCCGTAGTCGTACTGCACCTGGGGCGCGCTGCCCTTGCCGGTCAGGCTTTCGATCAGCGAACCGATGCCGGACGAGCCGCGCGCGGCAGGCGCCGGGGCCGCCGCCGGGGTGGCGCGGGCGGGTTCCGCGATGCCGCCCGACGCGGCATAGGCGGGCGCGCCCTCCAGCCCCGGCAGGGGGCGGGGCGGGCGTCCGGCGTGGGCGTCCAGCATGAAGCCCTGCCACAGCTTCGCCGGCAGCGAGCCGCCGGTGACCCGCTTCATCTCGTCGTTGTTGTCGTTGCCCAGCCACACCCCGGCCACGAGGTCGGCGGTGAAGCCGACGAACCAGGCGTCGCGGTAGTCCTGGGTGGTGCCCGACTTGGCCGCCGCCGGGCGGTCGAGCTTCGCCGACTTGCCGGTGCCGTATTCGATCACGCCGGTCATCATGCGGGCGAGCTGCACCGCGTGCGCCGGGTCCACCACCGGGGCGGAGCCGCCGGCCTGCCGCCGGTAGAGCAGGTTGCCGTCGCGGTCGCGGATTTCCGCGATGGCGTAGGGCCAGACCGGCGCGCCGCGGTTGGCGATGCCGGCGTAGGCGCGGGTCAGCTCCAGCAGATTGACCTCGCTGGTTCCCAGCGCCAGCGACAGGTCCTTGCCCATCGGCGAGTTGATGCCCAACCCCGCCGCCACCCGGCGCACCCGCTCCACCCCGATGCGGTCGATGATGCGAACGGTGGCGGTGTTGGACGAATGGGCCAGCGCGTTGGCCATGGTGATGGTGCCGCGGAACTTGCCGTCGTAATTGCCGGGACTCCAGCTGCCGATGCGGACCGGGGCGTCCTCGACCGGGCTGTCGGGCGACCAGCCGGCCTCCAGAGCGGCGAGATAGACGAAGGGCTTGAAGGCCGATCCCGGCTGGCGCATCGCCTGGGTGGCCCGGTTGAATTCGCTGGCGTCGTAATCCCGCCCGCCGACCAGGGCGCGCACCGCGCCGTCTGCGGTCATGGCGACCAGGGCGCCCTGGCGGGCGTTGGCCGCGGCGCCGGGGCCGGACAGGATCTCCTCCAGCCGCTGCTCCGCCGCGCGCTGCAGCTTCAGGTCCAGCGTCGTGCGGACCACCACGTCGCCGTGGCCGGAGCCGACGAAGGCGGAAACCAGCTCCGTCACCCAATCCGCGAAATAGCGCCCGTCGCCGCCCGGCTTGCGCCTGGCCGAGGGGGGAGCGTTGCGCGCCGCCTCCAACTCTTGCGCGGTGATGAAGCCGGCGTCCACCATGGCGCCCATCACGACGCGCGACCGCTCCGCCGCCTCGTCCGGGTTGGAGGTGGGGGCGTAGCGCGAGGGCGCCTTCAGCAGACCGGCGATGATCGCCGATTCCCGCAGGTCGAGCTGGGTCGCCGGCTTGCCGAAATAAGTGCGCGACGCCGCGTCCACCCCGAAGGTGCCGGCGCCCAGATAGACGCGGTTCAGATAGGCGGTGAGGATCTGGTCCTTGGTGAAGCGGTGCTCCAGCCACAGCGCCAGCATGGCTTCCTGGATCTTGCGCTTCAGCGACTTCTCGGGCGTCAGGAACAGGTTCTTGGCGAGCTGCTGGGTGATGGTGGAGCCGCCCTGCGCCGAGCGCCCGGACCGCCAGTTGACGTAGAGCGCGCGGGCCAGACCGATGGGGTCCACGCCGAAATGCGAATAGAAGCGCCGGTCCTCGATGGCCAGCACGGCGTTGATCAGGTGCGGCGGCAGGTCCCGCACGCCCAGCGTCGTGCCGTGCAGGTCGCCGAAGCGCGCGAACTCCGACCCGTCGGCGGCCAGCACGGTGACCGAGGCGCGCCGTTCGAACTGCGCGACCTTGGAGATGTCCGGCAGGTCCAGCGCGAACCAGGCCAGCACCGCGCCCAGCGCGATGCCGCACCACACCCCGGCGACCACCCCGGCATAGATCAGCGTGCCCAGGATCGTCCGCCGCCCGCCGCCCCTGGCCGCCTTCGGCGGGGCCTTCCTCGGCGGCGGGGCGGGCTTGCGCGGCTTTTCGGCTTTCGGTTTCTCGGGTTTGGGCGGCTTTTCCGGCTTGGGCGCGCGCTTGGGCAGGCGGGGGCGCAGCGCCGGCTCCTCCCCGCGCGTCTGGATGGGGCGCGGCCCCGCAAAGAGTTCGCCCGGTCGATCGTTGCTCACGGCGCGGTCGCGGCCCCAACATGAAATCTACGATGGAAAGCTATACGCCGCCGCCCCGCCGCGACGAAAGAGCGCGCTCGAAAGAGACCAGATTTGTCTTGGCACCGTTGCAGATGGATGACGGGGGTGGAAGAAACGCCGTTCCGGACTGTTGTGTCATCGAAGAAGCGTTGACGCAGCGGAGAGCCTGTTCATGTCGAAGCCACTGACCGTTTCCATTCCCCACAAGCTGGGCCGGGACGAGGCGAAACGGCGCGTGGCGGAGGGGGTGGGGCAGGCCCGCTCCCACCTCGCCGCGGTCGCCAGCAGCATGGACGACCACTGGACCGACGACCGTGTGGATTTCCGCGTGGTGGCGCTGGCCCAGACCGTCACCGGCTTCATCGACGTGCAGGACGACAGCGTCACCGTGGAGGTGCAGCTTCCCTGGGCGCTGGGCCTGCTGGCGAACAGGGTGAAGGACCGGCTTGAGAGCAAGGGCACGCTGCTTCTGGAGAAGAAATAGCCGCGCGCTACTCCGGGCTGCCGATCAGCCCGTGCTTTTTCAGCAGCCCGCGAAGCTGGTGGTAGCCGAGCCCCAGCGCCTGGGCGGTCTGGCGCTGGTTGAAGCGGTTGCACTCCAGCGCGGTCTTCAGCAACCCGGATTCGAAACGCCGCACCCGTTCCTGAAAGTCGTCGCCGGGAACCGGCTCCTCGTCGGCCACCGGTGGCGAAACCGGCGCCGAAGGGGCCGCCGGGCGCCAGGCGGAGGCGAAGGGGTCGAGCAGGATCTCCTCCACCGGCCCGTCCGGGTCGGACGCGGCGACGGAGCGTTCCACCGCGTTGCGCAGTTCCCGCACGTTGCCCGGCCAGCCATGCCCCAGAAGCTGCTCCAGCGCCCGCGGGGCGAAGCCGGGGAACAGGGGCCGCTCCAGCTCCCGCACCATGCCCAGCGCGAAATGCTCGGCCAGGACGGGGATGTCCTCGCGCCGGGCGCGCAGCGGCGGCAGGGTCACCACGTCGAAGGCCAGCCGGTCCAGCAGGTCGGCGCGGAACAGCCCGGCCTCGGCGAGCGCCGGAAGGTCGGCGTTGGTCGCCCCGATCACCCGCACATCGACGGTCTGGGTCCGTCCGCCGACCCGCTCGATCTCGCCATACTCCACGGCGCGCAGCAGCTTCTCCTGCACGGCGGGGCTGGCCGTGGCGATCTCGTCCAGGAACAGCGTGCCGCTGTCGGCCTGCTCCACCCGCCCGATCTGCCGCCGGATGGCTCCGGTGAAGGCCCCGGCCTCATGGCCGAACAGCTCGGAATCGAGAAGGCTTTCGGTCAGCGCGGCGCAATTCACCTTCACGAAGGGGCGGTCCCAGCGCCGGGACAGGTAATGCAGGCGGGCGGCCACCAGCTCCTTGCCGGTCCCGCGCTCCCCGATGACCAGCAGAGGGCGCTCCAGCGGCGCCACGCGGGAGACATGGGCGAGGGCGGCGTGGAAGGCCGGGGATTCCCCAAGCAGAGGGGGCGGGCTTGGCTGCATGGCGAATTCGGCGAAGAGTTGGCGAATTTCTTCATTCTATCGCCGAAATGGTGATGGGCCAAGCCTGACCGCCGCCCGCCCGGCCCAGGAAACCCAAGGCTTTGCGGGAATTTCCTGCTTTGGCACGGCCATTGCGAAGAAGGGGGCCAAGCAAGGAGACCCGCATGAGCCACTACAGCGACTACCACCGCCGCTACACCCGCGACGCCCGTCCGCTGGCGGCGCGCGTCCGCACCTACCTGATCACCCGCCCGACCGAAAGCTGGGCGTTCTTCGCCGCCGGCCTGCTGATCGCGACGATCCTCGGCTGACCGGACACACGCCCGCCCCCAAGCGACCAAACAACGGACACATCCCCATGAGCATCTTTTCGCGCCTGACGGACATCGTGCAGTCCAACCTCAACGCGCTGCTCGACCGCGCGGAAGACCCGGAAAAGCTGATCCGCCTCATCATCCAGGAGATGGAGGACACGCTGGTCGAGGTGCGGTCCTCCACGGTGAAGATCATCGCCGAAAGGAAGGAGATCGAGCGCCGCATCGCCGACCTGCACCGCGAGCGCGACTCCTGGGACCGCAAGGCCGAAACCGCCCTGACCCACGACCGCGAGGATCTCGCCAAGCAGGCGCTGATGGCCAAGTCGCGCGCCGCCGAGGAGGCCGACGTCCTGACCAACCAGCTTGCCCAGGTCGAGGAGGCCCTGTCCAAGTCCAACGAGGACATTTCCCGCCTTCAGGCCAAGCTGACCGACGCCAAGAACCGCGAAAAGACCCTGGTCGCCCGCACCAAGACGGCGGCGAACCGCGTGCGCGTCCGCTCCACCCTGCATGACGAGCGGATCAACGACGCCTTCTCCCGCTTCGAGCAGGTGGAACGCAATCTGGACGAGTTGGAAGGCCGCGTGGAAGCCTACGACGTGGGCCGCACCAAGACCCTGACCGAGGAGATCGCGGAGCTGGAGGCCGACAAGAAGGTGCAGGACGAACTGGCCGCCCTCAAGGCCCGCGTCGCCGCCCGCCGGGGAAGCTGATCCCGCACACCGGCGTGCGTGCTGAGCCCCCTCTTCCGCCGGACCGCGGAAGAGGGGTTTCCCGAACAACAAGAAAGGCCGTCCCCCGATGAGCGGTTTCAGCTTCGTCCTCGCGGTGCTCTTCATGACCGTGGTGGCACCGCTGTGGATCATCTTCCACTACATCACCAAATGGCGCGGGCAGCGCGGGCTGTCGGCCCAGGACGAACAACTGCTGGCCGAGTTGTGGGACATCTCGAACCGGCTGGAAGGCCGCATCCATGCGCTGGAACGGGTGCTCGACGCGGAGTCGCCCAACTGGCGCGACAAGCTTTGACGTGACCATTCCGACCTGACGGGAGCCCGACGATGGACCGTTCTTCGCCCTACGACTCGCCCAACCCGCACCGGCTCTACCGCGATCCGCAGCGTGGCGTGGTGGGGGGAGTGTGCGCCGGCATCGCCGACTATTTCGGGTTCCGGCCCGGACTGGTGCGGCTGGCCGTGGTGCTGGGCACCTTCTTCTTCATGCCGCCGATGATCCTGGCCTACGTGATCGCGGTGCTGGTCCTGCCGGTGAAACCGCCGGCGGTCTACCGCAACCCGGAGGAGGAAGCCTTCTGGCGTGGCCTGTCGATCAAGCCCGACCGCACCCTGGCCGGGTTGACGCAACGCTTTCGCGATTTCGAGAAGCGCGTCGGAAACCTGGAAGCGCACGTCGCTTCCAACGAGTTCGAACTCAACCGCGCGATCCGGAATCTGGACCGCTGACGACGCCCCCGGTGCCTGTTGCCCTGAGCTTGTCGCCCTGGGGCCTGTCCCCCGGGGCCTTTTGGGGCAAGGCCGGGGCAGGGCCGCCGCCCGACTGCGGCGCCGCGAACCGCGGCGCCGGGAGGTCAGCGCCGACGGCGGTTCCGGCTGCGCACGCGCACCGGCTTCATGGCCGGGCGGGCGGCAGCGAGACCGGCGAGGGCCGCAGCCATCGCCCCAACGAGCACGACCAGATCGAGATCCATCATGACTCCTCCGCTTGACCCGACCAGAATGACGCAACTGTGAAGGACATGGTAGCGAAAAGAGGTGACAGCAACCGTCCGACCGGCGGATGACCGCCGCCGGGGCTCCCCCAAACGGGGAAGCCTATCCGTTCGGTGCGTCAATCGAGGTATGGCCGTACCGAAAGAATGGAGAAGCCCTTGTGTTCGGGATAGCGGGCGTTGGTCTTTTCCCGCGCTTTCTTCTCGTCCAGCCCCCACACCAGGAAGCGGCGTCCCCTCTTCCAGCGCTCCAGCGCCGTCTTCTCCAGTCCTCCGGTGACGCGCGTGCCGTAGTCCCCATGGGCCACCGTCACCACCCACCCGCCGTCCGCCGGCGTGCGCCGGTCGTCGAGCACATAGACGCGCCGGTCCACCGCGCCCGCCGCCTTCAGCCGCTGCTCCAGATCCTCGCAAGTCAGCTCTATGGAGTCCTTGCGGCGGCGCGCGGCGCGCAATTCCCGCGCCTGGTCCAGCGTGGCGCGGGCGAGGCGCCGAAGGCGTTCCACCTGCGCCTGCTTGCGCGCGGCGGCGTTGGCGATCCGGTCCTCCGCGGTCTGGAGCTGCCGCCGCGCCGACAGAAGGGAGGCGGCCAGGGTCGCCACGCCGACCAGCGCCGGGAAGAGATACAGGATCGAAAAATGGCCCATGGCGTTCTCAGCCCGCCTTCGCCAGGGGAGGGGCGCCGTTCGCTTCCCGCTCCGCCCGGCCCGTTCCCGTTCCCGTTCCGCCGGCCCCCATCCCGCCGGTCATGACCGGGCCATCCGGCGGCGCTTCCTGAATCCGCAGGACCACATAGCCGAAGGCGGGCGGGTAGCGCCGCTCGATCTCCGCACGGGCCACCGGCATGGTGCGCGCCCACACCTCCACCGACTGGGGCTGTGCCCAGGTGGAATCGATGAAGGCGTGCTGCGTCTGCTGGTGGGCGCCGGTGCCGATGTACTTGTTCACGACCTGGGCGTTGTAGCAGGGCATGCCGGCGACCTCCTCGCCGATCACCCGCAGGATTTCGTCGCCGCTGCGCTGAAGGTCGCGCAGGCGCCGTTCCAGCGCCTGACGGCGGCGCATGGCGTCGCCGGCCTCCGCCTCGGCCTTGCGCAGTTCGGCGGTGCGCCGCGTCTTGCGGGCGTCCAGGCCGGCTTCCAGCTTGGCCCGGCGGGCGATGGCCTCGCGCAGGTTGCCGTTGCCGAGCCGCCGCTCGATCGCACGCTCGCCCAGGTGAACCGCCGCCTTGCCGATGCCGAACCCCAGCCCGGCCAGCGCGAACGCCAGGAACAGCGCCTGAACATAGTCGTTCCACATGGCTGAGACCCTGGGCTGAGACCCTGAAATCCCGAAAACCGGGGCGGGACCGGCTCTCCGTCCGTTCGCCGCCTTCGCCGTCTTCAGGTGTCGAGAATGGATTACCGGTAATCCACGGCTTCCGGGCCTTCAACGCCAAAGTGCGAAGCCGGCGAAGTTTGCAAATTTCGTTCAGGACGGCGAAACATTCATATCCGGCTTGTGCCCGCACAGTATACGGCCGGCGGAAAACCGTTTTGTATTGTTCACGAACGGCACCGGACGCTGCGAAGGCGGATCAGGAAGAGGCCGGCGTCTCCGGCTCGTCGGCCACGCACACGCGGTTCCGCCCGGCCTGCTTGGCCTCGTACAGCGCGGCGTCGGCGCGGCGCAGGGTCAGTTCGATGGACGGCTCCGCACCGCTCCATTCGGCCACGCCCAGGCTGGCGGTGATGGGGATGATCCGGCCGTCGGTCACCACCCGGCTTCCGGCGATGGCGTCGCGGACCCGCTCCGCCACGATGCGCGCCCCGGCGAGGTCGGTCTCCGGCAGCAGGGCGACGAACTCCTCCCCGCCGAAGCGGGCGATCTGGTCGGAGGTGCGCAGGGCCTCGCGGGCGCGGACCACGGCCGTGCGCAGCACCTCGTCGCCGGCGGCGTGGCCGTGGCCGTCGTTGACCCCCTTGAAGTTGTCGAGGTCGAGCAGGAAGACGCTCAGCCGCCGCCGGTGCCGCCGCGCCCGCCCCAGCTCCGCGGCGGCGAGGTCCAGAAAATGCCGGCGGTTCCACACGGCGGTCAGCGGATCGACGGTGGCCAGCCGCTCCAGCTTGGCGTTCGCCTCCTCCAGCGCGCGGGTGCGTTCGGCGACGCGGGCCTCCAGCGTCTCGTTGGCCTCGCGCAGCCGCTCGTACAGGCTGACGTTGGCGAAGCTGATGGCGATCTTGGAGGCGAACACCTCGACCAGCGCGCGGTCCACGTCGTCCAGGGGCCGGTCGGTGTGGATCCAGGCGGCCACCTCGTGCCCGTCCGGCACGCGGATGAACAGGGTCGTCTCGTTGGGGCCGTAATGGCTCTGGCGGCTGTGGAAGGCTTCGGTGATGCGCCCGGCGAGGTCCGGCGGGATGACGGCTCCGCTCGGCGACGCCGTCTGCCCCGCCGCCTCGGCGTAGCAGCCGGCCCCGGCCAGCACGTAAAAGGCGCCGTCCGCCAGGGGATGGCCGGTGGCGCCGCGCTGGGCGCACAGGATGGCGTCGGGCTTCACCCGCAGGAAGGCGGAAAGCTGGGTCAGCACCCCCGCCGCGAACTGCTGCATGGAGCGCAGCTCGAACAGCCGGTCGGTGGAGTGGATGATCTGCTGGAGCCCGCGGCGGTTGGTGTCCAGCGCCACGATGTCGGCGTAGGCGCGCAGGGCCGCGATGACGGAGGTGAACAGCTTCTTCGCCGTCAGCTCCGCCTTGGATTTGTAGTCGTTGATGTCGTAGGCGAGGACCACGTCCTCCTCCGGCGCCTGGCCGGGCTGGCCGGTGCGCAGGATGATGCGGATGGCGTGGTTGTTCAGATCCTCGCGGATGGTGCGGACCAGCCGCAGCCCGGCGTCCTCCGTCTCCATCACCACGTCCAGCAGGATGATGGAGACGTGGGGGGTGCAGCCCAGGATGGCCGCCGCCTCGCCCGCCGACAGGGCGCTGATCAGCGACAGGCGCCGCCCCTTGTAGCGAAGCCCGCCCAGCGCCAGCCGGGTGACCGCGTGAACCTCCGGATCGTCGTCCGCGATCAGCACGACCCACGGCTCCGCCCCGTCCTCGGGCGGCGGCGGCAGATCGTCGTCTGCGAACAGAAGGTCGGTTCCCATGCTGCGCGCTCCGCCCGTCCTGCCCGTCCTGCCCGTCCGTTTTCGGCCAACAACCGGTTCCCCGGCGGTTTCCCGGCGGTGCCGGGCAGGGTTTGCCACGCGGATTGCTGTCATTCAGCCCTAACCGATGCAACTCCACCTGTGCAACGGGTTCGTTGTCCTTATGGAATGATTTTCGTCCTTTTCTCAACCCATGGTCCGTGGCGAGCCGTTTGACCACGATCAAAGCGGGCGCGGGCTTGGGGCGGCAAATTGCGTTGAAACGGGATGGCCCTGCGCCATCTTTCCGCAAGGCTGTGGAGTGAGTGTCGGAAATGTTGGATCGGCGACTGTTTCTTACGGCCATGGGGGCCAGCCTGACGGTGGGCGCGCTGGCCATCGCGGCGCGCAGCATGGTCGGCACGCTTCCCGCTTCGGCTTCCGCCGCCTCGGCCAAGCCGGAGGTGACGGTGTGGAAGTCGCCCACCTGCGGCTGCTGCGGCGGCTGGGTGGACCACATGCGGGCCGCCGGCTTCCCGGTGACCGTGCACGAGGTGGAGGATGTGGAGCCGGTGAAGCTGCGGCTGGGCGTGCCGGCGCGGCTTCAGTCCTGCCACACCGCCCTGGTCGGCGGTTACGCCCTGGAGGGCCATGTGCCCGCCGACAGCGTGCAGCGGCTGCTGCGCGAGCGCCCGGCGGCGGTGGGCCTCGCCGTTCCCGGCATGCCGCAGGGTTCGCCCGGCATGGAGACGGGGGTGAAGGACCCCTACGACGTCGTGCTGTTCGGCGCGGCGGGCGGCGACAGCGTGTTCGAGCGGCGCTGACGCTTCGGGGTAAGCCCGATACCCCGCGCCCGCAGGGCTTGCGCGTCCGTTCCTCTCCTCCGATGGCTGACTGGCCTGGCGGGAAGGGGGAGGCGACGTGACCACGGCATTCGATCTCGTCATCATCGGCTGGCTGAACGGCTACAGCCGCGCCAGCATGGCGGCGGACAAGACCATCTATGTGATCGCCCAGAGCGACCTGCTGAAGGGCGGCGTGCTGATGGCCCTGCTGTGGTGGTGCTGGACCCGGCGCAGCGGGCGGCTGATCGGGCCGGACCTCTACGCGGTGCGGACCATCGCCGGGGCGCTGCTCGCCATTGCCATCGGGCGCGGGATGCAGAATTTCCTGCCGATGCGCCTGCGCCCGGTGCACGATCCGGACCTGGGCTTCGTCGTCCCTTATGATGTGAACGCCTGGGCGGTGGACGGATGGAGTTCCTTTCCCAGCGACCACGCCGTGCTGTTCTTCGCATTGGCCACGGCCCTGTGGTGGTCGAACCGGCTGGTCGGGGCCTTCGCCTTCCTGTGGACGCTGGTGGTGATCGGACTGCCGCGCGTCTATCTCGGCCTTCACTTTCCCACGGACATCCTGGCGGGCGGGGTGGTCGGCGTCCTCATCATGGCGGCGGTCCTGGCCGTCCCGGTGCCGGAGCGGCTGACCCGCCGCTTCCTCCATTGGCAGGAGGCGCAGCCGGGCATCGTCTACGCGCTGGCCTTCCTCGTCACTCTTCAGATGGCGACCCTGTTCGCCAACGCCCGGCGGCTGATCGAGGGGGCGATGACCGTCCTTCTGGGCTCTTGATGCGGTGCAGCGGAAAAAACGCACGGGGGTGAAAAAAGCGCTTGCCGGGCTTGGCCGACCCGCCTATAACCCGGCTCCCACGACGCCGGGGCCGCTGAGAAGCGGGACGGGCGGCAGGGAAACGGCAGAGATGCCGAAGTCGAGACGAAGTAAAGTTCAGCCGGCGTGAAAACAAAGGCTTGACAGAGCAAGTCGAAGCTTCTAGACAGAGCGCCCCGACGCGCCGCACCGGACACCGGCAGCGCAGCGCGAGACGGGCAGCGGTCCTTCAGGACTGCGGGATCATTGACATCGTTGATACCGTGTTGTGAGAAGGGATGCGCAGGCGGCGGCATGGACCGTTGGCCGCGGGTCGGTTCCGGAGGGGACCGGCATCGCGGGTCGCTTGAGCATCTCGGTCAAGCAGTAAGAGACTTCAGTTTCGAAAGCTT